>NZ_JBKFAV010000001.1:0-303168 GCF_053345825.1 Methylobacterium sp. C33D
AGATGTATCAAGGGCGGGACATCTGAGCGGAAGGATGACGCTTTGCCGTCCGGAGGGCGAGTAAGCGCGGGCATTGCGTCCGCTTCGATGCATCCTTGCCCAGAAGCAGACCAGCCGAATTCCACCCTTCCCGGACAACGACATGAATGCCCTCGACCTACTCGGCGACGACGTCGTCGAGAACCTCATTGCGTGGGAGCAGCGCGGCCGCTCTTGCCGCATCCTCACCGAAGCCCAGACCGACGAGCTGGCGGTGGAGTCTCGGGCATGGCTCCGCATGGATCCCGCCCTTGCCGTATTCTGCGCCGTCTACCGGCTGCCCGGAGACTTGCACCCCCGCGACGCCGGCCGCACGTCGACGCCGGCGAATTACGGCGCCGCCCAGGCCGACCCCGCCGCCCTGGCGCTGGTCCTGATCCGCGAGGACCTGCGGCGCCGGGCGGGTTAGTCCCCGTCCCGATGTCGACGGTCCCCTGCGCGCAGCCCGGGGCGGTCCCGAATACCTCCATGCCGCGCTCGTTCAGGACTATACAGCCGACCGCCCCGGCGTCGATCAGGATCAGCCCCATCGACCGCGCGGCCGCCCCCTCGCCGGTCCGGGCGCGCCACTTCCCGGTCCGGGTGTCCCGCGTTTCGCAGCGCGCCGAGACCGCCCATTCGTTGGGGCCGGTCCGCTCGAATGACAGCGACGTCGTCAACTCGTCGTGCCCCCGGCGCTCCGTCGTGCCGGCATGCCAGCGAGGCTCGTCCATGGGGGCAGCCGTCGCCGTTCCGGCCGCCAGGAGGGCGGCCAGGGAAATCAGGGTACGCATCCGAAAACTCTTGTTGACGCTTGCTACGTGCGCCCCCGCGGGGTCGCTCTGCGGCCGCCCCGCATGCGGTTTGTCATTTTGGGGCCCGATCGCATGCGGCCCGTCACTCCCGCATGCGGTTTGACACCGGCGCCCTGGATTTCAGGCCATCCGACACCGGCGCGAACGTTTCGACACCGTGGGTGTCAGATGCCCCACGGGTCGAGGTCGAGGTCGTCCTCGCCGTATCGAGGCAGGCTGTCGAGCAGCGCGTCGACCTCCTCGTCCGACGGCGGCGTGTAGGGCACAGCCTCCGGCTCGGGCTCGGGCTCGGGCGCCAGGGTGGGGACCGGCTCGCCCAAGCGGTAGAACCGACCCTCGGTCCTGACCCATCCTTCACCGCGGGCGATGATGGGCGACGTCCACACGTACGTGCTGCCGAGGCGCGGGTGCCCGGTGACGTTCCCCCGGAGGCAGGGCTTGTCGCTCCTCGGGTACGTAGTCTCCTCGTACTGGTCGATGTAGGGCGCGTCGGCGAGTTGCTCCGGAGACGGCGTCCAGCCGGAGGCGAGGAGGTCCTCGTCCCTGGCCCGGCTGCGGTTGCGCTCGGCGATCTCCGCGTGCGACGGACGGCGAAACCTCATAGCTGGACTCCCCTGCTGTAGTGGATGTCGATGCACCGCCCCAGTCTGATGAGGCCCCACGCATAGCACCACGCCCAGCCTCCGAAATTGCCAGCCGGCTCGTCTTCGATCATCTGGATGGCCGACGTCGTCACCCTGCTGCCATCGGGGTACTGGGGGTGCCCGCTGATGATCCCGGTGAGCACCGCCCCGTCCGCGGACCGGTCGTCCGGTTCGAGGAGCCACTCGTCCAAGAGGGGCGCCTGGCTCAGGCGGTACAGGTCGGCTGGCAGGCGGCCGGGGTAGCGCTGTCTCAGAGCCATTGGAGCCCCCATGCCCATACCGGGCCCACGGCCGGCAGCAGCAGCCTCTGGCACCCCGCCACTCCCCGGCCATCGAAATTCACGAACGAGTCGTGGATGTCCGCGTCGAACCCGAGGCCCTCGCCCTTGCTGTCCCAGTCCCAGGTCTCGTCGACCACCGTGCCGCGGGCGAATGCACAGACAGCGCGCTGGCCGGAGCGGCGGACGCGCATGACACCCGGCAGGCTCACGACAAGGGTCACGTCGCGCATGCAGACCTGATCCGCGTAGCCGACGACGCGGCCGCGCTCACGCAGCGACCACATCCACTTCCGGCGGTTGTAGTAGACGTCCGTCACGGCTGGCCTCCCGTGCGGTCCGGGTGCGTGAAACACGCCGCCCGGCAGAGCACGCCCGCCTTCCTGACCGCGAGCTCGGGCTCGATCAGCCCTTCGAGGAGCTCGCGCTCCAGCTGGTAAGTGAACAGGACCGCCGCGGCGGCGGCCGCCTCGTTCACCTGCCTCAGGTCGATCCTGTTGGTCACCAGCTTGCGGTTGATGAACAGCAGGCGCTCCGGGCGCACGGCCGGGATGAGGGAGATCGTCATGACGGCCTCCCCTCAGTGCCGCGGGGCCAGGGTCTCGCGCGTGGCCAGGATGGCCTCGACGAGACGGCGGAGCGACCGGATGCTGCCCGGGCGCCAGGCCTGCTGCACGGCGGCGAGCTCCTCGCCATCGAGCTCGGGACACCAGTCGAAGTTCAGGCCCCGTTCCCGGCGGACGTCGACGAGGATCCCGTCGACCAGCGCCGGGACGTGCTCTCGCCCGGGCGTGGGGACGTCTATGACGACGAATCGGTCCAGCAGCGCGGCGGTGAGCCCGGCCCGGCCGTTGGCGGTCGCCAGGAACGTGAACCCCGACAGGTCGACGACCGACTCGACGTAGGGGTCGAAGTAGCGGTCCCCGTGGTCGAGCATTGCCAGGAGCGCATCCTGGAGGTTCCCGTTGTGCCGGCTTTCGCCACACTTCTCGGCCTCGTCGAGCACGATCCCGCACGTCGCCAGCCGGTGCCTCTTCGCCTCCTGTATGGGCACGCAACCGCGCCCCGTGCCCCACTGGCGGCTCGTCCCGGCGAACGAGGCGTCCGCGACGCCGGCGCAGGCGTAGACGATGCTGGGCAGCCCCATGCACGTGAGGATGTCCGTGGCGAGCCTGGTCTTGCCGGCGCCCGGGGGGCCGACGAGCAGAGTCGGGGGCAGCTTGGCGAACGGCCGGCCGACGGCGTTGCCGAGGATCCGGTCGATCTGCCGGGCGGCGTGGGGATGCCGCGCCACCAGCGCCGCCCTGGTCTCGGACAGGTCGCGCAGGGGCAGGCACCGC
Organism: Methylobacterium sp. C33D; assembly: GCF_053345825.1. Lineage (NCBI taxonomy): Bacteria > Pseudomonadati > Pseudomonadota > Alphaproteobacteria > Hyphomicrobiales > Methylobacteriaceae > Methylobacterium > Methylobacterium sp. C33D. The sequence continues at coordinate 3,096 of NZ_JBKFAV010000001.1, forward strand.
AGGCGCTCGCCCGCGATGCCGGAGAACTCCGACCGCGGCGTGCTGCCCGACGAGTTCTTTTGCCCATCCCTGGCCGAGCCCGGCAGGTGGGCCACGGACCGAAGCACCGTGATCCCGGGCTCCTCGGCAGCCGCCGGCCGCCCCTCGTTCAGGAGGTCTGCCACGACGCGGTTCGCGCGGTCGTGATCGAAATCCTCGTCTCGGGGGTCCAGGCCGGTGTCGTCCCGGACCGCGCCCCGAAGCTCGTCCGCCCCTGCTGCAGCCTGGGCGTCCGTGAGGCGGAGCTCGCGCCAGAACTCGACGACGCCGGCGTCGCGCTCCATGTCCGGGCCGATCATCGCGCGCAACTTCGCGATGTCGGCGTCCTTCGCCGGGTCGTAGACGTCGGCGACCTGCAGGTGGCCGACCTCCCTGAGCACCGCCGCGGTCGTGAGCATCAGGAACAGGATAGCGTCGTCATGCTGCCCCGACGCCGTGACGCTCACGGCGTGATACGCCATGCACGTGCAGACGTAGTGCCCCATGAAAGCGCCCACGAACCGGAGGCGTCGGGCGATCTGGACGCAGGCCCACTGGACGTCCGTGGAGAGCCCGTCGTCGAGCTCGTACCGCTCGGCGCACTCCGCCGCCGAATTGACGTCGTCGGCCGTGGGGTTCTCCCGCAGGGGCTCCAGCAGGGCCACGAGGAGGGGCGGCAGGGCCCTCGTCTCGACCTGCATCGCCCACGCGCGGCAGTCGAGGAACGGCGAGTTCCACGCGAAACCCTGGCCCTTGTAGAGGGCGTCGAGGTCCGGCGGGGCGTTGGGGAGCGTGACGGCGGGGGGCGTCTGCAGGCGCAGCGAAAGACGCGCCTCTGCAACCCGTTGAGGGTCGAGGGTCATCGGTGTTCCTTGGTCCGATGCGCCGGTGAGAACCGACGCTGGGGAGTGGGACTGTACGCGGGGCGGGTTAAGATTCCGTCTCTGGATCCTGTGATCCGGGGAGGCGGCGCTGTTTTCGCGCCCACTCGATGAGCTCGCTGGCCTCCTCTACGATGGCGCGCGCCTTCCTGCCGACGACCGCGTCGACCCGGGCGCCGTGCTTGAGCTCCGCGATGCCGCCGCGCAGGGACGCGACGGCCATGAGCATGTGGCCCATGGCGCGAGGGTGCTCGGAGGCGGCGCCCCGGGCGAGCAGGACGAGGACCCAGGGGGGTAGCCCCCACCGCTGTATCCTGTCCCGGTTGCACGTGCGCGCGTTCAGCCCAGTGACCTGCGCCAACGGCTTCGACCACTCCGGTCCGAGGATGCGGGAGGCGGCGACGTTGACGGCTTCGACGAGGGCGACGGCGATGTCGCCGTGGGCGAGCGCCTGGCCGCCGACGTGCGCCGTGCGCTCGACGTAGACGAGGGGCTGGCCGTCCAGCAGGCCGACTGCGGTGCCGTCGTACAGCCCATCGTCGAGGGGAACGAGCTCGATGATCATGGATCCCTCAGGGGGCGAGAAGGTCGACCGAAACGACGATGCGGCCGCCGTCGTTGGCGACCGCCCAGATGGCGAAGCGGATCGCCCAGGGGCGACCCGCGACGGTGATGGAGACCCGGCTCACAGCATCATCAGGGCCTGGCGGATCTCGTAGGCCTTGGAGACCTGCCCGGAGACGCGGCCGCGCTCGTAGGCGGTGTCCATGGCCTTGGCGACCGTCCGCACGAACTCGGCCGGGAAGCCCGCCGGCAGGGCGAACAGGTGCTCGTCGGAATCGTAGATGTCGATCTTCCCGTCCTCGGCGCGATAGGCCTGGTAGGGGCCGGCGTTGAAGGTCTCGGAGGTGTCAGCGTCCATGGCGGAGATCCCTGAATCGAGAACGCCCCGGCGGGATTGCCGGGGCGCGGGGTGGGGCCAGGGATCAGGCCGCGTCGCGCTCGACGACGTCGTAGAGGCGGCCGCTCTTGGCAAACCCGTACGAGTTCCTGCCGTGGGCGTCGTAGCCCTCGTGCTTGACGCGGCGGTACAGCGCCTCAGTGCAGGGCTCGGCGCGGTAGCCCAGGGTCGCGGCGTAGGCGTCGGCCACGGCCCGGTCCGGGAATGTCTCGCGGCTGCCGTCGTAGGCCACGAACCACCTGCCCTCGCCATCCTTCTCGACCACGGGGGCGGTCGTGCTGTTCCAGTGGTAGGCGTCGGCCAGCGCCTCCTCCTCGGTGCGGCCGATGCCCCAGATCGCCTCGACCTCGTTGGCCACGAGCTCGGCCGGCAGGGCGATGTAGAACCGCTGCGGGTTCCTGACGTAGAGGAGATCCTCGGAGGGGACGGGGCCGAACTCGGCCCTGAGGCGGGCGAGGAGCTCGTCCGTGGCGGACTCGTAGTCGGCGCCCTCGGGAGTGTTGAAGGCGATGTGCTCGCCGATGGCCTGGGCGGCCAGGTCGCGGTCGATCTGGTTCTTGGCAACCTTCCAGGCGGCGATGGCGGTGTCGATGGTGACGCTGGTCATGGGAGTGCCTCTTGTTGTCCCCTGGATCGATGAGAACCGGTCCAGTGTGTCTGTATTTAGCAGACACGGTTTGGATTGCAAGGGGTCTTCCTGTGATCCCCGATCACACACCCCGCGACCCTGCCTTCCAACAGTGTTAACAGTCCGTCTACACAGGTTAACGTCATCAAATCAATTGTGCCGAGGCGTGACCTATATAGAAGTCACTCGGCCGGAATTTGCCTGAAGTAACTCATATATGTCCCCCCCATAGGACACCCATAAATCGTTCACCAATACTGGCGTTAACCTCTGGCCGAGGTTGCCTTCCGCCCACTGGACGAATCCCCCGCCCTGATCGAGGATGCCGGCCTTCCTCCTCGGCCGGCCGGCCCGGGAGCCCGCGTCGGCCGGCGCGGGGGCCCAGCCCGGGGGCCTTGCTCGGGACGATCAGGGGGTCCTCACGCCAAGGGGGACCCCTTTCTCGTTCGAGGGGGACTAGGCGAATCCAGAATTCGTGCTTCGATCGTGATGGCTCTGCGGACGCCCCGACTGGCGGGCGCGGCGGGGTGAAGATCCAGCCTGACGGAGGCCGAGATGCGCTGAGCTCCCACGCTCCCAATCCCGGCCTTCGCCGGGAGGCTTGAAAAGGGCTCCGTCCAGGTGGCGGAGCCCTTCCTGATTCCTGAGGGGGAACGAGTGATCGAGCAGCCCAAGCACCCGGCACGCCTGATGCCGTTCGACGACCTGGTGGCAGGCCTGGAGCGCGCCCGCGCCGCTGGCCACGTCAGCCGGAAGGTGTGCGCCGAGACCGGCCTGCACCTGTACTGCTACACGCAGCGCTGCGTGTACGATCAAGGCTGGGACGCCTTCTCCCTGCTGGCCCGTGGCCTCATCGTCGACCCGGCCGCCCGCACCGTCGTCGCGACGCCGTTCCCGAAATTTTTCAACCTCGGCGAGGGCGGCCGCACCGCCCCGGCCGGCCCGTTCGAGGCCTACGACAAGCTCGACGGCAGCCTCATCGTGGCCTTCTACTTCGCCGGCCGTTGGCGCGCCGCGACCAAGGGCGCGTTCGACAGCTCGCAGGCCGCGTGGGCGCAGGCCCGCCTCGACGCGATGGACACGCACCCCCTCGTCCCGGGCGCCACGTACCTGTTCGAGGCGATCTACCCGGAGAACGTCATCGTCGTCCGGTACCCGGTGGCGGGGCTGTACCTGCTGGCGGCCTACCATGAGGACGGTGTCGAGTTTGACTACGGCGAGCTGTCCTGGGCCTGCATCGCTACCGGCCTGCCGCTCGTCGCCAGCGAGGGTTTCGACAGCATCGCCGACATGGTCACGCGGGCCGCGACGCTGCCCGGCGACAAGGAGGGCTTCGTCGTCCGGTTCGAGGACGGCACGCGCCTCAAGATCAAGGGCGACGAGTACAAGCGCCTCCACAACCTGATCAGCCGGTGCACGCCCCTGGCCGTGTGGGAGATCCTCGCCGCCGGCGGCGACCCGACGCTGATGCGCAAGGACCTGCCGGAGGAGTTCTGGGGCGACTTCGACGAGATCTGCGGGATCCTCGACGACCGCTACCGGAAGCTGCAGGCCCGCGTGTGGCAGGTGGCCGGCGAGGTCAGCGACCTGTCCGACCGCGAACTCGGGCTGCGCCTGTCCACGATGCCCGACGACGTGCGCCCCTTCCTGTTCGCCCACCGGAAGGCGGCGACGCCCGAGGCGAAGGTGAAGGTCGCCCAGAGCATCGCCAAGTCGATCCGCCCGACCGGGAACGTGCTGGCCGGCTACGTGCCGTCCTACGCGATGGCCCGCGCGCTGGACGAGGCTGCCTGACCATGGCGAACATCTCCACGACCGGCACGTTCACCGTCAAGATGTCGCCCGGCACGCTCGCCAGGCTGTCCCTCTGGGCCTGCCGCTCGCAGCTCGAACGCCTCGCGGAGATCGAGCGCCTGCTCGCCGGCGACCTGTCCGGCCGCGATGCCGTGGTCGAGGTCTGCATGCAGCTCGCCCAGTTCGGCGACTACCAGGAGGGCGAGCCCCCCCCCCGAACTACCTAACAAGCCTCCCGGCAGCCCAGGCCTATGCCCGCCGCGTCATGCCGGGCGCCAAGCTGGGCATGCTGGGCACCCGGGCCGTGCTGGTCACCCCGCCCGACGACGAGCGGCTGACCGCCGAGGAGCGCTCGGCCATGTGGGCCCAGCGCGTCGAGCCGCACCCCGTCGCTCACCCCGAGGCCTTCGCCCTGCTGCGGGTCATCGTGCGCCTGATGACGGCTATCGTCCGCGCGGACCTCGCCACCGCCGAGGCGGAGATCGCGGAGGAGGAGATCTCCGAGATGGTCGACGAGGTGGCGGCCGCCGCCGTCTCCCCGCCGGCCCGCGCCTCCTCCCTCCCCGCCGTCGGGTCCTTCGGATGACCGAGGCCCTGCTCACCCAGACCATGACCGCCTGCACGACGGTCTACGTCCACGCCTGGCACTGCGCGTTCGCCTGGGCGCGCGCCGTCGATTCGATGATGGGGGGATCCCGTGGCTAGGCGCAGCACCGCCGGCACCGACCGGCTGAAGTTGGAGGTCGGCGCGGCCGAGGCCGCCTACCGGCTCGCGGAGGCTACGCGCCTCGTCGAGGCGATCCCGCCGATGCGTCGGTGCATCGCCTGGATCGACCCGTCATCGTCCGAGGTCAACTATGACTGGCTCGCCTGCATGATCGCGGAGCACCTGCTCGGCTGGCGGGACGCGGAGATCCCGGTCGACGCCCGTGGCGAGAACGCCTGCAAGGTCCTGACCCAGAAGGGCAGCCTGCCCGATGGATGGGTGCCGAACCCCATCGGCCGCTACGCGCGGGGCGTCTTCCTCCCGACCGTGTTCGGTGACCAGCGCCGGCGCCTGCTCTGGTTCTCCGGGATCCCGGAGGCCCTGAAGCTGGCCAAGACCCTGCTGAGGGTGCCCCAGGGCGGCCTTATGTGGTCGCGCGACTTCGGCGGCCGCTTCACGCTGGCCACCCGGAACCCCCTGGAACCCTGGTCCTGCCAGTCGGGGCCGCATTGCGCGACCGACGCGCTGGCGGTGATCGACGCCGCGCTCGCCGGGGTGCTGGCCCGTGCCGAGGCGACCATCAAGGCGACGGAGGCCTGATCATGAGCAACGACTGGAACGGCCGGGTCTTCACGAACGGCGTGGCCGCGGTCCCCTTCATCACGCTGGGCATCGACGTGGCCCAGGGCAGCGAGGACCCGGCACGCATCCCGAGCCGCGGCCGTCTCGGTTGGGTGTTGGCGGACGAGGTCGACGACACGCCATGGAATCCCCAGCCCGACCCCGGGGCGGCCGCCTACGCGCGCTGCGCCGAGGAATGCCGGGAGCGCCAGTCCGGCGAGCCCGAGTGCACAGACACGTGCCTGAGGGCCGACGAGGCGAGGAGGAAGGCGTGAGCGACAGGCCCATCGACCACAACGTGACCGCGCTGGTGGAGTTCGTGCGCCACGCGCCGGGCCTCCCCGGCCACTGCGTCATGCATCTCATCCGGCAGGGCGTGGCCCGCCGGGACGCCGAGGCCGCCTTCCGGCGAGCCATCGACGCCGGCCGCCTGGTGAGCGACCGGTACAACGTCCTGCGAGCCGCCTAGCGCAGCTTCCCGAGCCCTTCCCTCACGGCCGCCTCGACCGCTTCGCCCAGGCCGTCGGCCTCACGCCCGTGCTCCCGTGTCTCGTACAGCGACGCGGGCTCGCCCCGGCGCTCGACAAGGACCGTGCTGCGCTCCGTGCCGACCATCACCCGCACTGCGACGTCGACGTACCGGCCGGCGCCGGGGCCGTCCTCGACGGGGTAGAGGGGCTTGCTCATGCCGTGGCGCCCGGGCGGGCCGTCACGAGTGGCGCGACGGCGACGACCAGGCGGGCCTGCCCCGGCCACACGACGGCCTCGGACCCGACGATCTCGGCGCACCAGGGCTGCGGGGGATCCTGAATGGAGGCGTAGGCATCCCCGAACGAGACGCGGGCGATCTCCAGGGTGCCGTCGCGCTCGATCCACCACCACTGCAGATCGTCGCTCATGCCCGGTCCGCCAGTCGCTCGCGGAGCGCCTCGGCGACGAGCCCGGGCACATCCTCGGGGCGATGCTCGCCGAGGATCAGGGGCATGCCGCTCCCGCCCACGACAAGCTGGACGCTGACCAAGCCGTCGGATGCCGGCTCGATGTCGAGGACGTAGCGCATGCGGGGAGACTCGCAGCTCGCGGGGGCGCCGGCAATCCGTAGCCCCGCCCAAGAACCGGCCCCGCCCAAACCCCGCCCAAGGCCTAGACATGGAAAAGGCGCCGCGTGGGCGCCTCGGGGTAGATCGTTGTTTCTGTTTCGGGATTTTGGTGGGCGCACTAGGGTTCGAACCTAGGACCCGCTGATTAAGAGTCAGCTGCTCTACCAACTGAGCTATGCGCCCGATCGCGTCTGCGACCGCCCGGTGGCCACCAAGTCCGTCCGGGGTGGCGGGCTGATACCAACGCGGCCGGGGCCTGTCCACCCCCGGCCGCCTCTTTTTCTCATTCCGCCGCCGCATGCTGTGCATGCACGCGCACGGAATGGGCCGACAGCTTGTTCAGAGCCGAGAGGTACGCCTTCGCGGACGCCACCAGCGTGTCCGGATCGGCGCCGCGCGCGGTGACGCTGCGCTCGCCGTCCCGCAGGCGCACCGAGACCTCCGCCTGGGCGTCCGTTCCGCCGGTGACGGCGTGGACCTGGTACAGTTCCAGCTGCGCCTGGTGCGGGACCAGCGCCGAGATCGCGTTGAACACCGCGTCGACGGGCCCGTTGCCGTCCGCCTCTTCGATCCGCGTGCCGGTCTCGTCCGCGATCCGCAGCGTGGCGCGCTGCGGTCCGCGGGTTCCGGCGATCACCGACAGGGAGACCAGCCGGATCCGGTCGTGCGCCGTGGCGAGGTTCTCGTCGACCAGCGCCTCGATGTCCTCGTCGTAGACGTTCTTCTTCCGGTCGGCCAAGGCCTTGAACCGGTCGAAGGCGTCCTGGAACTGGTTGTCCGACAGATGCAGGCCGAGATCCTCCAGCTTGGAGCGGAACGCCGCCCGGCCCGAGTGCTTGCCCATCACCAGGGAAGTCTTGGTCAGCCCGACCGAGGCCGGCGTCATGATCTCGTAGGTCTCGGCGTTCTTGAGCATGCCGTCCTGGTGGATGCCGCTCTCGTGCGCGAAGGCGTTGCGGCCGACGATCGCCTTGTTGAACTGCACCGGGAAGTTCGTGGCGTGGCTCACGAGCTTGGAGGCGCGGGTCAGCATCGTCGACTCGACGCCGGTCTCGTAGGGCAGCACGTCGGCGCGGGTGCGCAGCGCCATCACGATCTCCTCGAGCGCAGCGTTGCCGGCCCGCTCGCCGATGCCGTTGATGGTGCACTCGACCTGCCGGGCGCCTCCCTCGATGCCCGCCAGGGAATTGGCGATCGCGAGGCCCAGGTCGTTGTGGCAGTGGACCGAGAATACGGCCTTGTCGGCGTTCGGCACCCGCTCGCGGACGTTCGCGAACATGTCGCGGTACTCCGACGGCGTGGCGTAGCCGACCGTATCGGGCAGGTTGATCGTCGTGGCGCCGGCCTTGATCGCCGCCTCGACGCAGCGGCACAGGTAATCGAGCGGCGTGCGGGTGGCGTCCATGGCCGACCATTCCACGTCCTCGACGAGGTCGCGGGCCTGGGCCACGGTCTTCAGGATGATCTCGACGACCTCGTCCTGGCTCTTGCGCATCTGGTGCGCGAGGTGGATCGGCGAGGTCGACACGAAGGTGTGGATGCGCGCGCGCTTGGCGTGGCGCACGGCCTCGCCGGCCCGAGCGATGTCGGCGGGGATCGCGCGGGCGAGGCCCGCGATGGTGGCGCGCTTGGTCCGGCGGGCGATCTCCGAGACCGCCTCGAAATCGCCGTTCGACGCGATGGGGAACCCGGCCTCGATGATGTCGACGCCCATCGTGTCGAGCAGCTCGGCGACCGCGAGCTTCTCGTCGAAGGTCATGGTGGCGCCGGGGCACTGCTCGCCGTCGCGCAGCGTCGTGTCGAAGATCAGGATCCGGTCGCGGGCGGAGGCGGTGCTGGTCGTGGTCATGGCATTACCCTGTCGCGGGCCGCCCGGCACGTGATGGCGCGGCGCGGCGTGGTGCCCTCGCGGGCGGATTCGCGAATGAACGAACTCCCCTGAAGGCCCAGGCGCGCGCCCGGACGGCCCTCAGGGGCGGGTAAGCAGAAGCGGAAGAAGGAGCCCGGAGCGGCGCGCACGGGACCGAAGCGCCGTAGAGGCGGCGCGGGCGGTCTCGGTCGCTGAGCCGGCTCTGGCCAAGGCTCGTCTCTCCTGTCGGCGACCCGCGCGGGACGTTCTCACGGCGCGGTGCTGCCCGTAGGTATCCCCGGAGCGGTCGGAACACAAGCGAGACGCGCGTCAGGAGGCGGTGGCCGGGACGGTCGCGGCCGGCAGGTCCGCGAGGACCGCCGCCGCGAGATCGTCGTAGAGCAGCATCTGCCCGGCGGCCCAGGACTCGAATTCGGCCAGCAGCGTCGGGTCGAACGCGGTCAGGCGACCGCCGCAGATCCGGATCCATCCCGCTGCCTCCGCCTCGCCGAGCAGATTGCCGACATGGGCGCGCGACACGTCCAGCCGCTCGGCGAGGCCGCGCAGGCTGAGCGACACCGCCGCCGGCGCGCCGGGCACCGCGGCGGCGTAGTGGGCCCCGACCAGGGCGGTCAGCAGCGTGTAGCCGCAATCCCGCCCGGCGAAACGGAGCACCCGCGGAAACGGCGCGATGAGCGTGCCGTGCCGCAGCACGTGGGCGGCCGACAGGCGGACCAGCTCCCCGAGCCGGTCGGGTCCGTCGAGCATCCCGGCGCGGCCCGGGTCGCGTCGGGTCACCGCGTCCATGGCGGCGACGAACAGGCGCCCGCTTCGCGCGATCTCGGTCACCAGGGCCGGCGCCGCCTGCAGGCATTTCACCCGTCCGTCGCCCCGATCCGCGACCGCGGTGACGAATCGTCCGGCCTTCAGGGCCGACACGAAGCCGGCCGTCTGCCTCGGGCTCGATCCCACCATCGCCTGGAGGACGGTCAGGGTGGGGCGGGGGCCGCCGTGGTGTCGCCACGCGTAGTCGTTGTGGATCAGCATGAACGAGACCACGTAGCGCCCGATCTGGTTGAGCAGCTTGTGGCTGGGCCAAACTATCTGCGCCGGCTCGATCATGCCCCGGCAGTAACCGGCGACCGCCGGGCGGAAACCGTGCTCGGATCGAAGCAAGGCGATCCGATCCCGGAAATGATCGTCCAACATCCGTGCCCCGGTTCAGCCGGCTCCGGACCGGAGGGATGCCCCGCGCCCGGCCTCCGGTCCAGGACTTCCTGCAAAGTTTGGACTCTGTGGTGAAGAACGCGCCGGGATACGACTCGCAGTGCTTGTCTCAGCGCTGCCGAAGCGAGCGGTCCGCCGGGCCTGGCCGGCGTCAGATGCGAAGGGGACCGTCCACCGTGTGCGATCTGCATCGACCCTCTCTCTCCCGGCGCGGCCTGCTGGCGGCCGCGGCGGCCGGTACCGCGATGGGGGCGTCCGCCGGGATCCGGCGCGCCGAGGCGGCCCTCGACGGGGCGCGATCGAACGCCATCACGCCCGAGGCGGCCCTGACGCGACTGCGCGACGGCAACGGCCGCTACGTGGCCAACACGCCGGCGAATCGGGACTTCGCGGCCGGTCGCGCCGCGCGCGCCGCGCGCGCCGCGGCGCAGTACCCGATCGCCTGCATCGTCGGCTGCGCCGACGCCCGGGTCGCCCCGGACTTCATCTTCGACCAGGGACCGGGCGATCTGTTCGTCGTCCGCGTCGCCGGCAACTTCGTCACCACCGACGGCCTCGCCAGCCTGGAATACGGCGTGTCGGTACTCGGGGCGCCGCTGATCCTCGTGCTCGGCCACTCCGATTGTGGGGCCGTGAAGGCGACGATCGACGTCATGAAGACCGACGCGACCCTTCCCGGTCATCTCGCCGTGCTGATCGACGCGATTCGCCCGGCGGTGGACCTGGCCGAGAAGGCGCGGGCGCAGGATCCCCTGGCCGAGGCCATCGCCCAGAACGTTCGGCACAGTGTCCGGCGCCTGCAACAGGCCGGGCCGATCCTCGCGGAGGCCGTCGCCGCCGGGCGCGTGAAGGTCGTGGGCGGCTTCTACGACATCGGCACCGGCCGGGTCGCGATGCTCTGATTGCGGGGGCGCGATCCGCCCCGGTGCGCGGGCGGGCGCCCGGCCGATGCGGGACGCCGATGCTGGACGCCGATGCTTGCCAATGACGGTGCAGCCTCGATAAAGCCCGCCGGCACGTCGAGACCAGAACCGCGAGACCGTCATGGCCAGCTACAAGCTCCTGCTCCTGCCCGGCGACGGGATCGGCCCGGAGGTCGCCGGCGGCATGCAGGTGGTCCTCGACACCCTCAAGGAGACCGGTCTCGCGACCTTCGAGACCGAGACCGACCTCGTCGGCGGCTGCGCCATCGACGCGCACGGCGTCCCGCTGGCGGACGCGACCCTGCAGCGCGCCAAGGACGCGGACGCGATCCTGCTCGGCGCGGTCGGCGGTCCCAAATGGGCCGGCGTCGCCTACGAGAACCGCCCCGAAGCCGGCCTGCTGCGCCTGCGCAAGGAGCTGGACCTCTTCGCCAACCTGCGGCCCGCGATCTGCTACCCGGCGCTGGCCGAGGCCTCGGCGCTGAAGCGCGAACTCGTCGAGGGGCTCGACATCATGATCGTCCGGGAGCTCACCGGCGGCGTCTATTTCGGCGAGCCGAAGGAGATCACCACGCTGGAGGACGGCTCCAAGCGGGCGGTCGACACCCAGGTCTACACGACGGCCGAGATCGAGCGGATCGCCCACGTGGCCTTCGACCTCGCCGGCAAGCGCTCGGGCCGGGTCGCCTCGGCCGAGAAGCACAACGTGATGAAGTCCGGCGTCCTGTGGAAGGAGGTCGTCACGAAGGTGCACGCCGCGCACTACGCCGAGCTGCAGCTGGAGCATATCCTCGCTGACAACTGCGCCATGCAGCTGGTGCGCCGGCCGAAGCAGTTCGACGTGCTGGTCACCGACAACCTGTTCGGCGACGTGCTCTCCGACATCGCCGCCATGCTCACCGGCTCCCTCGGCATGCTGCCCTCGGCCTCCCTCGGCGCGGTCGACGCGAGCGGCCTGCGGCGGGCACTCTACGAGCCGGTCCACGGCTCGGCCCCCGATATCGCCGGCCAGGACAGGGCCAACCCGATCGCCATGATCGGCTCGCTCGCCATGTGCCTGCGCTACTCCTTCGGCCTCGGCGACGCCGCCGACGCCCTCGACGGCGCCATCACCGACGCCCTCGCGGGCGGCGCGCGCACCGCCGACATCGCCGGCGAGGGCACGAACCCGATGGGCACGCGCGCCATGGCCAGCGCGGTGGCGGACGCGCTCCGCACCCGGGTCGGCTGAGACACGTCTTCGGCGCGTCGCAGCACCGGGGTCGGTCCCCAGCCGCGTGTTTCGACGCATGGCGGTCGGGCGCGACCTTCGCTATGACGCGCCGATCGAGGATTGGGAGCGTCATGAAGGCCGGAGACGGGGCGTCTGAGCGCGCGAGCGCGGATTTCGGCTTCGAGCGCGTGGCGCTCGACGAGAAGCAGGGGCGCGTCGACAGCGTCTTCCACTCGGTCGCCCGCCGCTACGACATCATGAACGACCTGATGTCGGCGGGTCTGCACCGGGCCTGGAAGGCGCAGCTCGTCTCGATGCTGCGGCCGCCGCAGAACCGCGCCTTCGCGCATCTCGACGTCGCCGGCGGCACCGGCGACGTGGCGTTCCGGGTGCTGGCCGCCGGCGGTCCGCGCACCCGCGTCACCGTCCTCGACATCAACGAGTCGATGCTGCGGGTCGGCGCCGAGCGGGCGCGGGAGCGCAAGGTCGACGAGACCGGCGACCGGATCGCCTTCGTGACCGGCAACGCCGAGGCTCTGCCGCTGCCGGACGCCTCCTTCGACGCCTACACGATCGCCTTCGGCATCCGGAACGTGCCGCGGATCGAGACGGCGCTCGCCGAGGCGCGGCGCGTGCTGAAGCCCGGCGGGCGCTTCCTGTGCCTGGAATTCTCCGCCGTCGACATCCCGCTGCTCGACCGGATCTACGACGCCTACTCGTTCAATGTGATCCCGCGCATCGGCGCCCGGGTGGCCGGAGACGCCGAATCCTACCGCTACCTCGTTGAGTCGATCCGGAAGTTCCCGACCCGCGGCGCCTTCGCGGGCATGATCGAGCGCGCGGGCTTCCGGCACGTCACCGACCGGGCGCTCACGGGCGGGATCGTGGCGATCCATTCGGGCTGGAAGGTCTCTTGACCGCCGCCGCGCGCGACGGGAGCCAGCACCGGTGATCAGCGCCGCCGTCAACCTGTTCCGCGGCGCGCGGGTCGGCTTCGTGCTGGCCCGGGAGGGCGCCCTCGCCTTCGCCGATCCCTCCGAGCTGCCGCCGCACCTGCGGCTCGCCCTGCGGATCGGGCGCTCCCTCGAGCGGCCGGGCCTGGACGACGGGGCCGCCCGGCTCTCGGCGGCGATGACGCGCCTCGGCCCGTCCTACGTGAAGTTCGGCCAGTTCCTGGCGACGCGGCCCGACATCGTCGGCGTGCGCGCGGCCTTCGACCTGGAGAAGCTGCAGGACCGGGTGCCGCCCTTCCCGCAGGCCGTCGCGCTCCGCACGGTCGAGACCGCCCTCGGCAAGCCCGTGAGCGCCCTGTTCGTCTCGTTCAGCGAGCCGATCGCGGCCGCCTCGATCGCGCAGGTCCACAAGGCGATCGTGCAGGATCCCGACGGCACGCAGCGCGCCCTCGCCGTGAAGGTGATGCGGCCCGGCGTCCGCGAGCGCTTCATGCGCGACCTCGAGGTCATGCGCTTCATGGCCCGGGTGGTGCACGCCCTGTCGCCGCAAGCGGAGCGGCTGCGCCCCCGCGAGGTGGTGGAGATCCTCGCGCGCTCGGTGCTGATGGAGATGGATTTCCGCCTGGAGGCGGCGGCCGCCTCGGAACTCGCCGAGAACACCAAGGACGATCCCGATTTCCGCGTGCCGAGGCCGGAATGGGAACTGACCGCCCGCGAGGTGCTGTCGGCCGAGTGGATCGAGGGCACCCGCCTCCACAGCGCGGCCGAACTCGCCGCCCGGGGGCACGATCCGCAGACCATCGGGCGGACCGTCATCCAGAGCTTCCTGCGGCACGCGATCCGCGACGGCTTCTTCCACGCCGACATGCACCAGGGGAACCTGCTGGTCGACGCCGAGGGCCGCCTGGTGGCGGTGGATTTCGGCATCATGGGCCGCCTCGGCCCGAACGAGCGCCGGTTCCTCGCCGAGATCCTCCTCGGCTTCATCCTGCGCGACTATCGCCGGGTGGCGAAGGTCCATTTCGAGGCTGGCTACGTGCCGGCCCACCACTCCGTGGAGGATTTCGCTCAGGCGATCCGCGCGATCGGCGAGCCGATCCACCAGCGCCGGGCCGACGAGATCTCGATGGCCAAGGTCCTGACCCTGCTGTTCGACGTCACGGCCCTGTTCGACATGAGCACTCGCACCGAGCTGGTGATGCTCCAGAAGACCATGGTGGTGGTGGAGGGCGTGGCCCGCTCCCTCGACCCGCGTCTCGACATGTGGACCACGGCCGAGCCGGTCGTGCGCGCCTGGATCGCCCGCAACATGGGCCCGGTCGGCCGGGCGCAGAGCGGCCTGGAGGCCCTGCGGGTGGTCTCCGACGTGGTCGGCGACATCCCGGACCTCGCCACGCGGTTGAAGCGCGTCCTCGTCCGCCTCGACGAGGCCGGCACCGGCGATGCGCGCCGCCTGGAGCGTTTCGCCCGTGAGGAGCGCCAGCGGGCGATCTGGTCGACGCTGGCCCTGTGGGGCATCGCCGTCGGCGCGCTGATGCTGGCGTTCCGGGGTCTCTGACGCGCTGTACGCCCTGCCCCGGGAACGACTCCGCGCGCCGTCCGCGGGCGCTTAGCCGGGCGCGTGTCCCGACACGGTCGCGCCCTCGGCCGCGGGCATCAGGGCACGCAGCTCGCGGGCGAGCTCGTTGAGCCCGGTCGTGCCTTTGGCGAGCACCCGGTCGGCCTGACCGGCCAGACGGCGTCGGTCCTCGGCCGTGATGTCCTTGGCGGTGAGCACCACGACCGGCACGTCGCGGCTGTCCGGGCGGGCACGGAGCGCCCGGAGGAACGCGAAGCCGTCCATCTCCGGCATCATCAGGTCGAGGAGGATGAGGGACGGACGTTCCGCCTCCAGGGATTCGAGGGCGCGCAGGCCGTTCTCCGCCTCGCGGACCGGGAAGCCCTCGCGCGCAAGATAGGCGCAGACGTGGTCGCGAACGTCCGGCTCATCCTCGACCACGAGGATCCCGCCGTCGCCCGATGCGGGACGGAAGCGGTCGACGATCTGGCGCAGGCTGCCCCAGTCGAGCGGCTTCTGCAGGTAGTCGGTGGCGCCGAGCGAGAAGGCGAGATTCTGCTCGTCCAGGACCGTCACCATGACGATCGGCGTCGCGCCGATCTCGGGATCGGCCCGGATCGCCCGCAGCACCGCCCATCCGTCCATCTGCGGCATGGTGACGTCGAGGAGCACGGCCCGGGGATGCAGGCTGCGGGCGAGATCGAGCCCGCGCCGCCCGTCCTCGGCGACCGTCACCGCGAAGCCCTCACGCTCCAGGAAGCGCGCCAGCAGATCGCGGGTCGCGGCGTCGTCGTCCACCACCAGGATCGTCCCCCGCTCTCCGGGATCCGGGGCGGCCGGGCCCGCGTCCTCGCCCGCGCCGGTCTCGAAGCGTGCCGGCAGCGTCAGCGTGAAGGTGGTACCCTGCCCCTCGCGACTGTCCACGGCGATCGAACCGCCCAGCATCTCGGCGAAAGCCCGTGTGATCGCGAGGCCGAGCCCGGTGCCGCCGAACCGGCGCGTCGTGGAGGCGTCGGCCTGGGTGAACCGCTCGAACAGCTTGCCGAGCTGCTCCCGCGTCATGCCGATGCCGGTATCGGTCACGGCGAAGCGCAGCGCGCCGTCGGCGCGGGTGACCGCCAGGGTGATCCGGCCGTCCTGGGTGAATTTCGCGGCGTTGCTCAGGAGGTTGATCAGGCACTGGCGCAGCTTGGTGACGTCGGTGTGGGCGCTGCCCAGACCCGGCTCCAGCTCGAGCGCCAGGGTGTTGCCCTTCTTGGCGACGAGCCCCTCGACCGTGACCGCGACCTCCTGCACCACGGCGGCGACCTCGAAGTCCTCCGCGTAGATCTCGACCCGGTCGGCCTCGATCTTCGAGATGTCGAGCACGTCGTTGATCAGGCCGAGCAGGTGGCGGGCATTCGTCTCGATCTTCTTCATGTCGGTGACGAGGTCGGCCTCGCCGATATCCTCCAGCTCCTCCTGCACCATCTCGGAATAGCCGATCACCGCCGAGAGCGGGGTGCGCAGCTCGTGGCTCATGTTGGCGAGGAACTGGCTCTTGGCCGCGTTGGCGGCCTCTGCGGCCGCGCGCGCCGCCTCGATCGCGGCCTCGGCCTCCTTGCGCTCGGTGATGTCCGTGTGGGTCCCGACCCACTCCCGCAGGGTGCCGTCGGGTTCGAGGATCGGGACGGCCCGCACGCTCATGTGCCGGTAGGCGCCGGAGGCGGCGCGCATCCGGTGCTCGGTGGCGTAGGGTTCCAGGCTGGTCACGGCGCGGGTCCACGCGGCGCGGGTATGCGCACGGTCGTCCGGGTGAATCGCGTCGAGGAAGCCGAGCCCCGCGTAGGCGGCCTCGTCCTGGCCGGTGAAGCGGGTCCAGGCAATCTGGCGGCGGTGGAGGCTCCCTTCCGGGTTGGCGGTCCAGACGATGGCGGCGCTCGCCTCGATCAGCGAGCGGAAGCGCTCCTCGCTCCGCCGGAGCCGGGCCTCCGCGAGGTGGCGGATGGTCTCGTCGACCACGACGAGGCCGACGCCCTCGACACTCTGATCGGCCGCCGCACTCTCCTCGCCCCGGAGCGGGTAGAAACTCATGGAGAAGTGCCGCACGCCCCCCGGCGCCGAGGGGGTCGGCACCGCGACCGGCACGTTCGGCGAGACCAGGCCTTCCGTCAGGGCCGCGGCCAGCTTCGGCGCCAGCTCCTCCCGCAGCGTCGGGAGCATGGCCCAGATCGGCGCACCGAGATCGGCCCCGAAGCCGCGCTCGCTCATGGTGGCGAGCGCCCGGTTCATGTGCCGGATCTTCAGGTCGCGGTCGAGGAAGCCGAGCCCCACCGGCGCGTTGGCGAGCACGCCGTCGAGGAGGCGCGACATGCGCAGCGATTCCTGCCGGCGCACCAGGGCGAGGCGCGCCAGCAGCACGATCGCCCCGAGGGCCGCTGCCGCGGAGAGCAGGAACAGCAGGAGCCCGCGCCAGCCCTCGCGCGCCTGAAGGGTGGCGAGCTGCTGCAGGGTCGCGTCCTGGCGCGCCGCGGCCTCGGCGCGGATCGCGTCCATCAGGCGCTTGCCGTCGCCGGTCCGGACGAGGCCGATCGCGGCGTCGAAGCCCTGGTTGCGCCGGGCCTCCACGACCCGGGCCGCGAAGTCGCGCTTCTGCGCGATCAGGCCGGCGAGCGACGGACCGCCGGCCCGGACCGGATCCTGCGCGGCCGCGCCGAGGCCGGTCAGCTCCGTGTCGATCTTGGTGAGGGCGGTCGTGTAGGGCCCGAGATAGTCCTCGCTGCCGACCAGCACGTAGCCGCGCTCTCCGGTCTCCAGGTCCTTGACCTCGGAGATCAGGCGCTCGATGCCGGCGATCGTCGCGTTCGCCCGGGCGGTCGCGGCCCGGTCGGTCTCGCCGGTCACGTAGTTCGCCGTGCCGCTGCCCAGGGCGACGATCAGCAGGATGAACGCGACGGGGGAGCCCAGGAGCCAGCCCAGCGGGCCGGCGCCGCGCCAGTTGCGCCGCCGCAGCCCGAAGATCGATCCGGCGCGCGAGGGGGCGCTCACGTCTCCACCAGCCCGGTCGTGGCGCCCGACGCCTCGGAATCCGGGCGGCCGTGCGGCTGGCCGAGATAGTCCAGCGAGCGCATCTCGATCAGGCGCGAGACGGTGCGATCGAACTCGAAGGCCTCGCGGCCGGTCCGGGCGGTGTAGAGGTCCTGCGCCTCGGCCGCCGCGGAGGCCACGAGCTTCACGTGCCGGTCGTAGAGCGTGTCGACCAGCGTGATGAAGCGCTTGGCCTCGTTCCGCTCCGCCTCCCCCATCACCGGGATCCCGTCGAGGATCACCGTGTGGTAGGCGCGGGCGAGCGCCATGTAGTCGGAGGCGCCGAGGGGCTGGCGGCAGAGATCGTCGAAGCCGAACCGGGCCACGCCGGTCGCCTGCTCCGGGACCGCGACGGCCCGGCCGTGGACCGTGACCGTCGTCGGGAGGCCGCGGGCCTTGCCGGTCAGCGCCTTGAAGGCGGCGTCGAGGGCGGCGCGCGCCGCCGCGTCGGCCGGGACGTGGTAGACGGCCGCGCCGCCGAGCTTCTCGAGCCGGAAGTCGGTCCGGGAATCGAGCCGGACGACGTCCACGCGCTCCTTCAGGGTCGCCACGAAGGGCAGGAACAGCGCCCGGTTGAGGCCGCCCTCGTAGAGCCGGTCGGGCTCGACGTTCGAGGTCGCGACGACGGTGACGCCGCGCCGGAACAGGTGGTTGAACAGGCGCCCCAGGATCATCGCGTCGGCGATGTCGGTGACGGTGAACTCGTCGAAGCACAGCAGGGTCGCCTCGTCGGCGAGCTGGTCGGCCACCGGTCCGATCGGGTCGTCGCCCTTGACGGTGCCGGCTTTCAGCGCCTGCCGGTAGGCGTGAATGCGCTCGTGCGCGTCCGCCAGGAAGCCATGGAAATGGACCCGTCGCTTCGGCTCCGGCGCCGCGTCGTGGAACAGGTCCATCAGCATGGTCTTCCCGCGCCCGACAGAGCCCCAGATGTACAGGCCCTTGATCGCCTCGGCCTCGTCCTTGCGGCGGAACAGCCACCCCAGGGCGCTCGTCTTGCTGGCCCGCTTGCGGCGCTGGAGGTCGAGGACCAGCCGGTCGAGGGCCCGCACAAGGTGCGCCTGCGCCGGATCACGCTCGATGGCACCGGTGGCGACCAGGGCCTCGTAGCGCTCGTGGACCGGGCCGGGCGAGACCGCGCCGGCGAGCGCCGCCGGCGACGGGGCGATGGACTTGACGGATCTGTCGTTCACGCCGCCGGTTCCTCGCTGCTGATCGCGGCACCGGTTCGGCACCCCCTGCGCCCGCATCGGCGGTCAACGACCCGGGGCCTGTTCCAGTGCCGCGCAAGCTCGGCCTGAATCAACCCCGCGGCCGAACAGCCGCAGGCAAGCGTCCCATCGCTCGCGCGCATGGCAGGCACGCGGACGGCCCGCCCCGCATTCCGCTGCATTGCACAATGGATATGGGGATGCGACACCCCCGCGGTCTCTTGGGAGGAGCGTCCGGATCACCTCGCGCGCCAGCGCGCACGAACCGGAGCTTCATCATGGCGGTACAAGCCCTCGATGGGCCGACCCACACCATCCGGCGCCTCTGGCCGGCGGACCGCGCGGCGGTCCTCGACTACTTCCTGCGGCTGGATCCGGAGACCCGGGCGAGCCGCTTCATGGGCAATGTCAGCGAGGCCGGAGTCCGCGCCTACGCCGCGCAGGCCCTGACCGCGGAGGGCGTGATGTACGGCGCCTTCGTGGGCGGGGCGCTGCGCGGCCTCGGGGAGCTCCGGCCGATGGGCCCGGGCGCGTCCCGCTACGCTCTCGGGCCGCACGCCGAGGCGGCCTTCGCGGTCGAGCAGACCTTCCGCCGGCAGGGCATCGGCGCGGCGCTGTTCGCCCGGATCGCCCGCTCGGCGCGGCATCGCGGCGTCAAGGATCTCCACGTCCGCTGCCTATCGGGCAACGGGCCGATGCTGCGCCTCGCGGTCAAGCACGGGGCGGCGCTCCAGCACGAGGGTCGCGAGATCGAGGGCGCCCTGCACCTCCCGCGTCCGACGCCGTTCTCGCTCTGGTACGAGGGGATCGCGGAGGCGTTCGACTTCACCCTGGCGGCGAGCTTCCCGGAGCGGATGCAGGCCGGGCGCTGAAGGCAGGCTCAGCCGGCGGCGTCGCCGACGAGCGCGAAGGTCAGAAGGTCCACGGACGTCGCCCCCGCGCGCAGGAGCGCCCGCGCGGCGGCGTTGCCGGTGGCGCCGGTGGTCACGACGTCGTCCACGAGGAGAACCCGGCGTCCGCGGACGCGGTGCTGCTCGGCGGCCGCGACCCGGAAGGCGCCGCTCAGGTTCTCGGCCCGCGCCGCGCGGCTCAGGCCGACCTGGGAGCGCGTGGCGCGCACGCGCACGAGGGCCTTGGCGACGCACGGCCGTCCCGCCGAACCGGCGATCGCCCGCGCCAGAAGGGCGGACTGGTTGAAGCGCCGCCGCCAGAGGCGCCCGCGATGGAGCGGGACCGGCACGAGGCACTCGGCCTCGGCGATCAGGGACCGGCCGCTCGCGGCCATCATCCGCGCCATGACACCGACGAGATCGAGCCGGTCCTCGTATTTCAGGCGATGGACCAGCCGCCGGGCCACGGAATCGTAGAGCGCGACGGCCCGGGCGCGGCCGAAGACGGGCGGTTCCGCGATCGCCCGGGGCGACACCAGCGGGCCGACCCCGAGGTCGACGGCGAAGGGCGTTCCGTAGCGCTGGCACACCGGCTCCTCGATCAGGCGCAGGCTCGACCAGCAGGACGGGCAGAACGCGCCCGGATCGGCGGTGGCACCGCCGCAGCCCGCGCAGGTGGGCGGGTAGATCAGGGAGACGACCCCGCTCGGCAGACCGCGCAGGGCCGTGGCGACGGCCTGGAGGGCCGTCATGCGCGCACCGCGCTCCGCAGGGCCGGCTTACCGGGCCGAGACGGGGCGCGCCTGCGGCGCCATCTGTTGCTGCTCGACCTGACGGTCGCGAGCGTTGGCACGATGGCGCCCGATGGCGCAGCCGGCCGCGGCGCCAAGGAGGCCGTGATGGCCGGCGTAGTGACCCGCGATGCCGCCGACGATGGCGCCCTTGATGCAGCCCTTCGCCTCGGCGCCGCCCGCGGCGGCCAGGGTGGTGAGGGCCACGGCGGCCCCGACGAGCATGCGCTTCATGATTGGTGCTCCATGAGGAATCTCGGCCGTTGGGCCGGTTGCAGCAGGAACAGCGACGCTCCCGAGTCGTTCCAGGATCCTAGCGCAGCTCACGGGACCGTGCGCGGGGACGGTGGCGCGGCGCGATGGCAGATGCCATGTGCGCAGCGATGGATAGTCCCGCCACCCTGTTCGACACGCCCCTCGCCCGCCGCCGCCTCGCCCGCGCTGGGCGCCTCGGCTACCCGGGTTTCCTCCTCGACCGGCTCGCCGAGGATCTGGACGACCGGCTCGGCGCCGTCCTGCGCAGCTTCGTGTCGGTCCTCGACCTCGCGACACCGCGTCCCGTGGTGACCCGGCTGCTCGCCGCCCGCTATCCGGCGGCGCGGCATCTCCGCCTCGCGGCCCTGCCCGAGCCGGGCGGCGAGCTGATCGTCGGCGATCCCGAGGCGCTGCCGCTGGCCGCGGCGAGCCTGGACCTCGCCGTGTCGCTGCTTGCCCTCCACGCCGTGAACGACCTGCCGGGCACGCTGATCCAGCTGCGCCGCGCCCTGCGGCCGGACGGTCTGTTCGTCGGCTGCCTGCTCGGCGGCGCGACGCTGACCGAGCTGCGCCAGAGCTTCGCCCAGGCCGAGAGCGAGGTCGAGGGCGGTGTCAGCCCCCGCGTGGCGCCCTTCGCGGCGGTGCGCGAGGCCGGGGGCCTGCTGCAGCGGGCGGGCTTCGCGCTGCCGGTGGCCGACACCGATACGCTGACGGTGCGTTACGCCGACCCGTTCGGCCTGATGCAAGACCTGCGGGCCATGGGCATGACCAACGCACTCACCGAGCGGCGGCGGACGCCGCTCCGGCGGGCGACGCTCCTGCGCACCGCTGAGATCTACGCCGAGCGGTTCGCCGACCCGGACGGCCGCGTGCGGGCGACCTTCGAGGTGCTGTGGCTCTCGGGCTGGGTCCCGCACGAGACCCAGCAGAAGCCCCTGCGGCCCGGGACCGCGAAGACGCGCCTCGCCGACGCGCTCGGGACCGTCGAGCTGAAGCCCGAGGGAGGAGACACGCCGTGAAGCTGCCCGGACCGGGCCACCCGATCACTGTCGAGCCCGAGCCCCGTCGCGTCCGCGTCGTCGTGGCGGGCGTCGCGGTCGCCGAGACCCGCAACGCCCTGCGGCTTCAGGAAGCCCGGTATCCGCCGGTCTTCTACGTGCCGCGGAGCGATATCCGGGCCGACAGCTTCGTCGCCTCGGCGCGCACGAGCCACTGCCCGTACAAGGGCGACGCCCACTATTTCGACCTCGTCGTCGGCGAGACCCGGCGCCCCGATGCGGTCTGGAGCTACGGGGACCCGTACCCGGCCGTCGCGGCGATCCGCGACCACGTGGCGTTCTACCCGGACCGGGTCGACGCCATCGTGCTGGAGGATTGATCCGGCCGCGGGGCCGGCTCAGTCCCGGACGAGGCTCCAGAACGCCTGCTTGCGGCCGTGCGCCCGTCGCAGCGCCGCGCGGTAGGCCTGCGGATCCGGATCGACGTCGCCGGCCGCGAGGCGATCCGACAGGGCGTCGAGTTCCGCGAGGTAGCGCGCTGCGTGCGGGTAGGCGGCGCTGCGACCGGTCTCGAGGATGGCGTCGAGGAGCCGGCGGTACAGGATCGTCGCGGCCCTGGGATGATCCTGCGCCAGCGCCTCGGCGACCGGCGCCAGCACCGCGTACTGGTCGCCCTGCCAGGTCTCGGGCCGCGCGACGACCAGCGCGGCCGCCCGGCGCGGATCCGGCCAGGCCGCCAGGAAGGCGAGGGCCCGGTGCGGCTCCGGGAAGGCCTCGGCGTGGTCGAGGGCGCGCCGGAGCGCCTCCTCGTCCTCGAAATCCGGAAGCTTGGCGAGGAAAGTGCGCAGCATCGGGGCGTCGAGCTCGCGCTCGAAACGCCCCCAGCGCAGCGCCTGGGCCTCGTCGCCCCGGCCGAGCGCGTCGAGGATCTCGATCTCCAGCGCCTGCCGCTCCCGTTCCGGTCCGCGCAGGTCGAAGCCGGCGACCAGGTCGGCCCGGGTGGCGATGCGCAGACCCGGGTCCTGCATGCGGCGGATCCAGTCCAGCGCCTCGGCGGGGCGCCCGGCGTCGAGGAGCCGCCTGCCGATCGCGCTGCGATTCTCCCGCCCCGGCAGCATCGCGCGTTCCAGAGCGATGAAGGCGTCCGGGTCACCGCGCCGGTCGGCGATGGCCTGCCGCAGGCGCAGGATCTGGATCCGGGCGGCCTGCCGGTGGTGCGTCACCTCCCGCCGGGGATCCCCGGCCTGCGGCAGCACCGCCGCGGCGGCGGCGAGCCGGTCGTCGATCTCGGCGAGCGACGGCTCGGGCAGCGCCGGGATCATGTCGCCGAGGACGGTCCCGAGGGGACCGAACGGATCTGCCGCGAACGGCTCGACGAGCTGGGCTGCCACCCCGGCGGCGTCCTCCGGTGGCAGGGCGCCGGCGATCTCCACGAAGGCCGCGGAGGCGCGGTCGAACACCCCCTGCACCGCGCCGGTGCTGTCGTCCACGCGGTTCAGGACCGCGTCGGCGCCGTCGAGGAAGCGCCGGAGCCGGTCGAGGGCGGCACCCGGATCGAGGGGCCGCAGCTCGTCGAGGATCACCGTCACGGTCGTGTTGAGGTCGGCCGCGAAGGTCCGGCGCTTCTGCCAGTCGATGTAGCCCTGGGCGCCCTCGAGGGCCGTCAACCGCCGGTCGACGATCGCCGCGACGGCCTCCGGGCCCTGGAGCGCGGCGAGCGCGGCGCTCACCAGCTTCTTGAAAGCCGGGTTGCGCCCGGTCTCGCCGAGGATCAGCGCGATCAGCCGGTCCGGGCCGAGCGCCGCCAGCGTCTCCGGTGACGGGGTCGTCCGGCGCGCGCCCTTCGGCAATGCGGGCGCCTTGCGACTGTCCGGCGCCTTGCGGCCAGCCGGCGTCTCGGCCGGGGTCACGCGCCGCGCGCGCGCCACGGGGCCCCCCGTCGTTGCGCCGGATCCCGCATGTCCGGTCCGTCCGCCGCGGCTACTCGACGACCCGGGCGCGGGGCCGGTCGCTGCCCTGCGCGGTCTCGTCGTGCCAGCCACCGGCCTGATCCTGGTAGCGGATCCCCTCGGTCGAGCCGGGGACCTGCTGCTCGGCCGCCGCGGCCTGGGCCGCCTGCAGTGCCTCCTCGCGGCTCGGGAAGGTCTCGGAGAACACGTCGCCGACCTTGTAGGCGAAGCCGCCGTCGTGCTCGACGATGCGATAGGTAACCTCGGACATCACGCCTCCTGTACGCGCCCAATCATCGTTGAGCGCGAACCCGCCGGACGCGCCGCGGTTCCAGCCGACGGGGCCTCGGCCTCCGATCCGCCGGAAAGTGGACCTAGCCCGGCGCGGTCCCGGCACGCAGACGACGACGATGCAGCTTCGCCCGATCCTCGCCCTCGCCCTCCTCCTGGTCGCCCGTCCGGCGAGCGCCGAGGAGGGCTTCCTCGACAAGCTGTTCGGCGGCTCCGGGCGCGGGGCGCCGCCCAACCCCTTCGCGTCTAACTACCCGTCCGCGCCGCCCTCGCCCGAGGAGGCGCGCGCCGCGCGGGAGCGGCGGTCGGTTCGCGGCGCGCGGGGCGCGCCGGCCGGACCCCTGCCCCCGGGACGCATCCCGGAGGAGTGAGGCGCCTCAGGCGTCGCCGACGACGCCGGCCGCGTCCTGCGCCTGCAGCACGTCCGGGCGCGGCATCGAGATGATGTTGTAGCCGGCATCCACGAAGTGGACCTCGCCGGTGACGCCGCCCGAGAGCGGCGACAGCAGGTAGAGGGCCGAACCGCCGACATCCTCGAGGCTGACCGTGCGCCGCAGCGGCGCGTGGGCACGCTGGTGATTGAACATCAGCCGCGCGTCCGCGATGCCGGCACCCGCCAGCGTCCGCATCGGGCCGGCGGAGAGCGCGTTGACCCGGATCCCGTCCGGGCCCAGGTCGCTCGCCAGGTAGCGCACCGAGGCCTCCAGCGCCGCCTTGGCGACGCCCATGACGTTGTAGTTCGGCATCACCCGGGTCGCGCCGCCGTAGGTCAGGGTCAGCAGCGAGCCGCCCTGCTTCATGCGCTTGGCCGCGCGCTGCGCGATCTCGGTGAACGAGAAGCACGAGATCGTCATCGTGCGCACGAAATTCTCGCGCGTCGTCACGTCGACGTAGCGGCCCTTGAGCTGCGCCTTGTCGGAGAAGCCGATGGCGTGGACCACGAAGTCGAGTCCGCCATCGAATCGCCCGTCGAGGGCCTCGAAGGTCGCGTCGACGGAGGCGAGATCCTCGACGTCGCAGGGCAGCACGATGTCCGAATCGAGCTTGGCGGCGAGGGGCGCCACCCGGCGGCCGAGGGCCTCGCCCTGATACGTGAAGGCCAGACGCGCGCCTTGGCCGTGCAGCGCCTTGGCGATTCCCCAAGCGATCGAGTGATCGTTCGCGACGCCCATGATCAGGCCGCGCTTGCCCGCCATCAAACCCGTCATGCCGACTCACATCCTGACCGAGCACGCCGGACCCGCGGAGCGGGCCCGGACCGGGGTCGCGACGAGCGAACCGCGGCAGGCTGCTCTAACGCGGCTCGCGCCGCGCTCCAAACGCGGTGGGGCCTCGGCGGCGGGCGAAAAAAAAACCCCGCCAGCGGGCGGGGCGTCGGGTGGCGTCGCGAACGGGCTCAGAAATGCCCGTCCGTGTGCGAGTCCGCTTCTTCCAGCACGACCTGCTTCGCGTAGATCGCGGCAACGCCGGCGATCATCAGGCCGCCCAGCGTTCCGAAGATGAAAGTCCCCATCGCCACCACCAGATCTCAACAGCGGGTAAACGCCGGCCTTGAGCCGGCGGTTCCGCGCTCGGCGATCAGGCGTCGACGTGCTTCAGGACGAGTGTCGCGTTGGTGCCGCCGAAGCCGAAGGAATTGGTCAGCACGTGGCCGAGCTGCGCGTTGTCGCGGCGCTGCTGCAGGATCGGCATGTCGGCGAAGGCCGGGTCGAGGGTGTCGATATGCGCGCTCTCGCAGATGAAGCCGTTGTTCATCATCAGCAGGCTGTAGATCGCCTCTTGCACGCCGGTGGCGCCCAGGGAGTGACCGGTGAGCGACTTGGTGGCCGAGATCGGCGGGCAATCCTCGCCGCGGCCGAACACCTCGCGGATCGCCTCGATCTCCTTGTCGTCGCCGACGGGCGTCGAGGTGGCGTGCGGGTTGATGTAGTCGATCCGCGCGCCCTTCAGCCCGTCCAGGGCCTGGCGCATGCATCGGACCGCGCCCTCGCCCGACGGCGCGACCATGTCGTGGCCGTCCGAGGTGGCGCCGTAACCCGCGACCTCGCCGTAGATCCGGGCGCCGCGCGCCCTGGCGTGCTCCAGCTCCTCGAGGACGAGCACGCCGGCGCCACCCGCGATGACGAAGCCGTCGCGGTTGGCGTCGTAGGCGCGGGAGGCCCGGGACGGGGTGTCGTTGTACTTGGAGGACATGGCGCCCATGGCGTCGAACAGCACCGACAGGGTCCAGTCCAGATCCTCGCAGCCGCCGGCGAAGATGATGTCCTGCCGGCCGCCCTGGATGATCTCGGCGGCGTTGCCGATGCAGTGATTCGACGTCGCGCAGGCGGAGGAGATCGAGTAGTTCACGCCGCGGATCTTGAACCAGGTCGCCAGTGTCGCCGAGGCGGTCGACGACATCGCCTTCGGCACGGCGAACGGGCCGATGCGCTTGGGCCCCTTGTCCCGCGCGATCGCGGCGGCCTCGACGATCACCCGGGTCGAGGGACCGCCCGAGCCCATGATGATGCCGGTGCGCTCGTTCGAGATGTCGCCCGGCTCCAGGCCGGCATCCTGGATCGCCTGATCCATGGCGACGTGATTCCACGCGGTTCCGCCGCCGTGGAAGCGCATCGCGCGCCGGTCCACCACACCTTCCGGATCGAGGGTGGGCGCGCCGGAGACCTGGCTGCGGAAGCCATGCTCGGCGTAGCTGGCGTCGCGCGCGATGCCCGAGCGGGCCTCGCGCAGGGAGGCGAGCACCTCCTGCGTGTTGTTGCCGATGGACGAGACGATGCCCATCCCGGTGATGACGACACGGCGCATGATGGTGACACTACCTCCGTCGCGGTCCCGGTCGCCCGGGCCGCGTCACGGTCAGCTAAGGTGACGCGGACACAATCTCAACCGCCGAGACCGTCCGGCGTTGCGGCCAAGCCGCGAACCGGACGCGCGGCGGCGCGGCTCAGCTCTGGAACAGGCCGACCCGCATGTCCTGGACCTGATAGACGCGCTCGCCGTCCGCCTCGAGCCAGCCGTCGCCGATGCCGAGCACGAGCTTGCCCTGCCGAACCCGCTTCACGTCGACATTGTAGACGACCTTCTTCATCGTCGGCAGCACTTGGCCGGCGAGCTTCACCTCGCCCACGCCCAGGGCGCGGCCGCGGCCCGGCGAGCCGAGCCAGCCGAGATGGAAGCCCAGCATCTGCCAGAGGGCATCGAGGCCGAGGCAGCCCGGCATCACCGGGTCGCCCTGGAAATGGCAGGGGAAGAACCAGAGGTCCGGCCGGATGTCGAGCTCGGCCGTCACATGCCCCTTCCCGTGGGCGCCGCCTTCGGTCCCGATGGACGTGATCCGGTCGAACATCAGCATCGGCGGCAGCGGTAACTGCGCGTTGCCCGATCCGAAGAGTTCGCCGCGCCCGCAGGCCAGAAGATCCTCGTAGGAATAGTGCGACCGGCGGCTCGCACCCTGCGCTTGTGTCTCGGCGTCTGGCGGCATTGCGTTGGCTGTTTCCTCGGAGATGCGCGATCTTCGCGTCGCGGGCGACTATACTCGGCCCGTCGGCTGGCGCGCGGGTTAGCACGGGGCGCCGCGCCTTCAAAGCCTGCAACCGCAGGCGTGCGGCGACGCTCGGGTTGCGACTGTCCGACCACTTCAATATACTGAGGGGACATCCGTTCCTTCAGGCCCCTCGTCGAGCGTTCAGTCCAGCGATGTCCGAACCGGTGCCATTCCAGGCCGTCTTCAACGGCCGGGTCCCAGCCCCCCAGTTGGAGGCCAACGGGACTCCGCGCCGCGGCTGCCCGCTGTCCGACCTGCGCGACCGGCTGCGTCGGGCCGGATTGCGGCCGACGCGGCAGCGCCTGTCCCTGGGTTGGCTGCTCTTCGGTCGCGGCGACCGCCACCTGACGGCGGAGATGCTCTACGACGAGGCAATGCGCGCCAAGGTGCCGGTGTCGCTGGCGACGGTCTACAACACCCTGCACCAGTTCACCGAGGCGGGGCTCCTGCGCCAGCTCGCGCTGGACGGGTCGAAGGCCTATTTCGACACGAACCCGACCGAGCACCACCATTTCTACCTGGAGGACGAGAGCCAGGTGATCGACATGCCGGATTGCGGCATCACGGTCGATTCGCTGCCCGAGGCGCCCGAGGGTATGGAGATCGCCGGGGTCGAGGTGATCGTGCGCCTGCGTCGCAGCCGCCCGGCGGGCCGCCGTCAGGGCTGAAGCGGCGCCAGCAGGTTCGGAGAACGACGCGAGGCCCGGCATCGTCCGGGCCCTCGCTTTTTCGGGCTGCCGCCGTGGCGGGAGCAGGCACGTCACGGCATCCGCAGTGACGGGCGGCGGATGTCGGGTCGCCCGGGCCGCTACTCCACGACCTCGTTCGGGTAGACGCCCCACAGGCGATTCTGGCGGATGTAGCCGTCGACGTCCCGCTTGTTCGGCAGCGCGACGATCATGCGGCACCACGTGCCGGTGCAGCTCTTGACGCTGCCGATCACGCCGGTCTGGAGCTTGGCCTCGTCGTCGGCGCCGTCATCGGCCTTGGCCCGCAGCGACACGGCCGCCTTCTCGACGCCCTTGTCGGGGCCGGCATTCACGATGGCGGTGCGGCGTCCGGACAGCAGGGAGTGCAGCACCCAGCCCTCGGTGCCTTCCGAATCGCGGATCCGGCGCCAGGTCTCGAACTCGCCCACGATCTCGACCGGCAGGCCGGCCCGCTGGAACACCCAGAGCGTCCGGTGATCCTTCGAGGGACCTTCGCGAAGATTGACGCGATCGGTCTTCAGGCTGGCGTAGCGGGGCAGCGGCAGCTTGGTCACCGGCCCGACCCCGGCCTCGGGGCCTGCGGGCGGCGCCGCGCGGGCGCCGGTCGCGAGACCGCCGGCCAGCACCGCCGCGACGGCGAGGCTGAGGCGTGACACGCGCATGGTCGTCTCCCTATCCAGACGTGGCGTTGCTGGGCGCCGGACATGTCGAAAGCGGGGCCGGTTCGACGCGCGGACCGGTCCGCATCCGATTGTGTTCCGGCCCACCTCTGGTAGAGAGGCCGACGGGTCGGAACAGGCTCCGGAACCGGCGCCCGTGACCGATCCTGTCTGGCCGAGTTCGGTTAACGGACGCTTGCGGGACGCGGTCCGGGCGGGTGCCGCCGGGCGCGAGCCGCAATCAGGGCCGCGAGGCTGACGGGGAGAGAGACGTGTCGAAGCGCAAGCCGCTGGTGGTCGTGACGCGGCGCCTGCCGGATGCCGTCGAGACGCGGATGCGCGAGCTGTTCGACGTCCGGCTCAATTCCGAGGACGCGCCGATGGCGGCCGACGCCGTGGCGTCGGCGCTGCGCGAGGCCGACGTCCTCGTTCCCACCGTCACCGACGAGATCGATGCCGGTCTGATCGCCCAGGCCGGCCCGAACCTCCGCCTGATCGCCAATTTCGGCAACGGCGTCGATCACATCGACGTGGCGGCGGCGCTGGAGCGCGGCATCACGGTCACCAACACGCCGGGCGTGCTGACTGAGGACACCGCCGACATGACGATGGCGCTGATCCTCGCCGTGGCCCGCCGGGTCACCGAGGGCGCGCGGATCATCCCGGACGACGAGTGGACCACCGGCTGGTCGCCGACCTGGATGCTGGGCCGGCGCATCACCGGCAAGCGCCTCGGCATCGTGGGCATGGGCCGGATCGGCCAGGCGCTGGCCAAGCGCGCCCGCGCCTTCGGCCTGCAGGTGCACTACCACAATCGCCGCCGCGTGCCGGCCGCGATCGAGAGCGCGCTGGACGCGACCTACTGGGAATCCCTCGACCAGATGCTGGCGCGCGTCGACATCGTCTCGGTGAATTGCCCGCACACGCCCGCGACCTACCATCTGCTCTCGGCGCGGCGCCTCAAGCTGCTCAAGCCCGAGGCGATCGTGGTCAACACCGCCCGCGGCGAGGTGATCGACGAGAACGCCCTGGCGCGCCTGATCGAGGGCGGCGAGATCTCGGCGGCCGGTCTCGACGTGTTCGAGCAGGAGCCCGCCGTCAGCCCGCGGCTCGTCAAGCTCGCCCGCCAGGGCAAGGTCGTCCTCCTGCCCCACATGGGCTCGGCGACCTACGAGAGCCGCACCGACATGGGCGAGAAGGTCATCATCAACATCAAGACCTTCATGGACGGCCACCGGCCGCCGGATCGCATCCTGCCGAGCATGCTCTGAGCGGCCGCCTCCGGGCGGCGAAAGGGGCGCGTCACAGCGCGTCGCCGGTCACCGCCTGAGGCTTGGACATGCCCTGCACGCCCTGGAAGAGCCGCTCGCTGGTCAGCTTCAGGAAGTAGAACCCGAATTCGGGGTTCTGGTAGTAGAGCTGCTTCACGTCCGAGTAGGACACGCACAGCGCGTGGCCCGCCTCGACGCAGACCAACGAGGCGGTGCGGGCGTTGCCCGGCGAAAGGAGCCCCAGCTCTCCGACGATGCCGCCCTGGCGCACCTCCAGGTCGACCTCCGGGATCCGGAACACGCCGCTCTCGATGTAGTACATCTCGGTGGCGAGTTCGCCCTTGCGGAACACCACCTCGCCGACGCCGAACGGGCGTCGGGAGCCGAAGGGCCGGAGCCATTCCAGGGACAGGTCGTTCTCGGCGGCGGTCTCCACGTCGCGGACGAGGCGCAGCATCTGCCAGAGCCGGTAGGCGTTGAACGGCATCTGGATCAGTTCGGTCAGCACGACCGGCATGCTGCCGATCATGATGCCGTAGGTGATCA
The DNA here is from genome assembly GCF_053345825.1 of Methylobacterium sp. C33D. NCBI lineage: Bacteria > Pseudomonadati > Pseudomonadota > Alphaproteobacteria > Hyphomicrobiales > Methylobacteriaceae > Methylobacterium > Methylobacterium sp. C33D. Next base: position 33,706 of record NZ_JBKFAV010000001.1, read on the forward strand.
CGGCGCAGCTCGCGCAGAGCGAGATGATCCGCAGCGGTATCATCGTGCTCATGGCCGTCGCCGAGATGGTCAGCGCCGTCCCGAGATAGCCGATGCCCTCGACCCAATCCATCGCCGCCCCCTGAAGCGTTTCGGCCGGGGGATGCCTGTCTTGTCCGGCCGCGGCAAGCGCCCCGGCCGATTCCGGGGCCTGCCCGGCTCAGCCTGTGCCTGCCCGGATACGCGTGCCGGCGCCGCTCTGGACGGTGGCGGACACGGCCTCCGCGGCCCGGACGCCCTCCGCGTAGGCGCCGCCGACGGTGCCCCACTGCTCCCGGGACAGGGCCTCGCCGGCGAACCAGACCGTGTCGGCGACGGCGGCGCAGAGGGTCTGCCGCGCCGGCGCGTGGCCCGGCGGGACCACGGCCCACGAGCCGCGCGACCACCGGTCGTGGCGCCACGCGCTCACCGCCGGGATCGCCAGGTCGCGCAGCCGCGCCCGGCCGAAATGCTCGCCCAGGACCGCGCGGACATGGCGGCGCACGCCGTCCGCGCCGGATCCCGCGGCGTCGATCGCCGCCGCCTCGTGCAGGTCGAGCTCGTAGTAGTGGAACGGCGTATCGTCGATGCGGGTGAGGAGGCCCGGCGGGGCGCGCCGCCCGCCTCGGATCGCCGCCAGCCGGTCGCGGCCGCGGAACGGGCTCGACGGCCAGTGCAGCACCGCGTGCTCGTAGATGCCGGTGGTGAAGCCGTCGATGGCGGCGCGGACCGTGTTCGGAAGAGGCGGCGTGAAGGCAGGCCCGTCGCGCAACACCATCATCGGCACCGTCACGATCACCGCGCGGGCAGCGTAGACGGTCCCGTCCGCGCCGGTCGCGCGGACGCCGCCGTTCGACCAGTCGATGCGCGTCACCGGGGTCGCGAGCGCCACCGGCAGGCCGTCCGCCAGGCGGGCGAGATAGCTGCCGTAGCCGTCGGCCAGGAAGTAGTTGTCGCCGTACTCCATGCTGGGGAAGTCGTGGAGCGAGACCTCCGCCAGCGGCCGACCCGAGACCAGGCCGTGGACCTGCGCGACCCGGCCTCCCCATGCGCCGAGCCCGGGCGGCAGGGCGCTGGCGGCCGGCCGGTCCGGTCCGGGCCGCGCGGCGCCGCGTGTCATGGCGCGGTCCGCGCGGTCGAAGGCGCGCCCGTTGGCCCGGACGTCGCCGCCGCCGCCCGGTCGGCCCCCGACCCAGACGTGGCTCTCCTGCGCGGCCCGGCGGAGCCGCTCGCCGCGCGCACGGCCGAGCGCCACGAGGGGATTGATCGGCCCGGCATGGAGCCAGTGGGCGCCGAGATCGAGGGCGTGGCCGCGCAGGGACACCGTCACGGCGCGGCCGCCGACGCGGTCCCGCGCCTCCAGCACCGCGACGGACACGCCCCGGGCCGCGAGGGTCCGGGCCGCGCCGATGCCGGCGGCACCGGCGCCGATCACCAGCACCTCCGGCCGCTCAGGGAGCGGCGCGAGGCGCGGCCTGTAGGCGGGCCGGACGACCGGGTCGACCCACCGGCGATCGGGCGCCCGCGGCACCGCGACCTGTCCTGTCGTGTCCTGTCCTGTCGTGTCCTGCACGCGTGCTCCCCGCACCCTGACGCCCCTGCGACGGATCCCGATCTTGCGCCGGTCTCCGCACCGCTCCACAACGCGCCAGCGCCGCTTCCGGCGCAGGCCGGAATTCTCGCCCGATGCTCGTCGAGTCCGCCGCGGCGGCGCTGCGCCAGACCTTCTCGCCGCCGCTGCGCGCGATCCTGTGGAAATCTCTCGGTCTGACGGTCGGGCTCCTGCTCCTGATCTGGCTCGGCCTGACCCGGCTGATCCAGGCGTTCCAGGCGAGCCACCACATCTCCGCCCAGTACCCGATCCTCGACAGCCTCGCCTACTACCTCGCGGGGTTCGGTCTGGTCGTGGCCCTCGCGTACCTGATGCCGGCGGTCTCGATCCTGGTGGCGGGCTTCTTCCTGGACGACGCGGCCGAGATCGTCGAACGCACCGATTTCCCGAACGAGCCGCCCGGACGCGCCATGCCGTTCGGAACCGCCATGCTCAACGCCCTGCGCTTCGCCGGCGTGACGCTGCTGGTGAACCTCGCGGCCCTGGTCATCTTCTTCGTCCCGGTGATCGGGATCGCGGCCTTCTTCGCCGCCAACGCCTACCTGCTGTCCCGCGAGTACTTCGAGATGGCGGCGGCCCGGTTCAGACCCCTCCCCGAGGCCGCCGAGATGCGCCGCGCCTTCTCGCTCCGGACGCTCGGCGCCGGGTGCCTGCTGGCCGGCCTGATGATCGTCCCGGTCCTCAACCTGCTGACGCCCCTCTTCGGGATCGCCCTGATGGTCCACCTGCACAAGCGTCTCAGCCGGCGCCTGCTGCTGGCCGGGCCGGGACGCTAGGCCGGCGCGCCGATGCGGCCAATGCACACGCTGGCGGCCTCGGCCGCCGGCCGCTACCTTCGCGGTGACCGGGCCGGATGTCCGGGGCGGAGAGCCCATCGATGAAGGCGCACGACGCGGGCGCAGATGTTCCTCCGCCGCCCGGCAAGGCTCCGTTCCTGCTGGTCGGCCTCGCCGGCCTCGGCCTGCTCGCCTGGGGGGCCTACGGTCACTGGCAGCGCGACGTGGAGGCGACCGCGACGCTGGAGCGGATCAAGACCCTCGTGCCGCAGGTGCGCACCGTCGCGGCCGAGCGGGCCGAGGGCCCCCTCGATCTCGTGCTCCCCGGCGAGATCCAGGCCTTCACCACGGCGGCGATCGCCGCGCGCGCCACCGGATACATCGCCGAACGGCGGGTCGACATCGGATCCCGCGTCAAGGCGGGCGATCTCCTCCTGCGCATCGCCGCACCGGATCTCGACCAGCAGCTCGCCCAGGCCCAGGCGCAGGTCGGCCAGCTGAAGGCGCAGCTGCTCCAGGCGCAGGCGCAGGTCGAGCAGGCCCGCGCCAACGTCAACCTCGCCAACCTCACCAACAACCGCACCAGCACCCTGGCCGTGCAGGGCTGGGCCTCGCGGCAGAACGCCGACAACACCCAGGCGGGCGTGCTCAGCCAAGCCGCCGCGCTCGCCGCCGCCGAGGCGGGCGTCAAGGTCGCCACCGCCAACATCAAGGCGCAGGAGGCCGTCGTCGACCGCCTGAAGGCGCTCACCGCCTTCGAGCGGGTCGTGGCCCCGTTCGACGGGGTCGTGACCGTCCGCAACGTCGATGTCGGCGATCTCGTCCGGGCCGACAATGGCGGCACGCCGCTCCTGAGCGTGGATCAGGACAGCCTGCTGCGCATCACCGTCAACGTGCCGCAGAAGGATGCCGTCGGCGTCAAACCCGGCCTCCGGGCCGAGATCACCGTGCCGCAGATGCCGGGGCGGCGATTCGACGGCTTCGTGGAGCGGAGCTCCGTCGCGCTGAACGCGGCGTCGCGCACGCTGACCACCCAGGTGGACGTCCCCAACGCCGACCGGGCACTGCGGGCCGGGCTCTACGCCTACGTCACCCTCAAGATCCCCCGGGCCGAGCCCGGCGTGACGATCCCCGCCGAGGCGACGGTGTTCAGGGGCAATGACCTCAGGGTCGCCACCCTCGGCGACGACGACCGGGTCACGTGGCAGACGATCCGCGTGCGGCGCGATCTCGGGCGCACGCTGGAACTCGAATCCGGGCTGCCCGCCGACAGCCGGATCATCTACAGCCCCGCCCCGGATCTGCGCGACGGCCAGTCGGTGGAGCCCCTGAAATCGCCGCAGCCACCCGGGCCGCTCCGGTCGGCCCAGCGGTGACCGCCGGGATCGTCCCGGCCCGGTGGCCGCGCGCCACACGCCGGTCGAGTCACCGGCACGGATACGGCCCCCGGCCCGCGCGATACCGGTCGGAAAGCGTGTATCGTGCCGACGACGTGAGCAGCGCACGCGCGGCGCGTCCGGGTGCGGTGCTCAAATGCGCGCCGATCAAGATGAAACTTTGCGCCGGATCGACGGCATCCCCCCGCGTGCAGAAACGCGGTGCGGAAGATCTCACCGCGGGGTCGGTCGACTGCCCCGGATCTGGCGATTGCTGCGCGACGGTCGTGCGCGACTGATCTGAGATCTCAAGGCCGCGGACTCATTGCCTCTTAACATGTGCCATTTATCGCTGGCCGGACGTGTGACCCTGCGACCGGTGCGATGCGAGACCCCGACACGCCGACGGATAGCGGAGACCGAGCCGGGCGCTCCCGCTCGGCCGTGACGCTGACGGGCCGCGTCACGACGATCCGCGCCGCGGTCGGTGCCGCGTTCCTCTGCATCGGCCTCCTCCTCGGCGCGCTCGCCCTGTCGGCAGGCGCGGCGATCACGCAGGTCGGCACGCTCGTCACCCGGACCTACGACGAATCCCTGACGTCGATCAGCTTCGCCCGCGCTGCGGCGGCCGACTTCGCCAAGATGCGCACGATCCTCATCCGCCGGATGCAATCCCGAGACGGTGCCGAGGCGGCGAAGCGGGATGCGGACATCACGGATCTCTCGGCGGTCCTGGCCGAGGATCTCACCATCGCGGCCGAGCGTGCCCAGTCCGAGCGGGCGTCGCGGACGGCCGAGGCCGTCCAGGCCGGCGTGGCGTCCTGGGAGAGCCTGCGCCGCGCCCTCGACCCCGTGACGGTGCGGCCGGATCAGGCAGCGGCGCTCGAGCGGCAGGCCGATACCGTCGAGGGCCAGATCGATCTCCTGATCAACGTCATGGCCGGTGACGGATTCACCTTCCGGCAGGCGGCGCGGCAGCGCGTGCTGGGCGTTGTGCGATGGCACGCCGTCACGGCAGCCCTCGTGATCGTCGCCTGCGGGCTGATTGCCTGGCTGCTCACCCGCCGCATCAGCGGGTCGGTGAGCGCGGCGGCCGAGGCGGCCGAACGGATCGCGGGCGGCCATCTCGATGATCGGATCCCCACGGGCGGTCGCGACGGGCTGAGCCGGCTCCTGAACGCCGTCGCGGCGATGCGGTCGACCATCCGGGCGCTGACGCTGCGCGAGGTCGATCAGCGCCGGGGTGCCGAGGCGCTGGTGACGGACGCGCTGCAGACGTCGCGCGAAGGCGTCGTGGTCGTCGATGCCGACGGCCGGATCGCCCTGGCCAACGCGCAGGCCCAGCGCTTCTTCGACGGGCTCGGCGATGCCATCGAGGTCGGTCTGTCCCTGACGCGGATCGCGGACCTGCCGGCGGACCATCGCCGGGATGTTCTGGAGGATTGTGTCCGGGCCCTGTCGCGGGACGGCGACGTCCGGCTCGCCGACGGCCGCTGGCTGCGCGTGAGCCGCAGCGCCACCCGGCAAGGCGGCTTCATCGCGGTGTGCAGCGATATCAGCGTGCTCAAGGAGCAGGAGGATCGCCTCACCCAGTCCAACCTGCGCCTCGATGCAGCCCTCGACACCATGTCCCAGGGGCTCTGCCTATACGACGCGCAGACCCGGCTCATGGTGGTGAATCGGCGCTACAGCGAGATCTACGGCCTGCCGCCCGGCGCGGTCGTGCCCGGCATGACGGCGCTCGAGGTCCTGAGCGCCAGCCTCGCCGCCGGCAACCATCCCGGCTGCGATCTCGAAGCGTTGCTGCGCCAGCAGCGGGACGCCTTCAGCAACGGCGCCTGGCAGACGCATTTTCAGGAACTGAGCAACGGTCGCATCGTCGCCATCGACCGGCGCGAGGCCGCCGATGGCGGTTTCGTGGCCACCTATGAGGACGTCACCGAGCGCCGTCGGGCCGAGGCCCGCATCGTCTTCATGGCGCATCACGACATGCTGACCGGTCTTCCCAACCGGGTGGCGGTGGGGCAGCAGATCGACGTGGCCGTGGCCCAGGCCGGGCGCGACCAGGGTTTCGCGGTCTTCGCCATCGACCTCGACGACTTCCGGCCGGTCAACGAGACTCTGGGCCACGGGGTCGGCGACGAGCTGCTCGTCGCGGTCGCGAACCGGCTCACGGCCTGCGTTCGCGAGATCGACTGCGTCGCGCGCCTCGGAGCGGACGAGTTCATCGTGGTCCAGCGCGGCGTCGACCGGCCCGAGGACGCCGCCATCCTCGCCCGCCGCATCATCGAGGTGGTCAGCGCGCCCTACAGCCTCACGCACCACACGATCAGCGTCGGGCTCACCATCGGCATCACCCTCGCCCCGAGCGACGGGTCGAACGCCGACAAGCTCCTGAAGAACGCCGAGGTCGCCCTCGATCGGGGCAAGGCCGAGGCGCGCGGCGCGTTCCGCTTCTTCGAGCCGGCCATGGATGCCCGCCTCAGAGCCCGGCGGATCATGGAGCGCGACCTACGCGACGCTCTCGCCCGGGAGGCGTTCGAGGTCTACTACCAGCCGATCTACAGTCTCGAGACGGACCGGATCTGCGGCTTCGAGGCGCTGCTGCGCTGGAACCACCCGGTCCGCGGCTTCGTCTCGCCGGCCGAGTTCATCCCGGTCGCCGAGGAGCTCGGGCTGATCGTGCCGCTCGGCGAGTGGGTGCTGCGTCGCGCCTGCGAGGAGGCCGCCCGCTGGCCGGACGAGCTCAAGGTCGCCGTCAACGTCTCGGCCGTGCAGTTCACCTCGGCGAGCCTCGTGACCGCCGTGCGCGAGGCGCTGCGGCGCACCGGGCTACCGGGCCGGCGCCTGGAGCTGGAGATCACCGAGACGGTGCTGGTGGCCAATCCGGGTGCGACGACGGCGATCCTGCACAGCCTGCGCGCGCTGGGCGTGCGCGTGGCGATGGACGATTTCGGCACCGGCTACTCGTCGCTCAGCTACCTGCGCTCGTTCCCGTTCGACAAGATCAAGATCGACCAGTCCTTCGTGCGCGACCTCTGCGTGAAGGACGGGACCGACTTCATCGTGCGGGCGGTGATCGGCCTCGGTGCCAGCCTCGGCATGACGACGACGGCCGAGGGCGTCGAGACGGAGGCGCAGCTCGCGCGGCTGCGCGCCGAGGGCTGCGACGAGGTCCAGGGCTACCTGTTCAGCCGCGCCGTCCCCGTCTCGGAGGTCGCGTCGGTCATCCACCGCTGGAACGGCGCGCGCCGGGCGATCGCCTGACCACCGCCGCGTCCGGCGCCGCGCGCTGTCCCCGCGCGGGGACGGCGCGCGTCACCGGCCGGCCGGCTAGCCGGCCGGAGGTCCGCCCTACTCGGCCGCGTCGAGGCGCGGGCGCTCCACGTGGCTGCGCTCGGCCTTCACCAGCTCGGCCGTGCGGAACGCCACCTCCAGCGCCTGCTCCGCGTTGAGGCGCGGGTCGCAATAGGTGTGGTAGCGGTCCTGCAGGTCGTCGGCCGTCAGCGCCCGGGCGCCACCCGTGCACTCGGTCACGTCCTTGCCGGTCATCTCCAGGTGGATGCCGCCCGCGAATGTGCCCTCGGCCCGGTGGACGCCGAAGAAGCCCTCGATCTCCTGCATCACCCGCTCGAACGGCCGGGTCTTGTAGCGACCGGCCGGGATCGTGTTGCCGTGCATCGGATCGCAGATCCACACGACCGAGCGCCCTTCCCGCTCGACCGCCCGGATCAGCGCCGGCAGGTGGTCGCCCACCTTGTCGGCGCCGAAGCGGCAGATCAGGCTCAGGCGCCCCGGCTCGTTCTCCGGGTTGAGCAGGTCGATGAGCCGGATCAGGCCTTCCGCCTTCATGGACGGGCCGCACTTCAGGCCGATCGGGTTCTTGATGCCGCGGGCGTACTCGACGTGAGCGTGGTCCGGCTGCCGGGTCCGGTCGCCGATCCAGAGCATGTGGCCGGAGGTCGCGTACCAGTCGCCGGTCGTCGAATCGACGCGGGTCAGCGCCTCCTCGTAGCCGAGCAGCAGAGCCTCGTGGCTGGTGTAGAAATCGGTGGTCCGCACCTCAGGGTGCGTCTCTGGGTTGATGCCGATCGCCCGCATGAAGTCGAGCGCGTCGGTCATGCGGCCGGCCACGTCCTGGTAGCGCGAGGATTGCGGCGAATCCTTCACGAAGCCCAGCATCCAGCGATGCGCGTTCTCTAGGTTCGCGTAGCCGCCGGTGGCGAAGGCGCGCAGCAGGTTCAGCGTCGCGGCCGACTGCCGGTAGGCCTCGAGCTGCCGGCGGGGATCCGGAACCCGCGCCTCCTCCGAGAAGCCGATGCCGTTGACGATGTCGCCGCGGTAGCTCGGCAGGCTCACGCCGTCGAGGGTCTCGGTCGGCGACGAGCGCGGCTTGGCGAACTGCCCGGCGATGCGCCCGACCTTCACCACCGGCGAGCCGCCCGCGAAGGTCAGCACCATCGCCATCTGCAGGAAAACCCGGAAGAAGTCGCGGATGTTGTCGGCGGAGTGCTCGTCGAAGCTCTCGGCGCAGTCGCCGCCCTGGAGCAGGAAGGCCTGGCCCGCGGCGACGCGCCCGAGCGCGGCCTTCAGCTTGCGGGCCTCGCCGGCAAAGACCAAAGGCGGAAAGCTCGCGATCTGCGACTCGACGGCACCCAGGGCGGCGGCGTCCGGATAGGCCGGGACCTGCTCGATCGGCAGATGCCTCCAGCTCTTCGGTGTCCAACGCTCGCCCATGACCTCTCTCCGCGCACCCCTTCGTGCGATCGCGCTCGACGCGCGAAGCGCGGCTTATAGAGAGGTTCCCGCGGACATGCGAGTGCCGCGAACAGTGGGCAGGCGCGTCCCGGCGTCGGGTCTCGAGCCAAGCCTCGGGTCAGGCCTCGCCGTCCTCGACCTCAATCCCGTGCTCGGCCAGGATCCAGAAGATCGCCTCCAGATCCTCGGCCGACACGTCCCGGGGCGGCAGCGCCTCCTCCAGGTCGTCGTAGGTCAGGTTGCGGCTGCGCTGGGCCTCCGCTTTGGCGAGGAGGCGGTCGATCGCCTGCCGGATATCCGGTGAGAGGGCCTCGTGGCTCGGTGGCCGGTGGAAGGCCGGCCGCAGCGCGTCCTCCAGCAGGCCGTCGATGACCGCCTGCCGCCGCGCGTGCGCGTCGTCCTCGCGTCGTCCCTTGCCAGTGCCCTGCTTGCCCATGACCCTGATATGGCTCGGTCGCGCACCGCGTCGAGCCCCGGCCGCGCGGAGGTCTCAGCCGACGCCGACCGGATGCTTGGTGACCTCCGGGACCCGCATCGTCACGAGCTCCTCGGCCGCCGTGGGATGGACCGCGATGGTCCGGTCGAAATCCGCCTTCGTGGCGCCCATGGTCACGGCGATGCCGATCGCCTGGATCACTTCGCCGGCATCGTGGCCGAAGATGTGGACGCCGACCACCCGATCGCTGGCGCAGTCGACCAGCACCTTCATGAGGATCCGCTCCTCGCGGCCGGACAGGGTCGCCTTCATCGGGCGGAAGCGGGCCTTGTAGACGTCGATCTTGCCGTAGATCGCGCGGGCGGCCGCCTCGTTGTGGCCGACGACGCCGATCTCGGGGGTTGAGAACACCGCGGTCGGGATCAGGCGATGGTCGACGCAGGCGGGCTTGCCGCCGTAGACCGTGTCGGCGAAGGCGTGACCCTCGCGGATCGCCACCGGCGTCAGGTTGGCGCGGTTGGTCACGTCGCCCACCGCGTAGATCGACGGCACCTGGGTCTGCGAGTAGGCGTCGACCGGGATCGCCCCGGCGGCGTCGGTCGCGATGCCGACGCGGTCGAGGCCGAGGCCCTCGACGTTCGGCCGCCGGCCGGTGGCGACGAGCACCTGGTCCACCAGGATCTCGCTGCCGTCGTCGAGCTGCGCGCAGAGGCCGCCGTCCCGCCGCTCGACGCGCCGCAGCGTGCGCCCGAGCCGCAGGTCCATCCGCTGGCCGTAGGCCTCGGCCAGGGCGTCGCGGATCTCGTCGTCGAACCCGCGCAGCAGCCTGTCGCCCCGGTGCAGCAGCGTCGTGCGGCTGCCCAGAGCCGCGAAGACGCCGGCGAATTCCACCGCGATGTAGCCGCCGCCGATCACCAGGATCCGCTCCGGCAGGCGCTCCAGCTCGAAGACCTCGTTCGAGGTGATCGCCAGGTCGATCCCCGGCACCGCCGGCTCCTTCACGGGATGCGCGCCGACCGCCACCAGGATCCGCTCGGCCCGGATGGTTCGGCCGGACGCGACGAGGCGGACCGTGTGGGGATCCTCGATCACCGCCCGCTCGGGCACGATCTCGACGCCCGCGCGGATCAGGTTGGCGTCGTAGATGCCCTCCAGACGGGTCACCTCCGCGTCGCGCCGCGTCTTGAGCGTGCCCCAGTCGAAGCGGGGCTTCTCCACCGTCCAGCCGAAGCCGGCGGCGTCCTCGAACTCGTCGGCGAAGCGGCCCGCGTAGACCATCAGCTTCTTCGGCACGCAGCCGCGGATCACGCAGGTGCCGCCCACCCGGTACTCCTCGGCGAGCATCACCCGCGCGCCGTACCCGGCCGCGATCCGCGCCGCGCGGACACCACCGGACCCGCCGCCGATGACGAAGAGGTCGACGTCGAACGCGCTCATGCCGGACCGTCCCGCTCGGATCTCTCGGGCGCACCGGCCGGGGCGGCCGCGCGCATCCAGGTGATGGCAGCGCCGAGCCCCGCCGTCCACCACGCGGCCCAGCCGTTGTGCTCGACGAAGGCGATCGCCGCCGCGCAGGCGACGAGGCCGAGAGCGGCGGCGCGGTCCGGCCGCGGCAGGGGCGCGATCCGGGCGAGCAGCAGCATCAGCGTCAGCGCCGCGAGGACCGCGCCGGGCAGGCCGAGCTCGGCCCAGACCTGCAGGAAGCTGTTGTGCGGGTGCCCGACCCCGAGGAGCACGCGCATCTCCGGCGGCACCGTCCGCGCGACGGGCGTCTCGGCGAAGCGCGCGCTGGTGCCGACGCCCGCGCCGCGCCAGGGATCGGCCGCCACCGCGGCCCCGAAGCTGCGCGCGATCGCGACCCGGGCCCGGGACGAGGACTGGACGAGGCGCTCGTGGGCGGCCTCCGGCACGGTGCGGGCGAGGAGGTCGCCCTCGATCGGGGCGAGCGCCACCGCGAGTCCGAGGCCGAGGCCGGCGAGGCCCAGGCCGACCCGCGGCGGCAGCAGCCGCGCCAGACCCGCCATCGCGGCGCCCGCCACGAGGCCGAGCTGGGCAGCGCCGCTGATCGAGCGGAGCACGCCGAGGCCCCCGAAGGCCAGGGTCGCGGCGGCGAGGCCGCGGGCGCCGCCCTTCCACAGGACCAGGGCCAGCGGTCCGGCGACGAGGTCGAGGGTCAGGGCCGGCCGGTTGTGCACGAAGGCGGCGATCCGGCGCCCGAAGGCCCGCTCCAGGGCGAGATCGGCGGCGAGATCCGCCGCGATCACGAGGCCCGCAAGCCCGATCGCGAGCGCGCCGAGCCGCGGCGCGAAGGCCGGGATCCGGCCGGGCGCCAGGCAGGCCAGCAGGTAGGCGGCGAGGAGCGTCGGGAGGAACTCTCCCAGCACCCGCAGGGAGGAAGCCGGGAACGGGCTCCAGGCCAGGGAGACCAGCGCCCAGGCCAGGAAGGCCAGGGCCGCCCCGGCAAGCGGCGTCCGCAGCGGCGTCAGCAGCGCGCGGCGCAGGGTGGTCGCGTCCTCCGCCCAGCGTCCGGCCAGGAAGGCGAGCGCCGCCAGTCCCACGACCAGCGGGCTCGACCGGTTGGCGAGCACCATGGCGAGCGGCATGGCCGCGAGGAGCGCGCCGCCCACCGCGTACATGCGGCTGGCCGCTGTCACCGACGAGGTCTCACGACGATCCGCTCCCGTGAGCGGCCGCCGTCACTGCATCTGATGCCCGCGCTTGCCCATCTCGGCGCGGACGCGGACCATGACGTATTCCGAGACGTCCTGCGTCCAGTCCTGCATCTCCTGCACCATCTCGTCGAGGAGCTGTGGCTGCGCCTCGACGTAGTGCTTGCCGGCGGGCGAGCGGAAGAACGTCGCGATCTCCTTGAGTTCCGCTTCGGAGAACTTCGACGCGTAGGTGCGCGCCGCGATGTCGATCATGCGCTGCTTCTGCAGCTCCATTTCCGGCTGCAGCGAAGTCAGGACCTCCTCAAGGTCCTTGGACAGCTCGGGGCGGGTGACCGCCTGCTTGCGGATCTGGTCGGCGAAGGCGGGCAGCACGGAGTCGAAGGAGCGGGCGATACCGGAGCTGAGCATGACCTCGCGGGCCAGGGCGAGGTGGGCCGGCGTGTAGGTGGCCGCGGCCGGGCTGTTGGCCGCGGGGGTGCTGGCCGCCGGGGCCGCCGGAGCGGCCGGCTGCGCCGCCGGCTTGGCCTGCGCGGCCTTGTGCGGCTGCGCGACGGCCGCATGCGGGAGCGCCAGGGGCGCGAGGCCGAGCGCGAGGCTGAGCGTGAGGCCTGGCACGGCGGTGAGGCGACGGGACATGCTGGACTTTCTTGCGAGGATGGCCGGCGATTGAGGGCGGCGCCTCAGGTGAGGCTGCCGAGAACGGTGACCTCGGCCTGCCCGTCTCGCGCCGCCGCCAGGATCGCGGCGTCGGCGATGCCGAGGAACAGACCGTGCTCGACCACGCCCGGCACGGCCCAGAGCGCGGCGCCGAGGGCCTCCGGATCGGGAATCGCACCGAGGCGCGCGTCGAGGATGTAATGGCCCCCGTCGGTGACCAGGGGCTTGCCATCCGTCCGGGCACGCAGCCGGACGTCGCCGGAGCAGCCGGCCCCCGCGACCGCCGCCTCGACGGCGCGGTGTGTGGCCTTGAGGCCGAAGGGGTTGACCTCGATCGGCAGTGGGAAGGCGCCGAGCCGCGAGACGTGCTTGGCCGCGTCGGCGATCACCACCATGCGGCGGCTCGCGCAGGCGACGATCTTCTCGCGCAGGAGCGCCGCGCCGCCGCCCTTGATCAGGCGGAGCCGGTCGTCGACCTCGTCCGCGCCGTCGATGGTGAGGTCGAGCTCGGGCTGCTCGTCCAGGGTCGCGAGGCGGATCCCGAGGCTCTCGGCCTGGGCGCGCGTGGCCTCGGAGGTCGGGACGCCGACGATGTCCAGGCCGGTGCGAACGCGCTCGCCGAGAAGCGCCACGAAGGCTGCCGCCGTAGAACCCGTCCCGAGGCCGAGCCGCATGCCCGGCTCGACGAGGTCGAGGGCGCGGGCGGCCGCGGCCCGCCGCAGATCCGGCCCGCTCACCGGGACACCGCCCGGTCGGCGAGGGAGAGCGAGGGAGCGCGGGTCATGGGCAGCCGGTCATTGCGTGAGCGTCGGGCGGCCCGTAGCACGGGACCGGCCCGACCGGAACGCCCGCGCCCGAACGGCTGCGTCACGGACGGCCGCCCTGTGTCGGGGTGGCGCTGGCGCCGGCGCGGCCGGGAGCCGGACCTGTGAGCGGCGCCTCGGACGCGCCGTCGGCGCCGGGCTTGCCCTGCTGGGTGCAGACGACCTGCTCCTTCTTCACCAGCACGAAGCAGATGCTCATCTCGCCAGTGCGGTAGTTCACCCGGAAGACGCCGGCCTCGCGGGTGTGCCGGCTCGCCACCAGCCCGTATTCCGACGGGGCCTGCGGCCCGGCGCCCTCCCCCGGCCCGAAGCAGACCGTCTGGCCGATGCCGCCCGCCGATTCCTGGAGCCCGTACTGGCAGGACGTCACCTCGCCGGTCACCTTGTCGACCCGGTACATCCGGTTCAGGTCGGTCTGCGGGGCGGGCACGAACTCGAAGGACGTCGCGGCCGCCGGCAGGCCTTGCAGCGCCGCGCAGGCGGCCAGGAGGGGCAGGGAGAGTTTCATCGCGGGTCCCGGGACTGGTACGCGCTGCGTTTCGCTGCGCTTTCGGGCGAGTCTGGGGCGCCCGGTGAGACGATCCGCGCATCCGCGTTCGCTCCGCGCTCCGCTTGCCCCCGGTCCCCCGCCCCGATAGCGACGCCGTACGCGATCTCGCTCAGCACGGAGCCCCCGACGCATGTCCACCGAAGCGACCCGCAAGCCTCCGATCGCCGTGTTCGACCTGGACGGGACGCTGGCGGAGACCGCGGGCGATCTCATCGGCACCCTCAACGTGCTGATGAAGCGCGAGGGGCTGGCCGAACTGCCCCTCTCGCAGGCGCGAGGCCTGATCGGCGCCGGCGCCCGAGCGCTGATCCGGCGGGGCTTCGAGGCCGAGGGGCGGCCGCTCTCGCCGGAGGACCACGACCGGCTGTTCGACGCCTTCATCGCCCATTACGGGGCGCATCTCGCCGACACGTCCCACCTCTTCCCGGGCGTCGTCGAGGCGCTCGACGCCCTCGAGGCCGCGGGCTTCCGGCTCGCGGTCTGCACCAACAAGTACGAGGGGCAGTCGGTCGAGCTGCTGCGCCTCCTCGGGATCGGCCACCGCTTCGCGGCGATCTGCGGCCGGGACACGTTCCCGCAGTCCAAGCCCGACCCGCGCCACCTCACTGGCACGATCGAGCGCGCCGACGGCGATCCGGCCCGCGCCGTCATGGTGGGCGATTCCCGGACCGACATCGACACCGCCAAGGCCGCCGGGATCCCGGTCGTGGCGGTGACCTTCGGCTACACCGACCGGCCGGTCGCCGAACTCGGGCCCGATCGGGTGATCGAGCATTTCTCGGAGCTGGTCGAGGCGGTCGGCGCGCTCGTGCCGTCGGCCTGACCGATCAGCGCAGCCACGCCTTCAGCCGCGCCGCCGCCTCGCGGCACTCGGTCTCCGAGCCCGCGAAGGAGAAGCGGACGTGGTGGTTGCCCTCGTCCGGGTCGAAGTCGAGGCCGGGGGTTGCCGCGACGTGGGCCTCGTCGAGCATCCGCCGGCAGAAGTCCGAGGCGTCGTTGGTGAGGTTCGAGACGTCCGCGTAGAGGTAGAAGGCGCCGTCGGCCGGGTGCACGCGGCCGAGGCCGAGGCCCGGCAGCGCGTCCAGGAGGATCGCGCGGTTGCGCGCGTAGCCGTCGCGAACGGCGTCGAGCTCGTCCGTTGCGTCGAAGGCCGCCAGGGCGCCGACCTGCGACAGGTACGGCGCCGAGATGTAGAGATTCTGCGCCAGCCGCTCGATCGGGCGGACCAGTGCCTCGGGCACGACCATCCACCCGACGCGCCAGCCGGTCATGCAGTGATACTTGGAGAACGAGTTGATCACGACGGCGTCGGGGTCGAAGCGCAGGGCCGTGACGGTCGGCTCGCCGTAGCTCAGGCCGTGATAGATCTCGTCGGAGATCAGCGGCAGGCCGAGGCCGCGCGTCGCCGCGCAGAGATCCCGCAGGGCGCCCTCCGTGATCACCGTGCCGGACGGGTTGGCCGGGCTCATCACCAGCGCCCCGGCGACCGGCGCCCGGGCGTGGGTCTCGCGCAGCAGCGCGGCTGTCGGCGCGAAGCGGTCCTCGGCGCGCAGCACCATCGGCGCCGGCACGAGGTCGAGGGCGGCCAGGATGCTGCGATAGGCCGGATAGCCCGGCTGCGGCACGGCGACCCGGGCGCCGGAATCGAACAGGCTCATGAAGGCCAGCACGAAGCCGGCCGAGGATCCGGTGGTGATCACCACCCGCTCCGGGCTCACCGCGACGCCGTGCCGCTCCGCGTAGTCGCGGGCGATCCGTTCGCGCAGGGACGGAAGGCCCAGGGCTTCGGTGTAGGGCACGCGGCCCGTGGCGAGCGCCGCCTGCGCCGCCGCGATGACCGCCCGGGGCGCCGGCGCCGACGGCTGGCCGACTTCCATCCGCACGATCTGGTCGCCGGCCCGCGCCTTGGCGGCGGCGGCGGCCATGACATCCATCGCGAGGAACGGCTGGACGGCGGCGGCGCGCCGGGAGATCGGGATCATGGAGGTCTGCTCTGCGCCGGACGAAGCTGGCGTCCCGGGGGTAGACGCTCGCAGGCCGTGCCTCAAGCCGCGGCCGGGCTCCGCCGCGCGCCGATCGGTGCACGCCGCGCCGCCGCTCGCCGCGGCGGCCGCGAGGATTTGACCGGACGCCGCGAAAACGCCTAACCCAGCCCCTACCGCTCGCGCCACGCGCGGGCCGGCCCGCCGCGCAAGCGAGGATCTATGCCCTTCACCCGACCCCTGCCCGCGCTGGTCCTGGCGCTCGGCCTCGTCGCCGCTCCCGCCCTGGCGCAGACCGCGACGCCCCCCGCCGCGCCGTTCACGGACGCGCAGCGCGCCGGCATCGAGGCGATCGTCAAGGACTACCTGATCAAGCATCCCGAGGTGCTCCAGGAGGCCCTCGCGGAGGCCGAGAAGCAGCAGGCCGAGACGCAGCGCCTCGCCCAGGCCGCAGCCCTCAAGGAGTCGCGCGAGGCCCTCGTCAACGGTCCCCACGACGTCGTCGCCGGCAATCCGTCGGGCGACGTCACGCTGGTCGAGTTCTTCGACTACAATTGCGGCTACTGCCGCAAGGCGCTGGGCGACGTCCAGGCGCTGATCAAGTCCGACCCGAAGCTGCGGGTCGTCATCAAGGACTTCCCGGTGCTCGGACCGGAATCGCTGGAGGCCAGCCAGGTCGCCGTCGCGGTGCGCCAGCAGCTGAAGGGCGACAAGCTCTTCGAGTTCCACCAGAAGCTCCTGGAGACCAAGGGTCGGGTGAACGGCGCCCGGGCGATCCAGGTCGCCAAGGACATGGGCGTCGACACCGCCAAGCTGCAGAAGGACATGGCCTCCCCCGAGGTGAAGGCCGCGCTCAGCGAGAACCGCGGCCTCGGCGACCGCCTGGGCCTTTCGGGCACGCCGGCCTTCATCATCGGCGACGAGGTGATCCCCGGCGCCGTCGGCGTCGAGCCCATGCGCAAGACCATCGCCGACGTGCGCCAGTGCGGCCACGCCTCCTGCTGAGCTGACGGATCGGGCCGACGGACCCCGAAGGCGTTCCGCGCAGCCTTGTCGCGCCGGGGCGCCTTCGTCTAAGAGCCGCCAGCCGCAGGGCCGCGGTGGGGGTCCAGGGCCGAGCCCGGATGGACGCACCGACGTGCCGCGAGACGAAGTAGGCCGGATGCCAAAGAACGACGCCATCGATCCCGAGCTCGTGCGCGAGCTCGCCAACCTCGTGACCGAGACCGGCCTGTCCGAGATCGAGGTCGAGAAGGGCGACCTCCGCATCCGTGTCGCGCGGCGGCTCGAACCCGTGAGCGTGCAGGTCGCGGCGCCGGCGCCCCTCGCGGCCGTCGCCCCTCCCCCGGCGGCGCCCGCCGCGTCGTCCCCCCTCGCCCCGGCCGAGCCCGCCCGCGCGCAGCCCGGCACCGTGCCCTCCCCGATGGTCGGGACCGCCTATCTCCGGCCCTCGCCCGACGCCAAGGCGTTCGTGGAAGTCGGCTCGAAGGTCGAGGTCGGCGACAAGCTGCTGCTCATCGAGGCGATGAAGACCTTCAACGAGATCGTGGCGCCCCGCGCCGGCACGATCAGCGCCATCTTCGTCGAGGACGGCCAGCCAGTCGAGTTCGGCGAGGCCCTGCTCGTCATCACCTAGGACGTCCGCCGGGCGCTCGCCGCCCAGTCCCGGACGACGCCGCAACACGAGAGGATAGAGCATCCTGCGCGGTCCGGGATCGCCAGGAGGCCCTAACGGGACCGATGTTCGACAAGATCCTGATCGCGAACCGCGGCGAGATCGCCCTGCGCATCCTGCGGGCGGCGAAGGAGCTCGGGATCGCCACCGTGGCGGTCCACTCCACAGCCGACGCCGATGCCATGCACGTTCGCCTCGCCGACGAGAGCGTCTGCATCGGGCCGCCGGCCGCCCGCGACAGCTATCTCAACATCCCGTCGATCATCGCGGCCTGCGAGATCACCGGGGCCGACGCCGTGCATCCCGGCTACGGCTTCCTGTCGGAGAATGCCCGCTTCGCCGAGGTGCTGGCCCATCACCAGATCGGCTTCATCGGCCCCAAGGCGCAGCACATCCGCACCATGGGCGACAAGATCGAGGCGAAGCGCACGGCGCTGAAGCTCGGCATCCCCTGCGTGCCGGGCTCCGAGGGCGGCGTCGACGACATCGACACCGCCAAGCGCGTGGCCGCCGGTATCGGCTATCCCGTGCTCGTCAAGGCCGCGGCCGGGGGCGGCGGCCGCGGCATGAAGGTGGCGCGCTCCGAGGCCGAGCTGGAGCAGGCGATCGGCATGGCCAAGTCCGAGGCCAAGGCCGCCTTCGGCGACGACGCGGTCTATCTCGAGAAGTACCTGGAGAAGCCCCGGCACATCGAGGTGCAGGTGCTGGGCGACGGCCGCGGCGGCGCCGTGCATCTCGCCGAGCGCGACTGCTCCCTCCAGCGCCGCCACCAGAAGGTCTGGGAGGAGGGCGGCTCGCCGGCGCTCAACGAGTCGATGCGCGCCGAGATCGGCGGCATCTGCGCCAACGCGATGAAGGAACTCGGCTATCTCGGCGCCGGGACGATCGAGTTCCTCTACGAGGATGGGCGGTTCTACTTCATCGAGATGAACACTCGCATCCAGGTCGAGCACCCGGTGACCGAGATGATCACCGGGATCGACCTCGTCATCGAGCAGATCCAGGTCGCCTCGGGCGGACCGCTCTCGGTGAGCCAGGCGGACATCAAGGTCGAGGGCCACGCCATCGAGTGCCGGATCAACGCCGAGCACCCGGAGACCTTCCGGCCGTCGCCGGGCGAGATCACCCACTACCACACGCCCGGCGGCCTCGGGGTCCGCGTCGATTCGGCGGCGTTCCAGGGCTACCGGATCCCGCCGAACTACGACTCGCTGATCGGGAAGCTGATCGTCCACGGCCGGACCCGCAACGAGTGCCTCATGCGGTTGCGGCGCGCCCTGGACGAGTTCGTCATCGACGGGATCGACACGACGCTCCCGCTGTTCCGCACGCTCGTCCGTAACCCGGACGTGCAGAACGGCCTTTACGACATCCACTGGCTGGAGCATTTCCTGGACGACGGCGGCATGAAAGCCTGATCGGACCCGGGCGGGGCTGCGGCGAGAGCGGCGCGCGCGGGATCTGGTCTTCGTGCCGGCTGCGCGCGACACTCACGGCATGCACGACACCGCCCGCGTGGACATCACCCCCGAGATCCTGCTGAAGGCCTACGCGGCGGGCATCTTCCCGATGGCGGAGGATGCCGACGACCCGACGCTGTACTGGGTCGAGCCCAAGGCGCGCGGCGTGCTGCCCCTCGACGCGTTCCGCGTTCCCCGGCGCCTCGCCCGGACAGTGCGGTCCGACCAGTTCTTGGTCCGCTGCGACACCGATTTCGACGGCGTGATCGACGGCTGCGCGGCGCCCCGCCGGGACAGCGAGCGCACCTGGATCAACGGGCGGATCCGCGAGCTCTACGGCGCCCTGTTCGACATCGGCCATGTCCACACGGTCGAGGTCTACGCGGGCGCGGACGGACGGCTCGTCGGCGGCCTCTACGGTGTCTCGCTGGGGGCGGCCTTCTTCGGCGAGAGCATGTTCCACGAGGTCCGCGACGCCTCGAAGGTCGCCCTTGTCCACCTCATGGCCCGCTTGCGGGCCGGACGCTACCGGCTCGCCGACACCCAGTTCGTCACCGATCACCTGACGCAGTTCGGTGCCGAGGAGGTGCCGCGCCACGTCTACAAGCGCCGCCTCGCAGACGCCCTCGATCAGGTCGCCGACTGGAACGTCTGGCCCGGCGACGGCTCTGTGCCGGGTGCGCGCGTTCTCGAGGCCCTCGAAGCTCCGGAACCCGGCCAGGTCCGGAAGCCCTGAACGTCGGTGCTAGCGCCGACGCCGGTGCCGGTAGCCGGTCGAGAACGAGGCGTATTGCCGGCCGCGCGCGGACCGGTAACGCCGCCTCCGGCTGGTGCTCGCCTCGACCGTCTCCTCCACCTGCGGGATCGGCTCGGCCATGGCGGCCGCGGGCGTTGCCGCCGCGGCGACCGTCGTGTCGGCCGAGGCGTAGCCACCGGCGACATTCTTGGCCGCCGGGCCGAACATCGCGAGACACTGATTGTAGGCGAGGTCGTTCTTGAGGCGCTCGCATTCCCCGATGGAGCGCGGTGTCCCCTGCGCCAGGGCCGGAAGGGGCGCGAGCAGCACGACGAGGGCGGCCAGCGGCTTGAGGCAGAGTGTCGGGCGGTGCACGGAGGGGGTCTCGAGCGGGGACGGCAGGCTTGTGATCCTCGAGTGCGGCGAAATCGAGGGTTGACCTCAGCGATCAGGCCGCTCCATCCACCGGATCAGCGGCATCAGCGGGAAGATCCACGCGATGCCGAGGATCGAGTAGATCACCGCCTGAACCGCCGCCGGTGTCTCCGAGATGCGGCTGTCGGCCAGGGTCATGGCCAGCGGGCCGTAGAGGCAGACGAAGGCCAGGATGGCGAGAGTGCCGATCAGGGTCCGGGTGCGGCGGCGCATGGCTGTGTTCCTGGACCCTGTTCCCGGACTGTGCCCCTCGTTCGCGCCCCAGGCCTGGTGGCCGGCGCTGCGGGCGCGGACGGGGGACGGCTACCGTTCCGGGATCCGGTTGGCAACGCGCCCGCTGACGCGGGCTGCGGCGCCGGCGCCGTTGCTGGCCGGTCGGACATCCCCTAACCCGGGCACGGCGGGGGCATCCCGGCACCCGCGGAAGGGACGTGCATGGACATGAGTGGCGCGGGCGACCGGCGGTCGGGGGCGGTGCGAACCTGGCTCTACGTGGTCGCGGCCCTGGTGGTCGCCATGGTGGCGGTCGGCGGTGCGACGCGGCTGACCGGGTCCGGCCTGTCGATCACCGAGTGGCGTCCCGTCACGGGCGCGATCCCGCCGCTCACCGAGGCCGACTGGGCTGCCGAATTCGCCAAGTACAGGGACACGCCGCAGTACAGCATCCTCAACCAGGGCATGGGGTTGTCCGCCTTCAAGGTGCTGTACGGCTGGGAGTGGGGCCATCGCCTGCTCGGGCGGGTGATCGGCCTCGTGTTCTTCCTGCCGCTGCTCGTGTTCTGGTGGCAGGGCCGGATCAGCCGGCGCCTCGGCCTCGGCCTGCTCGGCCTCGGCGTGCTCGGCGGCCTCCAGGGCGCCATCGGCTGGATCATGGTCGCCTCGGGCCTCCAACCGGGCATGACGGCGGTGGCGCCGCTCAAGCTCGCGCTGCACCTGACGACCGCGAGCCTGATCCTGGCCGGGCTGGTCTGGCTGGCCGCGGGCGAGCGCCGCGGCGTCCTGGCCCCGGCTCCGGCCCGCCTGCGGGTAACGGCCCTGCTGCTGCCGATCCTGGTCCTGGTGCAGATCTTTCTCGGCGGCCTCGTCGCCGGCTCGCACGCCGGTCTCGTCTACAACACGTGGCCGACCATGGACGGCCAGCTCGTCCCGCCGCTGGACAGCCTGTTCGCGATCCGGCCCTGGATCGAGAATTTCGTCGACAACCACGCCCTGGTTCAGTTCGACCACCGGCTGACGGCCTATCTGGTGTTCGTCGTGGCGGTGCTGCACGCCGTCGACGCCCGGCTCACCGGCCCGCGGAGCGAGGCCGGACGGGCCACTGGGGTCGTGATCCTCGTCCTCGCGCAGATGGCCCTGGGGATCGCGACGCTGCTCCTCGCGGTGCCGCTCTGGGCCGCGCTGGCACATCAAGTGCTTGCCATGGCGGTGCTGACGATGGCCACGGTCCATGCCCGGCTCAGCCGTGGATCCGGCTTGATCGAACGCGCCGCCGCCGAGCCGCCTCTGGGCTTCGAAGGGCTCGCCGCCGGCCGGCTCTAGGCTTTCGTGCGGTGCAGCGGTCTCGCTGCGCCGCACGAGACTTTTACCGCTTTTTGTGGAACCTTGGGATAACTCCCCATCAGCAATCTGCACATGGAACGACTAAGACTTCTCAAGCTTTAAGCTGCACGCGTTGCAGGAGGCTTCAAGATGTCTCTCGCGGAGGATGGTCGACCGCTCTCCCTGACCTGGCACTACACGCCGCGGGAGATCATGGCGGATGGCGTGATCCACGGTCTCGGGGTGGTGCTCGGCTTCGCTGGCGCCGTGGCCCTGGTGGCGACCGCCGTCACGGCGCATCTCGGTCTCGGCGAGCGGGCCGCGGTGGTCGTCTACGCCACCGCCCTCCTCCTGATGCTCGGTGTCTCCGCCGTCTACAATCTCTACCCCGTCAGCCCGCGCAAGTGGCTCCTGCGCCGCGCCGACCACGCCCTGATCTACCTGATGATCGCAGGGACCTACACGCCGCTGGTCGCCCTCGTCGGGTCGGGGCCGCGCGCCTACGGGCTCCTGGCGATGATCTGGATCGTGGCGCTGATCGGGATCGCCGTGAAGCTGTTCCTGCCGGGCCGGTTCGATCGCCTGTCGATCGGGCTCTACCTGCTGCTCGGCTGGAGCGGGCTGCTCGCGTACGAATCGGTGATCGCGGCGCTACAGCCCACGGCGTTGTGGCTCCTGGGTATCGGCGGGGCCCTCTACTCGATCGGGGTCGTCTTCCACATCTGGCGGACCCTGCCCTTCCAGAACGCGATCTGGCACGGCTTCGTCCTCGCCGCCACGGCCTGCCACTACGGGACGATCTGGGCCAGCCTGAACGGCTCGCCGATGACGTAGTGTCGCGATCGATTGCGAACTCGCGCGTAAAACTCCGGTTACCGTTCCGAAGAAAAGGTCGAGTGCCGGCAATCGGCTTTAAGTTTCCCGCGACCATGGCTGCACCACAACCTGGGGACTGATATTCCCGGGAGCTGGACCGTGGTCCCGAAGACGATCGACTCTGGCATCGCGCCGCGTTACCGGATCCTGCACGTGTTCCGGGCGCCGGTGGGCGGCCTGTTCCGGCACGTCATGGACCTCGCCCGCCTTCAGGCGGAAGCGGGACATCATGTCGGCCTCGTGTGCGACGCCAGCACCGGCGGTGAGCGCGCCGCGGGCGCTCTGGCCGACCTGATGCCCAGCCTGGATCTCGGCCTGGTCCGGATCCCGATGCGCCGGAACCCGCACCCGTCGGACTGGTCCTGCCTCCGGGCCGTGGCGCAGAGGGCCGCGGAGGTCGGCGCGGACGTGCTGCACGGGCACGGCGCCAAGGGCGGTGCCTATGCCCGGCTCGCCGTCGCGGGTCCGGCGATCCGCGCCTACACGCCGCACGGTGGGAGCTACAATTATCGGCCGGGCAGCCCGCTGCACCGCCTCTACATGGGCGCCGAGGCGGTGCTCGCCCGCCGCACCGACGCGTTCCTGTTCGAGAGCGAGTACGTTGCCGGGCGCCACAGGAGCTTCGTCGGCGGCCCGGAGCGCGTGACGCGCATCGTCCACAACGGCATCGCCGAGGCCGAGTTCGCGCCGCTCGACCGCGTCGCCGAGCCATTCGACCTGCTCTATGTCGGCGAGCTGCGGGAGGCCAAGGGCCTGCCGTACCTGCTCGAGGCCCTGGCCCGGCTGCGGTCCGAGGGCCGCGTGCTGCGCCTGCTGCTGGTCGGCTCCGGGCCGGACGCCGAGATCCTTCGGGAGACCGTGGTCCGCCTCGGCCTCGCCGATGCGGTGGCGTTCGAGCCGCCGCAGGCGATCCGCTCCGTGCTGGCCCGCGGCCGCATCCTCGTCGTCCCGTCGCTGGCGGAGTCGCTGCCCTACGTCGTGCTCGAGGCCGCCGCCGCGGCGCAGCCCCTGGTCGCCACCCGGGTGGGTGGCATCCCGGAGATCTTCGGCGCGGCAGCCCACGACCTCGTCCCGTCGCGGGACGTGGCCGCGCTCGCCGAAGGGATCCGGTGTGTCCTCGACGCCGCGCCGGAAGCCCTGGCCGCGCGGACGCAGAGCCTGAGCGCCTCGATTCGCCAGCGCTTCTCCCTTGAGCGGATGGGCAGCGAGGTGATCTCCGGCTACGCCGCGGCCTTCGAGGCCCGCGCGGGGCGCCGCGATCCCGCGCCGCGGGCGATCGCCGGAGCCCGGACCGCCTGAGGACGAGACCGGCCTGAAGCGGAGCGGGGGCCTGTGCGCCGCGGTGGAAAAGGCGACGCCGCCCGCGCTCTTAAATGTTCCCACAACGCCCCGTGCCAAGCTTCCGCCGAGGCAGCGACCGCAAGGCTCGGGGGGAGCCGATCGATGAGCGCGTTCGACATCCGCGATCTTCTGGAGGCCGCCGTCCCGATGGAGGCGCCCTCGGCCCCGGCCGCGGGCAGCGTGCCCCTCGCCGAGACGGCTTCGCCCGGGCCGACGGCGATCTCGCCCGTCGTGGTGGCCGGGCTGGTGCGCGCCCTCGAGTGCACGCTGATCTTCGGCCTGGGCGCGTTGCTCCATCTCCTGATGCTCCGCAGCCGCGTCCCGTTCGGGCTGACTTACGCGGGCGCGATCGGCACGATCGCGGTCATCACCGTGACGCTGATCCAGGCGTCCGGCGGCTACCGCATCGCCGCCTTCCGGAGCTTCTTCAAGACCGCGCTCCGGCTGATCGCGGCGTGGTCGATGACCTTCCTGATGGTCGCCGCCGGCCTCGTGCTGGTCAAGGTGGCCGACCATTACTCGCGCCTCTGGCTCGCGACCTTCTTCGGCACCGGCCTCGCTGCGCTGCTGGTCGGGCGCTTCGTCCTCTTCCGCATCATCGACGCGCAGACCCGGGCGGGGCGGTTCGACCGGCGCACCGCGATCGTGGGCGGCGGCCAGCCCGCGGAGGACCTGATCGCCGCCCTGGAGACGCAGAGCGAGAGCGGCATCCGCATCGTCGGCGTGTTCGACGACCGCAACGCCGATCGGTCCTCGGACGTGGTGGCGGGGCACCCGAAACTCGGCAACGTCGACGACCTCGTCGCCTACGCGCGGCATGCCCGGCTCGACCTGATCGTCTTCACGATCCCGATCTCCGCGGAGGCGCGGATCCTCCAGATGCTCGCCAAGCTCTGGGTGCTGCCGATCGACATCCGGCTCTCGGCACACGCCGCCAAACTGCGCCTGCGCCCGCGCAGTTACTCGTATCTCGGCTCGGTCCCGGTGCTGGACGTCTTCGACCGTCCGATCGCCGATTGGGATGTGGTGGTGAAGGCGCTGTTCGACCGCTGCGTCGGCCTGATGATGCTGCTGGCGCTGTCGCCGCTCATGCTGGCGATCGCCGTCGCCGTGAAGCTGACCTCGCGCGGGCCGGTGCTGTTCCGGCAGAAGCGCCACGGCTTCAACAACGAGCTGATCGAGGTCTACAAGTTCCGCTCGATGTACGTGGATCAGTGTGACGCCGGCGCGGCCCGGATGGTGACCAGGGGCGATCCGCGCGTGACGCCGGTCGGCCGGTTCATCCGGAAGACCTCGCTCGACGAGCTGCCGCAGCTGTTCAACGTGCTCAAGGGCGACCTGTCGCTGGTCGGCCCGCGCCCGCACGCGCTGCAGGCCAAAGCCGCCAACACCCTGTACGACCAAGTGGTCGACGGCTACTTCGCCCGCCACAAGGTCAAGCCCGGCATCACCGGTTGGGCGCAGGTCAACGGCTGGCGCGGCGAGACGGACACGTCCGAGAAGCTCCAGCGGCGCGTCGAGCACGACCTCTACTACATCGAGAACTGGTCGGTGCTGCTCGACCTGCAGATCCTGCTCACGACGCCGTTCGCACTGTTCAAGACCGAGAACGCCTACTGATCGGTGTGGCCGGCACCGGGGCGGTGCCGGCCGCGGGCTCCGCTACGGCAGGGCGCCGGCCTTCTCCTTGGCCTTCATGATCGTGTCGCGGCAGCCCTGGGCGTCCCCGGACTTGTCCTGCTGGCGCGCCTGAGCGACCAGCTTCTTGGCTTCCTCCACGCCCGCGGCGGTGGGCTTCACGGCGGCGTCCGACTTGGTCAGAGCCGGCGGCGTGTCGAGCGCCTTGGGCGAGTTGGAGGACGTGGTGCCGCCGGGCGGGGTCGTGCCGGTCACCGAGGCGGCGCCGGCACTGTCGAGCCGCCGCTGCAGCGTGTCGACCTCGTCGGCGCACGGGGTCGCCAGGGCGGGCGTCGCGGCCGCCAGGGCCAGGGCTGCAACGGCGAAACGCATGATCATCGGGACGAGGCTCCACGGTGTCGGGATGCGGCCGCCGCCGCCCGCTCACGCAGGAGCGGGCGGCGGCGGTGCGGGTACCGGGGAGACGCCGGGCGAACGGGCCCGTTCCCGAGACAGGAGGCCGCATGCGGCAGCTCCGAAACGCGGCGGGCGCCCCGCGCGGCCCTCGGGCCGCGGGAGGCGCCCGCTTCTCGTTTCCGTGTACGGATCAGTACTTCCGGATGATCGGCTCCGGCGACATCGGCACCGGGTCTGCGCCGAAGGCGTAGCGGATACCGGCGTAGACCGAGAACGGCTGGGCCAAGGTGGTGGTCCGCGGATCGCTGATCCGCAGGTTGCCGGCCACCGCGCCCGGCTCGGCATAGGTGCCGAACGTCGTGTAGCGGTTGTTGGTCAGGTTGGTGATGAGGCCGAAGACCTCGAGGTTCTTCGTCACCTGATACTTCGTCTGGAAGTTCAGAACGTAGTAGGGCGGCAGCTTGCGGTTCAGGTTCGACTCGTCGCCGCGGAAGTAGGACGAGGAGAAGGCCTGGAGATAGAGGCCGAACTGCCAGTTGGGCGTGACGAAATAGTCGAACCCGGCCTTGATCTGGTGGGTCGGCACCAGCGGCACGACGTTGCCCTTGCGGACCTGGATCGCGCCGTCATCCGCGAGCGGGTTGTTGGGCGACGACAGGGTGCCGTTGAACTGGAAGGTCGCGTCGACCAGCGCGTAGTTGGCGTAGACCCGCAGGTAATCGGCCGTGTACTCGCCGCCGACCTCGATGCCCTGCCGCTGCGTCGACGGCACGTTGACGAAGTAGGCGCGGGCGGTGTTGCCGGGGGTGGCCAACGACAGGATGTCGTTGGCGAGGTCGGTGCGGAAGGCGCCGATCTTGTAGGTGATGATGCCGCCGTCATAGGTGTTCGGCAGCTGGCCGCGGAAGCCGACCTCGTAGGTCCGCCCGGTGACCTGCTTGAGCGGTGGGTCCGCCACCAGCGAGTTCGGCAGCAGGCACGGCCGGTCCGGGTTGGCGCAGGCCAGCTCCAGCGGGGTCGGGGCGCGGTTCGACTCCGAGTAGCTGCCGTAGAGGTTCAGCGCGTCGAAGAACCGGTAGGTCAGGCCGGCGACCGGGTTGATCTTGTTGAAGTAGTGCGTGCCGGTCACGTCCGGCGAGAAGCCGGTCAGGTCCTCGCTCTGGATGCGCGCGAAGTTGAGTCGGGCACCGGCGGTCAGCGACAGCCGGTCGGTCACGTCGAGCGTGTCGAGGGTGTAGAGGCCCATGTAGAGGTTGGAGCCGTTGACCGAGCTCGGCGCGATGCCGAGCGCGCCGGCGGTCCGCAGCTGCGGCGTGCCGAGGCCCGGGATGTTGCCGTAGAACGGGTTGCTCGGGTTCGTGGTGATCGACAGATCCGGGTTGATGACGCCGAGCGTGCTGGACGACTTGAACCCGTAATTGGCCGCGTCGATGCTGCCGCCGACCACGAAGCTGTTGGACAGGCCGAAGATCCGGTCGCGGTTCGCGGCCTGGAGCGAGCCGCCGAAGCCGGTGGCTTCCGTCCGGGTCGTGTCCAGCGTGCCGTACGGGATGCCGGCCCGGAACGGGATGCGCTGGTTCTGCTGACCCAGGATCAGGAACTGGTTGCGGAAGGCGAGCTGCGACTGTCCGGCCGCCGGGCTGAATCCGTCGTCCTCGAAGCAGAGGTTGCCGCGGAAGCTCGAGCGCGTGCTGCAGTTCTCGAAATTGCCGTCGTTGCCGTCGACGTAGGTCTGGCTGAAGCGGCGGAAATAGGCGTTTCCGGCCAGATCCCAGGTCGGCGAGAGGTCGACCCGGCCGGTCAGCTGGAGCGTGCCGACCTCGGTGGTGGTGGTCTGCGGGTAGGTGAAGATCGCCCGCGGGTCGCGGTGGGTGAAGTCCACCGGGGTGGCCGCGGCGGCGCCGAAGAAGCTGCGGGCGGCGAGCCCGATCAGGTGGAACTCCGAATCCTGCGAGCGGTAGCCGATATCACCGTAGAGGCGGCCGATCGTGCTCGGGCTCTGGTAGCGCCAGCCGCGGTCGTTCAGGCCGTCGCCGGTGAAGTAGAAGCTCCAGGGACCGGAGACCTTGCCGTACTCGAGGTAGCCTGCGGTGCGCGCGTCGGAGCCGCCCCAGGCCGAGATCTCGGTGCCCTGCCAGGTGAAGCCGTTCTTCATCTGGATGTTGACCGCGCCGCCGAGCGCGTTGAGGCCGAAGACCGGGTTGCCGGTGACGACGTCGATGCGCTGGATCGCCTGCGGCGGGATCAGGTCGAAATTGACGACGTCGCCGAAGGCCTCGTTGATGCGCACGCCGTTCTGGTAGACGGCCAGCCCCTGCGGCACGCCCTGCACGGGGGAGGCCGTGAAGCCGCGATAGGTGATGTCGACGCGGTTGTTGTTGCCCTGCGAGTCCGAGACGTTGATGCCGGGGGTGCGCCGGGCCAGCGTCGTGGTCAGGTTGTCGCTGGCGCGATCGATCGTGAGATCGCTCGCCGTGACCGACTCCACCGTGCTGGGAATCTTGTAGAGGGGTTGTTCGGAGCCGCGCAGCCGCACCCCGGCGCTCGGTCCAACGGAACCGGCTGGCGGCACCGGGCCGGGCCCGTTGAAGATCTGCGCCTGGCTCGAATTTCCGCCGCCGGACCCGACCGGCGACGTCGAGACGACGCTGATCTCGCCGAGCGTCACCGATTGCTGAGCCTGCACCGCCGCCGGGAGAACCGTCCCGGCGAGAACCGACGCCGACGCGACCAGGCTGCTCCGAAGCGCCCGAAGTGACATTCCCAACCCCCTCAAACCCGAACACATGCTCGTGACTGCCGAGCTTGGGTCTCTCTTGGCGGGTGCGGGGATGGCGCACAATCGGTTCAAGAACACGTGAGGCGAGTTTCGGCTTCATTTCCGGTCCGCATCGACCG
Organism: Methylobacterium sp. C33D; assembly: GCF_053345825.1. Classification (NCBI taxonomy): domain Bacteria; kingdom Pseudomonadati; phylum Pseudomonadota; class Alphaproteobacteria; order Hyphomicrobiales; family Methylobacteriaceae; genus Methylobacterium; species Methylobacterium sp. C33D. The sequence continues at coordinate 62,361 of NZ_JBKFAV010000001.1, forward strand.
AACCTCGCGTCACGTGGTTAAACAGCAACAGTTTCGATAGAGATTTCAGTCACTTAGGGATGTTCCGGCAATCCGCTCGGGATGATTTGGCAATCGCGTCCGGCGCGCCGTCAGAGCCGTGCCTGAATCAGGCGCGCGATCTCGCCGAGCCGCTGCTCCAGCAGCTGCGGCACCTCGCAGACATAGGTCAGCGACTGGCTGCGCTCCTGGAAAATCCGGCGGTCCCAGGCGAACTTCGTCTCCAGCTCATTCTGGTCCTTCGGCAGCTCGGTGGCGTCGGAGGCACTAGGCGCGTCCTTCACCTGGCTGATCTTGTCGGCCTCGTCGCGGATCCGCTCGGCCATCCGGCGCTGGCCCTGCGCGTAGCGGGCGATGCCGCCGACCACCTTGTTGCGCTCGCCGTTCAGCACCTCGAATACGCCCGCGTAGACGCGCGTCAGGGCCTTGTCCTTCGCGTCCTTGTCGGATCCGAACTTCTCCGCGAACGTGTCGAGGAGCGGTCCGACCTGCGAGAGATCCGTGCGGCGGGACGCGATCTTCTGCGCCAGGACGGCGGCGTCGTTGTCGCTGCCCCAGTCGCCGGCCGCCTCCACGTCGGGGCCGGTCCAGAACTGGCCGGGGCTCAGGGTCGCGACCTTGCGCTGGACGCAGGGCCAGTCCGGATCCGGCTTGGGCTGGGCCAGTGCGGGACCGGCGAGGATCGCGAGGCCCAGCGCCGGGCCGACGATGCGGGTCAGGAGGACGTTCATTGGGCGGACTCCATCAGGTGTTGTCGCCGGCCGGGCCGCCGCGCCGGGCCATGATGCCGCGGCCGGGGTCGTAGGCGACCACCGCCATGCCGAAGAAGGCGAGCCCCACGCCCACCACCACGGCGCAGGCGACCGGCTCGAACTGGACGTAGAGGGCGTAGCGGACGAGCTGGACGGCGTGGCTGAACGGATTCAGCTCGCAGATCCAGTACAGGGTCTCGGAGGATTCCCGGATCCGCCACAGGGGGTAGAGGGCCGACGAGGCGAAGAACATCGGGAAGATCACGAAGTTCATTACGCTGGCGAAGTTCTCCAGCTGGCGGACCAGCGAGGACAGGAACAGTCCGATCGCCCCGAGCATGAGGCCGGTGGCCAGGAAGGCCGGCAGGGCCGTCAGGTAGCCGAGCCACGGGATGTCGCTCTCCCAGAAATACGCCACGGCCAGGAACGCGTAGGCCTGCACGATCGAGACGGCGACGCCGGCGATCAGCTTGGCGAGGAGGAGGAGCCAGCGCGGGTAAGGCGAGGTCAGCAGCACCTTCATCGAGCCGACCTCGCGGTCGTAGACCATCGACAGCGACGACTGCATGCCGTTGAACAGCTGGATCATCACGGCGAGGCCCGGCACCACGTAGACCTCGTACAGCACGTAGGTCTGGTAGGGCGGCTCGATGGACACGCCGAGCGTGTTGCGGAAGCCGGCCGCGAAGATGAAAAGCCAGACCAGCGGCCGCACCAGCGCCGAGAAGAACCGCTCCTTCTGATTGAAGAAACGCAGCAGCTCGCGGCGGACGATGCCGCCCAGGCAGATCAGGTAGCCGACCGCGTCGAGCCGGCCGATCCGCTCGGCCCGATCGCGCGGCGCGGCGGCGTCGAGCCGTGTCGTGAGGGGCGTCGGATGGGTCATGCCGCCGCCCTCCCCGGCTCGGCAACCAGGCGGCGGAACGCGTCGGCGAGGGCCTCGCCGGGCCTGCCGATCCCGCCGGCGCGGCCCCGGGCGACGATCCGGCCCCGGTGCAGCACCACGGCGTCGTCGTCGTCCGCGATCTCCTCGAAGATGTGGGTCGCCCAGAGCACCGACAAGCCCTCCTCCCGCACCAGGGCGCGGACGATCGCCACGATGTCGGCCCGCGACTCGAGGTCGAGGCCCACGGTGGGCTCGTCGAGGAGCAGCAGATCGGGGCGGTGGATCAGCGAGCGGGCGATCTCGATCCGGCGCGACTGGCCGCCCGAGAGCGTGCGCACCTTGTCGTGGCGCCGGTCCGCCAGACCGACGCGGTCGAGCAACTCGCCGACGCGCAGCTTCGCGGCAGCGCGGGCGATGCCGTGCAGGCTCGCGTGGTAGAGGAGGTTCTGCTCGACAGTGAGATCGGTGTCGAGCGTGCGGGCCTGGAACACGACGCCGAGCCGGGCCAGCGCCCGAGACGGCTCGCGATCGAGGGCGTGGCCGAAGATCGAGACCCGTCCCGTCTGGTTGTTGTAGAGCCGGGTGATGACCGAGAACAGCGTCGTCTTGCCGGCGCCGTTCGGTCCCAGCAGCGCGGCGAAGTGCCCGCGCTCCACCGTGATCGAGACGTCGTCCAGCGCGGCGCGGGCGCCGAACTTGTGGCCGACATGCTCGATCAGGAGCGCCGCCGGCTCGGGGGCGCTCATCGGCCCAGCACCTTCCGGGCGTCGGCCACGGCGTCGAGGCACTCGTCGAACTCGCCCTCCTTCTGCTCCCGCTCGGCGACCCGCAGGGCCTTCTTGAGCTTCGGCACCGCCGTCTCGGGCGGGTTCAGGGCCAGCGCGTCGCGGATCATCGTGATGCCCTCGGCGCAGGACGAGGCGTCGTCGGCCGCGACGGCCGGGCCGGCGGCGAGCAGGCAGGCGGAGAGCAGGAGGATGCGCATCACTTCACCGTCAGCGTGCCGGTCATGCCCTTGGATTCCAGGCCGTGCACCGACCACGTGTAGGTGCCGGGCTTGATCGCGACGAACTCGATCGCGATCTCGCCGGGATCGTCGAACTCGAGGTGATCGGGCGGGCCGCCGCCGTGGATCTCCTTGTGCTCGATCACGATCTGGTTGAACCAGATGTAGCGAAAGAACTCCGGCGCGTAGAACTTGTATTCCTGGCGCCCCTTCGCGACGATCCGCAGCCGGTAGGCCTTCCCCGATTCCAGCGTGATGTCCTTGTTCTCAACTACGAAATCGTTGCCCTGATCGTCGCCCAGGACCAGGTCGGGCAAGTTCTCCCGCTTCTTCGTCAGGTCAAGGGCACTGGCCGGTGCCGCGGCGAGCAGCCCTGCCAGGCCGAGGGCCGCCGTTCGAAACATGCGCGTCATGTCGTGTTCCACCCTATGGCCGCTAGGTCAGCGGCCGTCCTCGCTCGGCGCCCGTAGGTCGCGCGGATCAGTTCGGCGAGATCGCCACGCCCCAGGGCAGGAGCCCGACCGGGATGCTCTTCACCACCTTCTCGGCGGCGACGTCGATCACCGAGACGTCGTTGGAGGTGCCGTTCGTGGTGAACAGCTGCTTCTGGTCCGGCGTGAAGGCCAGCTGCCAGACGCGCTGGCCGACAGGCAGGTACTTCTCGACCGCGTAGGTCTTGGCGTCGATCACGGCGACGCGGTTCGCCGGGCCCAGGGCCACGAAGGCTTTGCTGCCGTCCTTGGTGATCCGGATGCCCACCGGCTGAATCGCCTCGTCGTTCACGCTCGGGATCTTGAAGGTGATCTTCTTGATGACGCGGCGCTGGGCGACGTCGATCACGCTCACCGTTCCGCCGACCTCCGCGGAGACCCACAGGAACTTGCCGTCGGCGGTGAACTCGGCGAAGCGCGGCCGGGCGTCGACCAGCACGTTGTCGATGACCTGGAAGGTCTTCGTGTCGATGAAGTGGGCCATGTTGGTCGTCTCGGAGGTGTTGACCAGGATCTTCCCGTCCGGCGACAGGCCCATCCCCTCCGGCTCCACGCCCACCGGCACCTCGGCGAGCACCTTGTTCTTCTCGATGTCGATGATCGTGACTTGGCTGTCGTCCTCGTTCGCGACGTAGAGCGGGTTCCCGGACGCGTCGAGGATGAACTGCTCCGGATCCGGCCCGGAGCGCAGCGAGCGCACCACCTTGCCGGTGCTCGTGTCGAGCACGTCGATCCGGTCGTCGTCGCTCGCGCAGACGAACAGCTCCTTGCCATCCTTCGAGACGGTGACCCCGCGCGGGCGCCGGCCGACCTTCCACGTCGCCGTCACGGCCATCGTGTCGGTGTCGATGACGCTGACCGAGTTGCCCTTCTCGTTCGTGACATAGGCAGTGAAGGCGGCGGCCGGCCCGCACAGGGCGAACCACGCACCGAGGGCGACCCCACTCAGACATGCCTCGACGCGGCGGCTCATACGGTTTCCTTCCCTTGCGACGGCCCGGCGCCCTGGGCGGACGTTCTCGGGAGACGTTTGTAGTGCGATTCCCGCGCGTTGCGAGGGCTTTGGCCGCTCGCCATCGCCGCAGGCCGCGGACTCATCTGAACTTGCAGGTGGTCTCCGGGAGGTCGACGCCCAGCGTGTCGAGGGGCGTGCGCTGGTGCAGGAATCCCTGCTCGGGCGCGACGGAGACCAGCGCCTTGGGCTGCACCACGATGATCGCCTGCCGGAGCTGGTGGTCCCAGGGCCGGAAGCTCAGCGGCACACCCTTGTAGGCCGGCAGCGTGAAGGCGGGCTCGACGAGGTACGGCGCGATCACGGCCGGATCGTTTGTCTTCTTGGCCGTGACGGCCTCACCGACCGTCCGCACCGCGGCCCAGACTTGGTAGTCCAGCGGGCGCATCAGCCGCGAGGCGAGCCGCCGGAACCTGTTCTGGGCCTGCGCGGCGCCCCAGGTCTCCAGCACGGGCGACCAGGTCGTCGGGGTCAGCGCCTGCGTGCCGCCGACGGGCCGCGGATCGACGGTGCGGTAGGGCACGTAGTCGCCCCAGTCGCCCTCTTCGTCGGCGACGATGGCCATGTCGTAGTCGAGGCCCCGGGTGAAGACCATCGCCTCCGCCCGGGTCGGCGTGTCGCCGCGCGCCTTGGCGAGGGGCCCGAAGGTCCAGGGCTTCTCGGCGGTGATCTTCAGCGCGAACTTCCGCGCCGAGTTGCGCATCGCGTCGGCGTACGCCTTGTCGGCGTCGGTCGGGCCGACGATCAGGAAGAGCTTCCGCCAGCGCATCACCGTCAGGTACTGCGCCAGGGCGTCCGTCAGCATCGCCCGCGACGGCAGGATGTGGAACACGTTGGCGCGGCACTCGGCGCCGCGCAGGCGGTCGTCGGGCGCCCCCGCATTGAGGACGACCGCGCCCGTGTCCTTGACGGCGTCGGCCACGGCCAGGACGGCGTCGGCGGGGAGTGCCAGGACCAAGTAGCGCACGCCCTTGCCGATCAGATCCTTGGCGGCCGCTACGGCGTCCGGCTTGTCGTCGGTCAGGGCGACTTCGTCGAGGACGTAGGTCTGCTTCGTGAAGCGGCCGGTGGTGTTGTTGTCGGCGATGCCCATCTTGGCGCCGGCCAAGCCCTCGTCCTCCGGCGCCGCCTCGGCGTCGTACGAGGATGGGGCGGGCTGCGGCCGGTAGATCAGCCCGATATGGGTCTCGAGCGCCTGCGGAGCCGCGGTCTGGGCCGGCTGCGAAGCCGCGGTTGGCGCCGGTTCCTCGGCCCTCGCCGCCGCCGGGGCGAGGGCCAGCGCGAGGAAGGCGGCGCGCAGCCAGGACAGGCGCGTCTCGCGCCGCGGGGCCGTGTCGGGTGCAGGATGGTGCATGTGGGCGGCCTCTACCAGCTTCCGCTCAGGCCGCTCAACCGCGGCGTGTCGTCCCGACGTTCACGTTACCGTCGTGGGATAGGCGGGCGCGGAAGTACATTGCCAAATTGTCCCTTCGCCCGACCTATGCGGGGAACGACGCCGCCTCGGGCGGTCGAACGCCTCGAGAGGAAGCTCCCGCCGATGCGCCACACGTCTCTCCGCGCCGTGCTCGCCTGCGGCGCCGCCGCGCTGTGGGCCGCCCTGCCCGGCACCGCCAGCGCCGGCGAGAAGGCCGCCGTGTTCCCGGTCGAGCTGTTCGATCCCGGCGCCTCATACGGGACCCGGACGCGGCCGGTGGACGCCCGGAAACTCACCCTCGTCACCGACGAGCTGCGCAACGCGCTGCGCGACAAGGCCGGGCTGGAGATCGTCGACACCGCGCCCAAGGCGGACGTCGTGGCGAAGGACGGGCCGCTCTACAAATGCAACGGGTGCGCGGCGGACATCGCCAAGAGCCTGGGTGCGGACCTCGTCGTGACCGGTTATGTGGAGAAGGGGTCCGGTCAGATCTTCAACCTGAGCGTCTCGATCGCCGAGGCCGATACCGGCAAGGTGGTGCGCGGCGGGCAGGTGACGATCCGGGCCGACACAGACGATACCTGGGCGCACGCGATGCGGTGGGTGGTGAAGAACCGCCTGCTCGCCGAGCCGCTGCCCGGGAAGTCGTGAGACCGCCCGTTCAAGTCCGAGTGTTTCGTGCCCGCGTCCTCCCTCCCGCAATACCCCCGGCCCCGGCTCCTCGTCAGCGTCCGCGACCCGGCCGAGGCCGAGGCCGCCCGCCTCGCGGGCGCCGACCTGATCGACGCCAAGGATCCCGAGCGCGGGGCGCTCGGCGCCCTGGATGAGGGCGTCGTGCGCGAGATCGTCGCCCGCGTGTCCGGCGGCGCCGCGACGAGCGCGGTGGCCGACCCGGCGGCCGCGTCCATCGCCGCCCTGGCGCGGACCGGCGTCGACTGGGTGAAGGTCGGCCTCGCGCCGGCCGAGCTCCGGGACGCGGCGGCCCTGGTGGAGCGCGTCGCGGCGGCGCCGGGCCGGCTGATCGCCGTGCTGTTCGCCGAGGACGGGCCGGCGGCGCCGCACGTGCCCGCCCTGGCGGCGGCCGGCTTCGCCGGCGCCATGATCGACACCGCCGGCAAGACCGGCGCCCGCCTGCCCGACCTCGCAGGCCCCTCCGATCTCTCGGCCTTCACCGCCGCCTGCCGGGCGCACGGCCTGATGAGCGGCCTCGCCGGGTCGCTGCGGGTCGTCGATATCCCCGGACTCCGCGCCCACCGGCCGGATTATCTCGGCTTCCGCGGCGGCCTGTGCCGGGATTTCGACCGCCGCAACGGGATCGATCCCCTGCGCGTGGCCGAGGCGCTGCGCGCCCTGCGGCCCAGCCGTCAGGACGCGGCGTGACCACGGTCATCAAGATCGGCGGCAGCCTCGAGGCGGATCCGCACCGCCGCCGCGCCCTGCTGGAGGCGATCGGCGACGGCGCGCACGGGCGCTGCATCGTGGTGCCGGGCGGTGGCGCCTTCGCGGACGCCGTCCGGGCCGCGCAGGCGCGGGAGCGCTTCGGCGACGCCGAGGCCCATCGCCGGGCGCTCGACGCCATGAGCGACGCGGCCGGCATCTTCCGCGGGATCGAGCCGCGGCTCGTGCAGAGCCTGGAGCCCTGGGCGGAGACCGCGCCCGCGCGGCTCCGGGTTTGGAACCCGCGCGCGCTCCGGGCCGGCCACCCGGACATCCCCGAGACGTGGGACGTCACCTCGGACAGCCTCGCCCTCTGGCTCGCCGCGCGGGTCGGGGCGGAGCGCTGCGTCCTGGTGAAATCCGTCGACGCGCCGCCGGGCCTCGACCCCGGCGCGCTGGCCCGGGACGGGATCGTGGACGGGGCCTTCCCGGGCTTCGCGGCCGGTTTCGGGGGGACGATCGAGATCTGGGGACCGCACCGCCGCGTCGCGGTCGAGACGAGGGCCGCCGCGTGAGCACCGCCGAGCACATCGTCTTCGTCACCGGCCGCCTCGCCCGGGCGCGGCTCGAGAAGGTCGCGGCTGGGCTCCCGAAGACCTTGCACTGGAGCATCGCGGATGCCGGCGTGAAGGTCGCGGCGCTCATGACCGAGGAGATCATTTGCCGGCGGGTCGTGCTTCCCGAGGGAGCCACGCGGGTCGTCCTGCCGGGCCGGTGCCGGGCCAATCCCGAGCATCTCGCGGCGCATTTCGGCGTCCCCGTGGAGCGCGGACCCGACGAAGTGGTCGACCTGCCGGCGTGGCTCGGCCTGACCGCCCGCAAGGTCGACCTGTCCCGGCACGATCTCCGGATCTTCTCGGAGATCGTGGACGCGTCGAAGATGAGCGTCGAGCAGATCCTCGCCAAGGGGCTCGATCTCGCCGGACGCGGCGCCGACGTCATCGATCTCGGCGGCCTGCCCGATACCCCCTTCCCGCACCTGGAGGACTCCGTGCGGGCTTTGAAGAGCGCCGGCCTGAAGGTCAGCGTCGATTCCTTCTCCCGCGAGGAACTGGTCCGGGGCGCCGGCGCCGGCGCCGACTTCCTGCTGAGCCTGAACGAGGAGACCCTCGATCTCGCCTTCGAGACCGACGCGGTACCGGTCCTGGTGCCGATGCGGCCGGACGACCTGCCCTCCCTCGATCGCGCGATCGCGCGCCTGCTGAAGGCGGGTCGGCCGTTCCTGGCGGACCCGATCCTCGAGCCGATCCACCACGGCTTCGTCGACTCGATCGCGCGCTACCGCGACACCCGCGCCCGCTGGCCCGAAATCGACATGATGATGGGCACCGGCAACCTCACCGAGCTGACCGAGGCCGACTCCCTCGGCGTGACCGCGCTGCTCGTCGGCATGTGCTCGGAACTGTCGATCCGCAACGTGCTGATCGTGCAGGTCTCGAACCATACCCGCCGCACCGTCGAGGAGCACGACGCCGCCCGGCGGGTCATGTACGCGGCCAAGGCCGATTCGGCACTGCCGAAGGGCTACGGCCGGGCGCTGCTCGCCCTCCACGACAAGCGCCCGTTCGTGCAGACCGCCGACGAGATCGCCCAGGCCGCCGCCGAGGTGCGCGACCCGAATTACCGGATCGTGATCGCCGAGGACGGGATCCACCTCTACAACCGCGACATCCACAGGGTCGGCACAGACGCGATGGCCTTCTTCCCCGACCTCGACGTGGCGAGCGACGGCGCCCACGCCTTCTATCTCGGCGCCGAACTCGCCAAGGCCGAGACGGCGTGGCGGCTCGGCAAGCGCTACGTCCAGGACGAGGCGCTCGACTGGGGCTGCGCGGCCGACGCCGACGTCGAGGACGCCACAGCCTTCAAGAAGGCGGGCCACACCCGCCATTCCGGACCCGACGCGCCGCCGCCCGGCACGCGCGACGCCCGCCTCGTCGGGCCGGAGGCCGGCGCGATCCCGCCGGAGACGATCCCGGATTCCGAGGCGCGCGCCGCCATCGCGCCCGAGCGCCCGCAGGACCCGCCGGCGAAGCTGGTCTGCGGGCGCCTCGTCGCCGCCGACAAGGCGTGAGCCCATGCCGTTGATCCTCGAGACCATAGTCACGACCGTGTCCCCGGAGGGGGAACTGCACCTCGTCCCGTTCGGGCTGATCGGCGAGGCGGAGGGCTACGTCCTCGCGCCGTTCCGGCCGTCGCCGACCATCGCCAACCTGGAGGCGAATCCCTGCTTCGCGGCCTCGAGCCCGCGCGACATCCGCGTGATCGCCGGCGCGGTCACGGGCCGGCGCGAATGGCCGACGCTGCCGTGCGCGGCGATCGAGGGCCGCCGCCTCGCCGACAGTTTCGGCCACGCGGAGTTCGCGGTGGCCGCCGTCGAGGCCCACGAGACCCGGCCGCGCTTCCGCGGCCGGATGGTCCACAGCGCCGCGCACGCGCCGTTCATCGGCTACAACCGCGCGCAGGCGGCTGTCCTGGAGGCCGCCATTCTTTCGACCCGGCTCCACATGCTGGAGCCCGACAAGGTGTTGACGGAGATGGCCTACCTCGCCATCGCCATCGGCAAGACCGCGGGACCGCACGAGCGGGAGGCCTGGGGTTGGATCGAGGACAAGGTCGCGGCGGCGCTCGGCCCCGAGGCGCGCGTCCTCGATCGCGACGACCGCTGAGGGCGGGAGGAGAAGGACAAGATGAAGAAAATTACCCTGGCCCTGGCGGCCACGGCGGCCCTGGTGGCGGCGACCGCGCAGGCCCACGGCCCGACCCGGCGCAAGATCACCGAGTCGATCGAGATCAACGCCCCCGCCGACAAGGTCTGGGCGGTCGTCGGTGACCTGAAGAATGCCGACTGGATGCAGAACGTGACCAAGACCGAGCTGACCGGCGACCCGGCCGGCAAGTTCAAGCGCGTGCTGACGCTCAAGAACGGCGACCAGATTTTCGAGACCAGCAACAAGTACAAGCCCGAGGACAAGCTGTTCTCGTACTACATCGATAAGGTCGACGTGAAGGACCTTCCGGCCAACGACTACTCTGCGACGATCACGGTCGAGCCCGAGGGCAACACCAAGTCGAAGGTCGAGTGGAAGGCCGCCTTCTACCGCGGCTACATGAACAACGATCCGCCCCCGGAGCTGAACGACGAGGCCTCCGAGAAGGGCGTCGGCGACTGGATCAAGGCGAGCCTCGCCAACCTGAAAGCCAAGGTCGAGAAGGGCTCTTGAGCCCGGCCCGGGGCCGCGCGGCCCTCGCCGTCGGCCTCGTCCTCGCGGCGACTGCCTCCCGCGCCGAACCGGCCCGGGAGGCCATCGTCACCGCCCAGCTCGGCGGCGCGGTCGAGATCGTCGACCTGGCCGCCGGGAAGGTGGTGCGCCGCATCCCCGTCGACGGGGCCCCGGCCGGGATCGCCCTCTCGCCCGATCGCCGGCGCGCCTACGTCACGCGCCCGGAGGGGCACGGTCTCGCCATCCTCGACCTCGACGCCGGCAAGATCCTGTCCGAGGTACCGCTGCCCGGCGGTCCGCTCGGCGTCGCGGCCGACCCGCGGGGCGGGACGGTCTACGTGGCCGACTGGTACGGACACCGCCTGTTCGTGCTGACCGAGCGCGACGGTACCCTGGTGCCGGACGGCGAGATCGCGGTGGGCGCCTCGCCGTCGGGGATCGCCGTCAGCCCCGACGGCGCGACGCTCGTCGTCGCCAACCGCGAGGCCGACACGGTCTCGGTCGTTGACGCCGCGAGCCGACGGGAGACCAAGGTCATCCCGGTGGGGCAGCATCCGTTCGGCATCACGCTCGATGCCGCGGCGGGTCGCGCCTACACGGCCAACGTGACCGGCGACGACGTCTCGGTCCTGGATCTCAAGGCGGGTCGCGAGATCGGCCGCATCCCGACCGGCCGCCGGCCCTATGTGATCGCCCTCGCCGGGGGACGGGGCTTCGTCACGGACCAGTATGCCGGCAGCGTCACAGCCTTCGATCTCGCCACGCTCAAGCCCATCGCCGACGTCGATGTCGGCGACCACCCGGAAGGGATCGCCGCGGATCCCGACGGCCGCCTCTACGTCGCCAACTGGGGCGACAACACGCTGAGCGTCCTCGACGCGAAGTCGCTCAAGATTCTGGCGACCATCCCGACCGGCAACGGACCGCGCTCGTTCGGCACGTTCCTGCGCTGAGCGTCAGCCCGGGCGGCGCTGGGGCGCCCGGCGGTAGGCGGCCCGGGCCATCAGGAGCGCGCCGCCGACCTGCAAGAAGCCGGTCTCGCCGAGATCCGAGGGGGCCAGATGCGCCTGGATCACCAGCCGTGTCAGCGCGTTCAGCGCGAGCAACGTCAGGCAGAAGGCCGCGGCGGCGAGCAGGCTGGCGACGAACTCGGGCATGATCTCCCTCCCGTGTCGAACGGGGAGAGATTAGCAAGCCTCGCGCCAAGGCCAAGCTGTCGAGGCGTCCGGTCTCAGCGCTTACGGCTGGCGGGCGCCGGCGCCCCGGCCTGCGCGGCCGGCGTGGGGCGCGGCGTCTCGACCGCGAGCCGCTTCACCGGCCAGCCGTCGCTCCAGCGCTCCATGTCGGCGAGGCGCGGATTGTTCTTCAGCGCCGTCGCGTCAGACCCGGCGAAGGCCGCCGCGGCGGCGAGGTCGAAGGTCTTCCAGAAACCGAGATAGTCGAGCGCGTCGACCCGGGCGAGATTGATCTGCGAAACCAGGGTCTGCTGCTCGCCGGTCAGCGCCATGTCGGCGGACCAGCGGAACGGCGGCGGCTTCGCGGCATCCTTGGGCGCGTCCCTGGGCTCCGGACCGGGCTTGATGGCGCCGCCGTCGAAGGCCGTGTCCACCCCCGCCGGGGCCGCCAGGGTCGCCGTCAGGGCCGGGAAGCCGTGATCGTCCGAGAGGGCCCGCACGAAGAGCTTCCGCTCCAGCGGGACGGCGCTCGCCTCGCGCAGGAGGCGCTTGGCCGCGAGATCGGCGGCGCGGGTGTCCTTGTCGCCGACCATGGTCACGATCACCGTGGCGGGATCGATCGTCGACAGGTCGGCGAGGGCGATGCCGCGGGATTTCGGACCGCTGGCGATGCCGCCGGGCGTCACCGCGAAGATCAGCTTCGGCACCGGAAGGCCCTGCGCCTTGGCGGCGGCCGCCAGATCCATGGCGAGCGGCGCCCCGGCGAGGTGGCCGATCATGGCGACGCGGCCGAGGTCGGGCTTGGCCTCGCCGTCCGTCGCGATCTCGGCGAGGGCCGCCTTGACGAGGGATTCGGCGATGGCAGGGGCGTCGGCCGGGCGGGTCCGGTTCACCTCTTGGAAGCGCGGGTAGAGGACGAGCCAGCCCTGGCGGACGAGATGATCGATCCAGCCTCCGTAGCTCTGCGGATTGACCGCACCCCATCCGTGCAGAAAGATCGCGACCGGACGCCCCGCCTCGGGCGCCGCGCCCGCGGCGTAGAATGCGTAGGTGGAGGCGGTGCCGCGTCCGAGCAGCCGTTTGGTCACCGTCGCCTTGCGGTCACCGACACCGCCCGCGCCATCGGCGGGCTGGGCCGGCGGCGTCGCCGCCTGAACGGACACGAGACCGGCCAGGGTCATGATCGCGGCGGCGGCGAGCGATCCGCGAAGAACTGTGAGACGCATCCAGGACTCGACTGAGAGACGCACTGCGTCGGCAGGTCAGAATGCGCTGAATAGCAGATTCTTTCGTCTTGGCGACCCGCTGGCCAGTCTCCCGTTTGGCTCGGCGGTGGAATCTATGCGTGGCTGCAGCCAGCAAGACCAGGACGGTCGAGCCGTCGCGCCAGGGCCGCCAGATCGGCCGGAACGTCGCGATCCGCGGCACCGTAGACGCTGAGCAGACCCTCGCGGACCGTGTCGAGAACGGCGGATTCCACCGTGTCCCGCGCGCCGGGTTTACGGAGAGAATCGGCATGATTGGCTGGGACAATCTTCATGGCGGCGTCGTGGATCAACTGCACTGGGCAAGTCCGGGCGCGGCGCGCTCCGGAGTGCCGTACAACTGAGAGGCCGCCTCAGGTTTCCAACCCGGACGGGATAATTTTGCCGCCCGGTCCGATAACGGACGGTCCGGAACCCGTGGAGGGCCGGCCCGCGGCCTGCTCCACCCAGGCGAGGATATCCTCGGCGCGCCAGGGCTTCGGGATGAAGGTGGCGGAGACGCGCAGGTCGCTCGGCTGGTCGCCCGCATCCCCCGAGGTGAGGAGGACCCGCACGCGCGGCCAAGTCACGCCGATGATCCGCGCGAGCTCGAAGCCGCCGATCGGGCCCGGCGTGCGCACGTCCGAGAACACGACGCTGACCTCGTCGGCGCGATCGTTGAGGATCGCCAGGGCCCGATCGGCTGTCTCGGCCTCGATCACCGTGAAGCCGGTATCCTCCAGCAGCGTGGCCGCCAGGAAGCGCTCGTCGGGCTGGTCCTCCACGACGAGGATCACGGGCTTCTGGCCAGGCTGTACCGAATCGCTCATGGACCAGGACACTCTACAGGGGCTGAACGGCGGTCGCTTCGATCGGTTCAACGCCCGAGCGCCGCGAAGGGCCAGACCCGCGCGGGCACAGATCCTCCTTGGATCCTTGCACGATTGTGAAGTTGTGGCCGTGTCTTGAGTAACACAGCCGACGCGGAACGCGCCCGATCGGGCGTCTTGATGCGTCTAATTCAGCCGACACCGTGCGACTTCAGGAAGGCCAGCGCGCGCGCCCAGCCGTCCTCTGCGGCCTCGCGGCGGTAGCTCGGACGGTAATCCGCGTGGAAGCCGTGCGGCGCGTCCGGGTAGATCACGAGCTCGACGCTCTTGCCCGCGGCCGTGGCGCGATCGCGCGCGCCTTCGACAGCTGCCACGGGGATCCCGGTATCGGCCCCGCCGTAGAGTGCGAGGAGCGGCGCGTGGATCTCGGCCGCCACGTCGCCGGCGGTGCGCGGCTGGATGTCGGTCCGCTCGCCGCCGATCGGCCCGTACCAGGCGACGGCCGCCTTCAGGTCGCGACGATGCGCCGCGTAGAGCCACGCGTCGCGCCCGCCGCGGCACCAGCCCATGACGCCGAGGCGGTTCGGGTCGCCCTTCGCCGCCGAGGCCGCCCAGGCCACCGTCGCGTCGAGATCGCCGATCCACTGCGCGTCCGGCGTCTTCGCGATGACGTCCCGGATGATCTGCTTGGGATCCGACATGGTCGAGAGATCGCCCTGGCGCGCGTAGAGCTCCGGGGCCACGGCACAGTACCCGGTCTTCGCGAGCCGACGACAGATGTCCTTGATGTACTCGTGGACGCCGAAGATCTCCTCGATCACCAAGACGATCGGGAAGGGGCCGGCGCCCTCCGGAACCGCCCGGTAGGCCGGCATCGGGCCGTCCGCCGCTGGGATCTTCACCTCGCCGGCCTCGATGCCCGCGCTGTCGGTGTGGATCACCTGGGCCTCGACGCGGGTGGTCGCGAGCGTCAGGCCGCTCATCAGGCTCGTCATCACGAAGCCCCGCCGCGACAGCGGCGGCGTGATCAGCCCGTCGAGTCCGGCCCGGTCGTGATCCGCCATGGTGCTCTCTCCCTCGTTCCGAGGATGAGGGCTAGCCGCGCGCGCCGGCCCCGGTCAAATCGCCCGCCGTCGTCTGGTCCTCAGGCCCCCGCAGCCGCCAGAGCTCGGACCGGCCGCGGGAAGGGCGCGCGCGCTGGCTCGGCGATCTCGCGCGGCTTCAGCATGTCGCCCAGGCTGACGAAGCTCTCGGCGGCCGGCGAGATCACGGCGCGGATTCCGTAACCCAGCGCGAAGGAGCGGATCAGGTCGGCGTCCCGCGGGATGCCGAACCGGTCGAGCGCGGCGAGGAATGCCTCGCGGAACAGACTCGGCCGGCACCAGCGCTTCTCGGCCATCTGCAGCGGCCAGTCCCAGAGCCCCTCGGCCCGGCGCATCGCCAGCGCGGTGCGGGCGATGAAGTAACCGGTCTGGCGGTGCTCGATCCCGTCCGCCTGCACCGACCAGTCGTCGTTGCCGAACAGCTCGACTTCAGCCGCGTTGCCCATCGGGTCCTCCGCCCTGAACCTGCCTTCCGGCGCGCCGGAACATTGCCGGAACATTGGCGCGGAACACGGCGGGGGTCAAGCCGCTTGTTCCCGGTGCGTTCGCGAATCCCCGGGCAGGACCTCAGCGCGCCTTGAACATGGCGTGCTCGATCCGGTCGCCGGGAGCGATGCCGAGCTTCGCCGCGGTGCCGGCGTTCAGCTCGAGCACCGCCACGACCGGGCCGCCCGACGGGATGATCGCTGTCGAGAGCGGCTCCGTATCGGCGGCGATCCGGCTGATCGTCCCGTCGGGACGGATGAACACCATGTCGAGCGGCAGGTAGGTGTTCTTCATCCACATGGTAACGGGCTGGTCCTGCTCGAAGTCGAACAGCATGCCGTGATCGGCCGCCATGTGCCGGCGAAACATCAGACCGCGGGCCCGCGCGGCGTCGTCGCGCATCACCTCGACGTCGAAGCGCTTCGGCCCGGCCTTCGTGACGATCGTCAGCGGCTCCGACTTGGCCGCAGAGGCGCGGGCGGCCGCCTGCGCCACAGCGGCGGGGGCCGGGACGATCGCGGTCAGGGCGAGGCCGGCGATGGCGACCGCGCGGGCCGTGCGGTAAAGAGATCTCACAGGCTGATGCCTCTCGTGGGATGGCGCGCGGACCCCGGGCCCGCCGCCCGGTGATAGACGACGTTGCGCGCGATGGGAATCCGGTGCCGGATTTTCTGAGGTCGGGCAATAAGATAGGGCGCGCCAAGCCGGTCCGGAGAGCGGTGTCAGTGGGACGCGGGCATCGCCCCGTCGATCAGCCGCACCTCCGCCGCCATCACGCCCTTCGAGCCGTCGCCGTATCGGACCAGGACCGACTCGCCGGGCTTCAGCTCGGCGATCCCGTAGCGGCGCAGCGTCTCCATGTGCACGAAGATGTCCGGCGTCCCGTCGCCGCGGGTCAGGAAACCGAACCCGCGGAGCCGGTTGAACCACTTCACAACGGCGGTCTCAAGGCCGCTGGTCGGTGTCACCGTGACGTGCGTGCGCGGCATCGGCAGTTCGGACGGGTGCACGGCCGTCGCCTGATCGAGGGAGATGACCCGGAAGGCCTGCCAGCCGCGGGGGCGCTCCACGGCCTCCACGACGATCCGGGCGCCCTCGCTGGCGGCCTGATAGCCGTCGCGCCGCAGGCAGGTGACGTGGAGCAGGATGTCGGGCGCGCCGTCGTCGGGCACGATGAACCCGAAGCCCTTGGACACGTCGAACCACTTGATGCGGCCGGCCACCTCGACGAGCTCGAGCGCCTCATCCTCGTGCTGACCCGTGTCGCCGGTTCGGGCGACAATCCCCCGCTCGGGGTTCTCCGGCCCGGATCCGCGTTCGTCAGACATGGCCGAGCAACCTACACCGAATCACGCCGCGCGCTCTCCCGGCAAGATTAACGAAGTCCTGATATCCGGGAAGCCCATTTGGCCGGCAGAACAGTGCCGCCAAGTTGCAATCTTGGCCGGAGGAGGCCGAGCCGCAACAGTCGATCGGTCGCAGGCTCCGGCGAAACTGGCGTTTAAGCGTCGGGGCGGCCGAGCGTTTTCCTGAGCCCGAGTCTCCCTCCCCGTCCGCCCGTGCGCGTCCCGACGGCGTTCACGTTTCCGAGAGCTGGCGCAGCGGCGTCAGGCCCGATCGAGGCGTCCGGCGCAGCGCGCGATGGAAAGGCCGGTCCCGACATGGTTTGGGTGCACCATCATGTCCGTTGATGTCACGCTCGACCGCCCCGTCGCCGCACCGCCGGTCGCACCCGCCTCGCCGAAGCGCCGCCTGCCGGTCATCGACGCGGCCCGTGCCGCGGCCCTGCTGGCGATGGCGAGCTATCATACGCTCTGGGATCTCGGCCATCTGCGGCTGACTGCCGAGAACTACGCGCTGACGCCGGCGGGACGGGACGTCGCCGAGACGATCGCCGGCAGCTTCCTGGTCCTGGTCGGCGTCGGCCTCGTGCTGATGAACGGTCGCGGCGTCCGGCTCCGGCCGACCCTCCTGCGGCTCGCGCGGATCGGCGGGGCGGCGCTCCTCGTGACCCTCGGCACCTGGGTCATGTTCCCGGACGCCTTCGTGTTCTTCGGCGTGCTCCACTGCATCGCCGTCTCGAGCCTGCTCGGACTGCCGTTCCTATTGCTGCCGGTGCCGGTCACCGCCCTCGCGGCCGCGGCCGTGCTCGCCGCGCCGCACGTCGTGCACGCGCCCGTCCTCGACGCGCCGGCCCTGTTCTTCCTGGGCCTCGGCTCGGTCATGCCGCGGACGAACGATTACGTGCCGCTCTTCCCGTGGTTCGGACTGGTGCTGGCCGGGATCGTCCTGGGTCGGCTGGCGTTGCCGCGCCTTGCCCGTTCGCGGCTGGGAGCCTGGGCGCCGCGGACGCGGCTCGGCCGCACCGCCACCTTCGCGGGCCGCCACAGCCTCGCGATCTACCTGATCCACCAGCCCCTGCTGCTCGCGCTGCTGACCGGTCTCGTCACGGTGATCGGCGCCAATCCGCGCGCCGGAGTGCGGGCGTTCCGCGCCGACTACGTGACGATCTGCGCGCGTACCGGCGGCGAGCCGCCGCTCTGTCGCATCGCGGCCCGCTGCACCTCGGAGGCACTGCTCCGGGAGGACCTGTTCCGGGAGGATGGCCGCCCCTTCAGCGGGACGGAGCGCCTGCGCGCGCAGGCGATCTCGCAGGGCTGCTACGCCGCCCTGGAGGCCGCCGCGCGCTCCGCGCGCTGACGGCCGGCGCCGGACCGCCAGGGTCCGGCAGCCTCGCGGACCGGATCAGTCCTTGGCGCGCTCGACGTAGGACCCGTCGGCCGTCATGACGACGACGCGGGTGCCGGCGGCGATGTGGGGCGGCACGGTGGTGCGCACGCCGTTCGACAGGGTCGCCGGCTTGTAGGACGACGACGCGGTCTGGCCCTTCAGCACCGGCTCGGTCTCGGAGACCTCGAGCGTGACGCGCTGGGGCAGCTCGATGGTCAGCGGGACGCCGTTATGGACCGAGAGCATCACCGCCATGCCCTCCTGGAGATACGGGGCGGCGTCGCCGACCACGTCCTGCGGCACCGCGATCTGCTCGTAGTTCTCGGGGTTCATGAAGTGGAACCCCTCGCCGTCGCTGTAGAGGAAGGTGTGCTCGCGATCCTCCACGAAGGCGCGCTCGACCTGCTCGGTCGTCCGGTAGCGCTCGGACACCTTCACGCCGTCCGTGATCCGGCGCATGTCGAGCTGGGTCACCGGAGTGCCCTTGCCGGGGTGGATGTTCTCGGCGAACAGGATCACGTAGAGCTTGCCGTCCTTCTCGACGACGTTGCCCTTGCGGAGCGTTGAGGCGATCACCTTCACGGAATTGCGTCCTGCATTGACATGGGGGTCGGCACGCGCCAAGCGCGGGCGCTGCATCTCGGACCCCGCCACTATCGCATCTGCGCCGCGGTTGCCAGCGGGCGGGCACGAGCCGTCGATGGCAGCCGGCGTCGGCCGCCGCGCGTGCCCGCGGTCCGGAGCCAGTCAGGGCCGAGGATGAGAGTGCTCCAGAAAGCGACGCGTCCCGGTCCGAGCCGGCCCATCAGGATCCCGCGCGGAGGCCGGTCGTGACCGGCTCGGGCTCCCCCTGGTGGTCGGTCGGTCGCCACGCCGACCGGCGTCCGGCGCTGCTCCTGCGCAACCGCATCCTCGCGGCGTTCCGCGCGTGGTTCGCGGACCGCGACTTCGTCGAGGTCGAGGCCGCCTGCCTGCAGGTCTCGCCCGGCAACGAGGCGCATCTGTCGGCCTTCGCCACGCAGGCCGTCGGCGCGAGCGGCGCCCGCACGCCGCTCTACCTGCACACCTCGCCGGAATTCGCCTGCAAGAAGCTCCTGGCCGCGGGTGAGACGCGACTGTTCAGCGTCGCGCGGGTGTTCCGCAACCGTGAGCGCGGGCCGCTGCACCATCCCGAATTCACGATGCTCGAGTGGTACCGGGCCGGGGCGCCCTACACGGCGCTGATGGCGGATTGCGCCGACCTGCTCGCGGGCGCGGCCGAGACCGCGGGCGCCCGCCGCTTCAGCTTCCGCGACCGGGAGACCGACCCCTTCGCCGAGCCGGAGCGCCTGACCCTGGCCGAGGCCTTCGACCGGTTCGCCGGGATCGACGTCCTGGCGAGCGTCGCGCCGGGCGGCGAGACGGACCGCGGGGCCCTGGCTGCCGCGGTCGCGGCCTCCGGCCTCCGGGTCGCCCCGGACGATACCTGGGCCGACCTGTTCTCCCGCGTCCTCGTCGCGCGGATCGAGCCGCATCTCGGCCTCGGCCGACCGACCATCCTGTGCGAGTACCCGATCAGCGAGGCTGCCCTGGCCCGGCCGGCGCCGCACGACCCGCGCGTGGCCGAGCGCTTCGAGATCTACGCTTGCGGCGTCGAGCTGGCCAACGCGTTCGGCGAGCTGACCGACCCGGCAGAGCAGCGCCGCCGGTTCGAGGCCGAGATGGCCGAGAAGCAGCGCGTCTACGGCGAGCGCTACCCGCTCGACGACGAGTTCCTCGCGGCGCTCGCCGTCATGCCGGAGGCGTCCGGGATCGCGCTGGGCTTCGACCGCCTGGCGATGCTGGCCTGCGGGGCCACCCGGGTCGAGGACGTGATCTGGACACCCGTGGCGGAGACCCGGCCATGAACCGGGTTCTTCGGAGCGCGGACGACCTCGTCTCCGCCGGCCTGATCTCCGGGGCGGAGGCCGAAGCCCTCGGCGCCGTGCTCGCGCGCTACGCGGTCTCGGTGACGCCCGACATGGCCGAGCTGATCGACCCGCAGGATGCCGAGGATCCGATCGGCCGCCAGTTCGTGCCTCGAGCCGCGGAGGCCGTCGCGACGCCGGAGGAGCGCGCCGACCCGATCGGCGACGCCGCCCACGCCCCGGTGACCGGGATCGTGCACCGCTACCCGGACCGGGTGCTGCTGAAGCCGCTCCACGTCTGCCCCGTCTACTGCCGCTTCTGCTTCCGCCGGGAGATGGTCGGGCCCGACGGGCTCGGGACGCTCACCGACGCCGAGCTCGACACCGCCCTCGCCTACATCGCGCGGGATCCGCGGATCTGGGAGGTGGTGCTCACCGGCGGTGACCCGTTCGCGCTGTCACCGCGCCGCCTCAACGCGATCGCGGAGCGCCTCGCAGCGATCCCGCATGTCCGGGTCATGCGAATCCACACGCGCGTGCCCGTCGTGAAGCCCGATCTCGTCTCCGTCGCCCTCGTCCAGGCGCTCAAGCGGTTCGGGCGGGCCGTGTTCGTCGCCGTCCACGCCAACCATCCGCGAGAATTCACCGCCGCCGCCAGCGCCGCCTGCGCGCGGCTGGTCGATGCCGGCATCCCCCTGGTCAGCCAGTCGGTGCTCCTGCGCGGCGTCAACGACGCCGCCGCGACCCTCGAGGCGCTGATGCGGATCCTCGTCGAGAACCGGATCAAGCCCTACTACCTCCACCACGGCGACCTGGCCCCCGGGACGGCCCACCTGCGCACGGAGATGGGCGAGGGGCAGGCGCTGATGCGCGCCCTGCGCGGGCGCCTCTCCGGTCTCGCCCAGCCGACCTACGTGCTCGACATTCCCGGCGGTCACGGCAAGGTACCGATCGGGCCGGGCTACCTGCGCGACACCCCCGACGGGGTGCGCGTGACCGATCCGGGCGGGCAGGACCACCCCTACCCGCCGAAGTCGTGACGGAGAATCCTCGACCATGCGCAGGCTTTGGGGCCGCCTCACCTCGGTGAACGTGCAGAAGGCGGTGTGGGGGCTCGACGAGGCGCGCCTGCCGTACGAGCGGGTCGAGGCCGGCGGCGCCCACGGGGTCGTCAACGATCCCGGCTACCGCACGATGAACCCGAACGGCCTCGTCCCGACCCTGGAGGAGGACGGCTTCGTCCTCTGGGAATCCAACGCCATCCTCCGCTACTTGGCCGCGGTGAGCCCGGCCCTGGCCCTGCCGGCGGATCCGAGGGCGCGCGCCCACGTGGAGCAGTGGCTCGACTGGCAGGCCACGAGTTTCACGCCGGCCATGCGCGACGCGTTCTGGCAGCTCTACCGCGCGGCCGAACCGGACCGCGGCCTGATCGCTGCCTCGATCGAGAAGAGCGAGGCCATGGCGGAGATCCTGGACCATCACCTCGCGGACCGGACCTACGCGGTCGGCGACAGCTTCAGCATCGCCGATATCGCCCTCGGCTGCGCGGCGCATCGCTGGCTGAACCTCCCGGCCGAGCGGATCGAGCGTCCGGCGCTGCATCGCTGGTACGAGCGGATCGCGGCCCGGGCGGGCGCCGCCCGGGCGCTCGGCGAGCCCGTCGCCTGACGGCCCCGCGGGCACTCCGAGCCTTGCCGGCGCGCCCGCGCGATCCACCTTCCCCGACCGCGCCGCCCGGACCGGGACCGGCCTTTCACGGAGCCCTCCATGGCGATCGATCCGACCCTGCGCGACGCGCTCTCCGCCGTGACCCCGGCGAGCCTCGCCCGCGCCCTGGCGCGGGCCGGGGTCAAGGCCTGCACCCCGCACGGTCTCTCGGCGCGTGACAGCGGGACCGTGGTCGGGCCCGCCTACACGATCCGGATGATCCCGGCCCGTGACGATGCCGCGGGCGATCTCGCAGCGGCCATCGAGGCCGTCCCCGAAGGCGCCGTGGTGGTCATCGATGCGGCGGCGTCCGCTCTCGCCCTGCCCTTCGGTTCGATCCTGGCAGCGCGCCTTGCCCAGCGCGGCGCCGTCGGCCTGATCACCGACGCGGCCCTTCCGGACGGGGTCGGGCTCCCCGCCTGGTGCCGCCCGGCCGCGGCCACCGGGTCGTTGGCCCTGGTCGGTACGCAGGAGCGCGTCGCCTGCGGCGGTGCGGCCATCCATCCCGGCGATATCCTGGTCGGCGATTCAACCGGCCTCGTCGCGGTGCCGGCGGCGCTCGCCGAGCGCGTCGCCCTCGAGGCCGTGGAGCAGCAGCGCCTCGATCTCTGGATCCAGCGCGAGGTCGAGCGCGGCGCCGACCTCGCGAGCCTGCTTCCGCCGGACGCCGCGGCGCTGGCCCGGTTCGAGGCCGAGACGAAGCCGGCCTGAGCCCCGTGTTCTTCCCCGCCTCGAAGGTGATCTTCTTCCTGATCACCCCGTCGAATCTCTGCATCTTCGCGATCCTGCTCGGGATCGCCGTCGCGGCGGTGACGCGCTGGCGGAGAAGCGGTCTCGGTCTGGCGCTGCTGGGCACCCTCCTGCTCGGTGCGGCCGGACTGGCGCCCCTCTCGGACGTGGCCCTGATCCCCCTCGAGGAGCGCTTCCCGGCCTATCCGGATGACGGCCCGGCCCCGACCGGGATCATCGTGCTGGGCGGCGGCATCGAGGCGGGCCTCTCGGAGGCGCGGCGTCAGATCGTCGTCAACGATGCCGGGGAACGGCCGATCTATCTCGGCGACCTCGCCCGGCGCTTCCCGGCGGCGCGACTGGTCTTCTCCGGCGGCAGCGGCTTCATCGCGGGCGGCATGGCCGAAGCCGACATCGTGAGCCGGCAGGCGGACGTGATCGGCGTTCCGCGGACGCGCCTGATCCTGGAGAATCGCTCCCGCAACACGCACGAGAACGCCGCCTTCTCGGCGGCCCTGGTCCATCCGAAGCCCGGCGAGCGCTGGCTGCTCGTGACGTCGGCCTGGCACATGCCCCGGGCGGTCGGCTGCTTCCGCCAGGCCGGCTTCACGGTGGATGCCTTCCCGGTGGATTACCGGACCCGCGGCTGGAGCGACGTCGCCCATTTCCACGGTTTCGCGTCGGACGGGCTGCTCCAGTTCGACCTGGCCGTGAAGGAGTGGATCGGCCTCCTCGCCTATCGGCTGTCCGGCTACACGCCGGACTGGCTGCCGGGCCCGGATCCCGCGGGCGCCGAGCCCGCGCCGGAGGCCGGCAGCGACAGGCGGTAGATGCCGCGGAAATCGTCAGGATCCACGGGCTTCCCCTTCCGCAGGATCGCGATCCGCCCCGCCTGGGCGAGCCGCACCGCGACCCGTCGCACGGGCTGCATCAGCGGGCCCCAGCCGTCCGGGTGCGGGCCGCCGAGGGCCCGGGCGACCTCCGACGGGCAGACGGTCTTGTCGGCACCGCGCTCGGCCACGAGGTGCAGCATCGTCGCCTCGATCGCGGCGTCGTCGGGGCGTGGGTCGGTCATGTGCGGGCCTCCTCGGCGGGCGACAGGAGTGGGGCATCGAGCGGTCCCTCGTGGGGCCCCTCCCCGGCCTCCAGGAGCGCCTTGCGGATCTCTGAGGCGAATTGGCGACGCCACATGATGATCACGACCGCGGTCGTCGAGACGAACAGCACGTAGGGACTGATGAACCAGCCGAGATAGGCGAGCGCAAAGAAGAACGCGCGCTGTCCGCGGGCGAAGTGACGGCCGGCGCTGACGTTCATGGCCGCGAGCCGCCGCACCGCCCGCAGCATCTCGACCTCGCTCGTGCCGGAACCCTTGTGCGGGACCGCGCCGAGCAGGATCGCCGTGTAATTGAAAAGCCTGTAGGCCCAGGCGAATTTGAAGAAGGCGTAGACGAAGATCAGCGCGAGCCCGGCAACCTTCAGTTCCCAGGTCAGGCGGTTGGCCACCGTCCCGAATGGCAGCGTGGCGAATAGGTTCAGGACGTCGTCCCCTGAGCGCGACAGGGTGAGGACCGAGCCCAGGGCGATGAGCGAGGTCGAGGCGAAGAAGGCCGTGCCGTTCTGCAGCGAGGCGTTGATCTGCGTGTCGACCACCCGGTTGTCGCGGCCGATGACCTGGCGCGCCCAGTTGGCCCGGTGCCCGTTCATGATCTGGCTGAGGGAGACCATCCTGCCGCGCAGCCGGCCCACCGACAGGCCGTAGGCGATCCACGCGAGGATGAAGTAGAGCAGCGCCGCGAGATCGAGGTGCGAGAAGGCGGCGCTGCCGGCGGACAGGTCGGTCATGGTCTCCGGATGGCGGATACGCGAGGGGGCGGTCCGCCATATCAGCCCGCGGGCGCGCGCTGAACCCGCGTCGCCGGATTCAGTCGTGCAGGATCCGGAACGCGCCGGCGGTCGGCACGTCGCCGCCGTCCCGCGCGGCCACGTCGTCCACGCGCGCGCCGGGCGGGCCCGACCGGCACAGGGCCTCCATCTCCGCCACGGCCTCCGGCGGGCCGCTGAAGACCGCCTCGACCGAGCCGTCGTCACGGTTGCGCACGGAGCCGGAGAGGCCGCGGGCGCGGGCCTCAAACTGCGTCCAGGCCCGGTATGACACGCCCTGCACGCGACCGGTGACGATGACGGAGATCGTCCGGGTCTCACTCATGCGGGCGCGGTCTCGTCTGACGGGGCCCGCCCCGGGTGGCGCGGGCCGGAGGTGTGTTACTCGGCCGCGATCGGGCGACGGACGCCGGAACCCAGGGCTTGGCTCCGCGTCGCGCCCGTGCGGACATGGGTGGAGTAGAGCATCAGGCCGGTGAAGGCGATGCCGCCCACGATGTTCCCGATCAGCGTCGGGATCTCGTTCCAGAGCAGGTAGTCCATGACCGTCAGGTGGCCGCCCATGAGGATCGCCGACGGGAACAGGAACATGTTCACCACCGAGTGTTCGAAGGTCATGAAGAAGAACACCGTGATCGGCATCCACATGGCGATGACCTTGCCGGGAACCGAGGTCGACAGCATGGCGCCGATGACGCCGGTCGAGACCATCCAGTTGCACAGCATGGCGCGCACGAAGAGCGTCAGCATGCCGGAGGCTCCGTACTTCTCGTAGCCCAGGGTGCGGGCCTCGCCGATGCCGGCGATGAGCTTGCCGACCGCGTTCGGTTCGGTGGCGAAGCCGAAGGTGAAGACGATCGACATCATCACCGCGGTGGTCAGGGCGCCCGCGAAGTTGCCGAAGAAGACCAGCACCCAGTTGCGGGCGACGCCGGCCACGGTGACGCCGGGGCGCTTGTCGATGAGGGCGAGCGGGGTGAGCACGCAGACGCCGGTGAACAGGTCGTAGCCGAGCAGGTACAGCATCGAGAAGCCGACCGGGAACAGCAGCGCCGCGACCAGGGGCTGTCCGGTCGTCTGGTTGATGGTCACCGCGAAGGCGGCGGCGAGCGCCAGGATCGCGCCGGCCATGTAGGCCCGGATGAACGTGTCCTTGGTAGCCATGAAGACCTTCGCCTCACCGGCATCGACGGCCTTCTTCACGAAATCGGCGGGCGCCAGATACGACATGCACAACTCTCCCTCGCGGGCGCACGCCGATCGTCGTTGACCGACGGGCGCGCCGCGCAATCGCGGATGGCCGGACGGGCGCGGTGCTGCCGCTCGCCCTCCAGCTCGATCGTGGACAAGCATGTCGCGTACCAACTGCGCGGCGTTCAGGCGGGCAGCCCGCGCGCCCAGGTGCCGAGTTCCCGGATGTAGACGGGCGGCAGCTGCGCCGCGTGCGCCGCCGCGACGACCGCCTCCAGGTATCCCGGCCTCGGACGGCCGGGCGCGGTCGAGCATCCGCGATAGATCAGGGCACGCTTGACCCCCTCCCCGGTGCGGACCGGCAGCGCCGCCTTGGTGTAGAGGCCCCCGGCGACGCCCTCGAAGCGGTCGAGGGCCGGGATGTCGTCGGGCGCGAGTTCCCAGAGCACACCCCAGACGGTGCGCCGGGGATCGGGCACGACGGACGCGTAACCCTCGCGCATGATGATGAAGCGGTGGTTCGGCAGATGTCCGCCGCTGATCAGCCGCGAAACCGGGCAGCGCAGCGCCATCGCGGCGGCGTCCATGTTGGCGCCGTAGGCGAAATAGAGGGGCATGCAGCCGCGATTCGTCGGCCGAGCTTCGGACTTATTGACCCGACTCGCGCTCGTCCCGCTGCACAGACCACTCGTTCGCCCGCATCGCCGCATAGGCGAGCGCGAGCGTGATGGCGGGGATCACGAATGTCACGAAGATCTCGCCCGAACTCATGGTCTGATGCTCCGAAGCACGCGCCTCCCGATCCAATGTAAGCCCATCGCCGCGCAAAGCCAGATCGCCGCGAAGAAGGCGGTCGCCGGCCGTAGGACCGGAGCATTCGCGATCCCGAAGCTCATGGCGGTGATCGGCGTGACGAAGCCGATCACCGCGAAAGCGACCGCGATGTTGTTCAGCGCCGTCGCTAGCAGCTTGGTCTGCTCGTTGTGAACCGCAGTCCCGGCTCCGACCGCGACGCGCGCCCCGCGATCAGGCGAATTCCAGGATCACCGCGTCGACGGCGAGGCTGTCGCCCTCCTTGGCGTGGATCTTCCCCACCGTCGCGTCGCGCTCGGCGCGGAGGACGTTCTCCATCTTCATCGCCTCGACGACCGCGATCGGCTCGCCGTTCTTCACCTCCTGGCCCTCGGTGACGAGGATCTGCTTCACGAGGCCGGGCATCGGGCAGAGCACCTGCTTGCCCGAGCCCGCCTGCTCCTTCACCGGCATCAGGGCGGCGAGTTCCGCCTCGCGGCGGGTGTAGACCCTGGCCTCGGCGGCCGCGCCCGCGTGCTGCAGGAACACGCCGTTGAGCAGGCTGCGCACCTGGATCGCCACGCGCTCCGAGCCGATCGTGCCGATCCAGACCGGCTCGCCCGGCCGCCACGCGCTGGCCACGGTGAGCGCCGTGCCGTCGTCGCGGGTCACGAGGATGTCCTCGCCCTCCGGCTCGACCGTCACCGGGAAGGAGTGCCCCGCCAGGATCACCACGCGCTCCCGCTCGAAAGCGAACAGGCCGGGCGCGCGCATCTGCCCGGAGATGCCGCGCTTGCGCTGGTTGAGCTTGTGGTCGATCGCCGCCGCCGCCGCCATCATGCGGATCGCCACCGGGCCGGCAGGCTCCGGCGCCGTGAAGCCCTCGGGGAATTCCTCGGCGATGAAGCCTGTGGACAAGCGGCCTTCCTGCCAGCGCGGATGGGCCATCAGCGCCGAGAGGAACGGGATGTTGTGGCGGATGCCGTCGATGGCGAAGGCGTCGAGGGCCTCGCCCTGCGCGGCGATCGCCTCGGCCCGGGTCGGCGCCCAGGAGACCAGTTTGGCGATCATCGGGTCGTAATGGATGGCGATCTCGCCGCCCTCCTCCACGCCGGTATCGTTGCGGATGATCGCCGTGCCCTGCTGGCCCTCCTCCGGCGGACGGTAGGTGGTCAGCCGGCCGATCGAGGGCAGGAAGTTGCGGGTCGGGTCCTCGGCGTAGACGCGGCTCTCCACCGCCCAGCCGTTCAGCTTCACGTCGTCCTGGGTGATCGGCAGCTTCTCGCCGGCCGCGACCCGGATCATCAGCTCGACGAGGTCGAGTCCGGTGATCATCTCGGTGACCGGATGCTCGACCTGCAGACGGGTGTTCATCTCCAGGAAGTAGAAGGACTTGTCCTGCCCGGCGACGAACTCGACCGTGCCGGCCGAATCGTAGTTCACCGCCTTGGCGAGCGCGACGGCCTGCTCGCCCATCTTTCGGCGGGTCTTCTTGTCGAGGAGCGGCGACGGCGCCTCCTCGATCACTTTCTGGTTACGGCGCTGGATCGAGCACTCGCGCTCGCCGAGGTAGACGACGTTGCCGTGCTTGTCGCCGATCAGCTGGATCTCGATGTGGCGCGGGTCGGTGATGAACTTCTCGATGAAGACGCGGTCGTCGCCGAAGGAGGAGGCTGCCTCCGACTTGGCGCGGGCGAAGCCCTCGGCCACCTCGTCGCCCGAGAAGGCGATGCGCATGCCCTTGCCGCCGCCGCCGGCGGAGGCCTTGATCATCACCGGGTAGCCGATCTCGTCGGCGATCTTCCTGGCGTGCTCGGGTGATTCGATCACGCCGAGGAAGCCCGGAACAGTCGAGACCTCGGCGGCGGCCGCCGCCTTCTTCGACTCGATCTTGTCGCCCATGGCGGCGATGGCCCCCGGGTTGGGGCCGATGAACACGATGCCGGCGGCCTCGAGCGCCTTCGGGAAGGCCTCGCGCTCGGAGAGGAAGCCGTAGCCGGGATGGACGGCCTGGGCGCCGGTCCTCTTGCAGGCCTCGACGATCTTCTCGATCACGAGGTACGATTCGGAGGCGGCAGCGGGCCCGATATGCACGGCCTCGTCCGCCATGGCGACGTGCACGGCGTCGCGATCGGCATCCGAGTAGACCGCTACGGTCTTGATGCCCATCCTCCGGGCCGTCTTGATCACCCGGCAGGCGATCTCGCCCCGGTTGGCAATCAGGATCTTGTCGAACATCGCTGGCGCACTGCTTTCGAGATCGCCGGATTGCGCACCGGCTTGACTGTCCCGATAGATCAGTTGCGTCGCGGACGGAAGCTGCGCCTTGGTCTGAGGTTCAGGCGGCCAGGGCGAAGGTCATGCGCGGGGCCTCGACCGTGTCGCGGACGCGACGGTTGGCCTCGAGGGCGAAGGCGACCAGTGATTCGGCGCTGCTCTCGGCCTCGCGGACGACTTCCATGGCGATCCGGGCACCCACGGCGCTCGGGCCGTCGCGGCCGCTGAGCGAGGCGGCGAGCCACGCGGCGACGTCGCGGTCGATGTAGCCGGTCGGGCGCGAGCCCCACACCGCGAAGTCGACGACCGAGGCGACCAGGAAGTCGGCGAAGGCGTCGGAACCGATCACCGCCCGCTCGAGGGCGATCAGCAGGTCGGCCTCCTCGCGGTTCATAAGGCCGTCCGGGAGGACCTCGCGCTTCAGGACGAGCAGATCCTCGTCGCTGATCGTGCCGGCCGAGACAGCATGGTTGCAGAACTGTTGAACGGAAATGGTGGTCATGATCGCCTGCCTCCTCGACCTTTGTTGCGGTCGGCTCTAGTCCCTGTGTGTCTTCAACTTACGGGACCGCTCCCCTTCCAGAGGTTAATGGCGAGATCTGAACGGAAGTTCAGGTAAACACCCCCCGAGCAAGCAGGCTTATTGGGACGTTGACCGGTTGCGTTACCGGACGATGACCGTCGCCCCGACGGGCACCCGGTTGTAGAGGTCGACCACGTCGATGTTGCGCATCCGGATGCAGCCGGAGGAGACCGCCTGGCCGATCTTCTCGGGCTCGTTCGTGCCGTGGATCCGGTAGAGCGTGTCCCGGCCGCGATCCGACAGGTACAGGGCGCGGGCGCCGAGCGGATTCATCGGGCCGCCCTGCATGGCGTGGACGTGCGGCCAGCGCCGGATCATCTCGGCCGGCGGGTTCCAGGCCGGCCACTCCGCCTTGCGGTCGATCCGGGCGGTGCCGGTCCAGCCATACGCCTCGTCGCCCACCGACACGCCGTAGCGCATCGCCCGGCCGTTCGGCAGGACGAGGTAGAGCTGGCGCTCCTTGGTCTCGACCACGATCGTGCCGGGCGCTTCCCGGGTCGGGTCGGCGATCTCGTAGCGGGCGAAGTGCGGATCGAACTCGGCCTCGGGCACCAGGGCCATGTACTCGGCGTCGCGGGCCGAGAGCGCCGGATCGGGCACGCCCTTGAAGGTGCAGCCCGCCAGCAGCAGGGCGCAGCCGAGTACCGAGATGATGCGCATGTCCCCGCCTCGAAGATCGTCGCGGCCGCGGACGGAGCGCGAGGATCGCTGATCCGGGTCCGTTCCGTGGAAGAATCACGCAACCATAAGGGGGCAACGGCACCCCGCCGTAGTCCGCGCGTTGGGCCCGTGGCACATTGCCGGCTCCTGTTGCCGCTGCGCGACAGGCGAGCATCCCGGGAGCGACCCTCGTGACCACCCTCTACGTGAGCCATCCCGCCAGCTTCGATCACGAGGTTCCCGAGGGGCATCCGGAGCGGCCGGCCCGGATGCGCGCGGTCGAGCGGGCCCTGGAGGACGAGCGCTTCGCCGGCCTCGTGCGGGCCACGGCGCCCCGCGGCGAGATCGAGGCCGTCACCCTCGCGCACCCGCGCGAGTACGTGGACGCGCTGGTGGCGGCGGTGCCGGAGCACGGCATGGTCGGCATCGATTCCGACACGATCCTGTCGGCGGGCAGCCTCGAGGCGACGCTGCGGGCCGTGGGCGGCGGGATGCACGCCGTCGACGCCGTCGTCGGCGGCGAGTGCCGCAACGCCTTCGTGGCCATGCGCCCCCCCGGCCACCACGCCGAGCGGACCCGCGCGATGGGCTTCTGCCTGTTCAACCACGCCGCCATCGCGGCCCGCCACGCCCGGCAGAAGCACGGCGCCGAGCGGGTGGCCCTGGTGGATTGGGACGTCCACCACGGCAACGGCAGTCAGGACATCTTCTGGGACGACGCCTCGGTGCTCTACTGCTCGACCCACCAGATGCCGCTCTATCCCGGAACCGGATCGCCGTCCGAGCGGGGCGAGAAGGACACGATCGTCAATGTCCCGTTGCGGCCGAACGACGACGGCGAGGTGTTCCGCGAGGCGTTCGAGACCGGCATCCTCTCCCGCCTGGAGACGTTCCGGCCGGACGTGATCGTGATCTCCGCCGGCTTCGACGCGCATCGGCTGGACCCGCTCGCCAACCTGCGCCTGGAGGCCGAGGATTTCGGCTGGGCGACTCGCCGCCTGATGGACTTGGCCGAGCGCTGCGCGGGCGGCCGGGTCGTCTCGATCCTCGAAGGCGGCTACAGCCTCGAGGGGCTTGGGAAGTCGGTGGCCGCCCATGTCGACGCGCTGATGGGCCGCTGACGGGGCGGCGTTGCGGTCGTGCGGCGGCACGCGATACTCGGCGCTTCGGAGGAGATCGCTGCCATGCCGCCACGGAGCCGACCGAGCCCGTCACTGCGGAGCATTTCCGTCTCGACCGCGGGCCTCGGTCGATGACGCTCGCGGGCTTCCTGACCTACGCGCTGGCCCTCGGGGTCGCCGCGGCGATCCCCGGGCCCGGCGTCGTCGCCCTCGTCGCCCGGGCTCTGGGCTCGGGTTTCGGCGCCGCGATGGCCTTCTCGCTCGGTCTGATCCTCGGCGACCTGACCTATCTCGCCGCCGCGATCTTCGGCCTGTCGCTGATCGCGGAGGCGCTCGGGGCGGTCTTCGTCGTCGTCCGCTACGGCGCGGCACTTTACCTTGCCTACCTGGCGTTCCGGCTCTGGCGCGCGGCCGGAGCGGCGGCCGGGGTCGGGGGTCAATCGCGGGACCGGCCGTTGACGAGCTTCGTCGCGGGGCTGACCATCACCTTGGGCAATCCGAAGACGATCGTCTTCTACCTCGCGATCCTGCCAACGCTCGTGGATCTGCGCGGCGTCACGGCGGCGGATTGCGTCACCCTTGTCGTCATCACGGCCGCGATCCTCTTCGCCGTGATGACGCCCTACGCGGCGCTGGCGGCGCGGGCGCGCGAGTCCCTCCGGCGGCCGGCCTTTCGCGCGAGGCTGAACCGCGGCGCCGCGGCGATCATGGCCGGCGCAGCGGTCTGGACCGTCCTGCGCCGCGCCTGACCGGGGCTCCCTTCCGGGTCTCAGGCCTCCAGGGGCTCGTCACCCAGGAGCTCGATACCGAAGCCCGAGAGGCCGACATAGGAGCGGGACGAGGTGGCGAGGTTGCGGATGGAGACCACGCCGAGATCGCGCAGGATCTGGGCGCCGAGCCCGACCTCGCGCCACTGCCGCGCCCGGAGCGCCTCCGTTCCCTCGTCGGTGACGCTCTTGACGGGGACACCCGCGGTGCCGTCACGGAGATAGACCAGAACGCCGCGCCCGGCCGCCGCGAAGCGCTTCAGCACGGCGTCGATCTGCGCGCCGCCGCCGATCACGTCGGCCGCGACGTTGGAGCGGTGCAGGCGCACCAGCACGTCGCGGCCGTCGCCGATCTCGCCCATCACGAACGCGAATTGCTGGATCGACTCGAAGGGCGTCGAGAAGACGTAAGCGTTCAGGTCGCCGTGGTTCGAGCGCACCGGGAAATGTCCGACGCGCTCCACCAGACGATCGCGGGCCTGCCGATAGGCGATCAGGTCGGCCACCGAGACCTGCTTGAGGCCGTGCGTCTCGGCGAAGGCCTCGATCTGGGGCCCCTTCATGACGGTGCCGTCGTCGTTGGCGAGCTCGCAGATCACGCCCACGGGCGGCAGCTCGGCGAGGCGGCACAGGTCGACCGCGGCCTCGGTATGGCCCGAGCGCATGAGCACACCGCCGTCGCGGGCGATCAGCGGGAAGACGTGGCCGGGCCGTACGAAATCGCCGGCGCCCATGTTGCCGTTGGCCAGCGCCCGCACGGTGTTGCAGCGCTGCTCCGCCGAGATGCCGGTCGTCAGCCCGTGCTTGACGTCGACCGTGACCGTGAAGGCCGTGCCCAGCGGCGCGTCGTTCGACGCGACCATCGGGGCGAGGTGCAGGCGCCGCGCCTCGCTCTGGGTAATCGGCGCGCAGACGATGCCGCAGGTGTTGCGGATGATGAACGCCATCTTCTCCGGCGTGCAGAGCGAGGCGGCGACGACGAGGTCGCCCTCGTTCTCGCGGTCGTCGTCGTCGGTGACGACCACGATCTCGCCGCGGGCGAAGGCCGCGATGGCCTCGGTGACGGTGCAGTGGGGCACGGGCATTCTCAGGTCGTTGAGGCGAGGGCCAGGATCAGGGCTGCTGCCCGACCTGCCCGCGATGGCGCAGATAGTGATCGGCCAGCACGCAGGCCATCATGGCCTCCGCGACCGGTACGGCGCGGATGCCGACACAGGGATCGTGCCGGCCCTTGGTGACGAGATCGACCTCGCTGCCGTCGCGGGTGACGGAGCGGCGCGGGGTCAGGATCGAGGAGGTCGGCTTCACGGCGAAGCGCACCACGACCGGCTCCCCGTTGGAGATGCCGCCCAGGATGCCGCCCGCGTGGTTCGCCAGGAAGCGCGGCCGGCCGCCATTGCCGGCCCGCATCTCGTCCGCGTTGTCCTCGCCGCGCAGGGCCGCCGCCGCGAACCCGTCGCCGATCTCGACGCCCTTCACGGCGTTGATCGACATCATCGCGGCGGCGAGGTCCGCGTCCAGCTTGCCGTAGACCGGCGCGCCGAGGCCGGGCGGCACGCCCTCGGCCACCACCTCGATCACGGCGCCGACCGACGAGCCGTCCTTCCGGAGCCCGTCGAGATAGGTCTCGTAGAAGGACGCCGTCTCGGCATCGGGGCAGAAGAACGGGTTGCTGCCGACCGCGTCCCAGTCCCAGCGGGACCGGTCAATGGCGTGCGGACCCATCTGCACGAGGGCCGCCCGGATGGTTACGCCCGGGATGACCTTGCGCGCCACCGCGCCGGCCGCGACCCGCGCGGCGGTCTCACGCGCCGAGGATCGGCCGCCACCGCGATAGTCCCGGATACCGTACTTCACGTCGTAGGTGTAGTCGGCGTGGCCGGGGCGGTAGCTGTCGCGGATCTCCGAGTAGTCCTTCGAGCGCTGATCCGTGTTCTCGATCATCAGCGCGATCGGCGTGCCGGTGGTGAGCTGGCGGCCGCCGGTGCGGTCGTCGGCGAAGACGCCGGACAGGATCTTGACCTGATCGGGTTCGCGGCGCTGCGTGGTGAAGCGCGACTGGCCGGGCTTCCGGCGATCCAGCTCCGCCTGAATCTCCTCGGCCTCCAAGGGCAGGCCGGGCGGGCAGCCGTCGACGACGCAGCCGAGCGCGATCCCGTGGCTCTCGCCGAAGGTCGTGACGCGGAACAGGTGGCCAAAGGTATTGTGCGACATGGCGCGGCTGCCTTAGCGCGGGAGCGGCGAGGGCACAAACGCGGCCCTTGCAGGGCGGCCGGGCAGACCCGCGCGAGGCGACGGGCCGGAGCGGCCGGCATCCTCACCGAGCCTTCGGCGAACCGGGCAGATCGAGCCCGCCCCGCGCCTTGAGCGCCCGGTACGCCGCGACCGCCGCCGCGAGATCTCGGTGCAGCCGGCGCTCATCGCCGAGATCGGCGAGGGCATAGGTGAGGCCGAGGATGTGGGCGGCCTCGTAACCCTCCGGCAACGCGCCCACGCTGCCGAGGGCGATCGTCGCGTTCGGCAGCGCTTCGGCGAAGTCCGACAGCCGCGTCCTGAGCGCGGCGCCGCTGGCGCGGAGATGGGCACCGGCCGCCGCCGGACCGTGCTCGCGGATCGCAGCCACCGTCCCCTGCACCAGCGACAGATGCACCGCCTCGCGGTGCGCCGGGAACAGGTAGACGAGGTAGTAGCCCCGCGTGGCGCTGGTGGTGACGGCGGGATCGAACACGGCGATCCAGGGGATCGCGGCCCAGCGGCTCCCGCGCCCCGGGCTGCCCTTCACCAGGAACGGTCCGTCGATCGGCTCCAGGGCGGCGCGCAGCTCGTCCGGCGCACCCCTGCGGATGACGGCGGCGAGCGGGTGGCCGGCGGGCGGTTCGAGCCGGGCGAGCGGGTATTCCTCGACGATCCGCCGGAGCGCGTAGCCGAGGCTCACGGCCGCGCCAGCACCCCGCCGGTGATGGCCTCGCGCACCCCGGTGGTCGACGGGAAGGTGATCGGCAGGCCCCGGAGCGAGCGCACCGCCAAGTACGCGAAGGCCTGCGCCTCAAGGTAGGCGGAGGACCAGCCGATCGCGTCCGCGGTCGTGATCTCGGCGCGCAGGTGGTAATTCAGGAGACGTACCAGCTCGCCGTTGCGGGCGCCGCCGCCGGCCACGATCCAGCGGGTCGGGACCTCGGGGGCGTGGTCGAGGGCGCGGGCCACGGCCCGCGCCGTGAAGGCCGTGAGCGTCGCGGCGCCGTCCTCGGTGGAGAGCTGACCCGCGAGCTTGTGGGAGAACCAGTTCCGGTCCAGCGATTTCGGCGGCTTGCGGAAGAAGAACGGGTGGGTCAGGAGCCAGGCCAGCAGCTGCTCGTCCGGGCGGCCCCGAGCCGCCGTTCGCCCGCCATCGTCGAGATTCTTGCCCTCGCGCTCCTGCATCCACTCGTCGATCAGGGCGTTGCCGGGACCGGTGTCGAAGGCGATGACGCCGCCCTTCGAGTCGATCAGCGTCGCGTTGGCGACGCCGCCGATGTTGAGGATGCCGAAGGGCCCGTCGAAGCCCGACGCCTCGGCGAGCGCCTTGTGGAAGACCGGCACCAGCGGCGCCCCCTGCCCGCCCGCCTCGATGTCGGCGCGCCGCAGGTCCGAGACGACCGCGATGCCGAGCCGGGTCGCCAGCGCCTGGCCGTCGCCGATCTGGATCGAGATCCGCTGGTCCGGACGGTGGATCACGGTCTGTCCGTGGAAGCCGATCACGTCGATCTCGGAGGCAGTGAGGCCGTGCTCCTCGAGGAAGCGCTCCACGGCCTCGGCATGGGCCAGGGTGACGAAGGCCTCGGCCTCCGGCAGCCGCCCGGGCCGATCGCCGGGATGGAGCACGGATTCGGCGTCCTTGGTGGCGGCGCGCAGGAGCGCCTTCTCGTCGTCGGCGTAGCCGCGGTAGCCGGTGGGTCCGAGCGGTTCGAGAAAGTTGTTGGGCCCCTTCACCACGTGGACGCGCTCGCCGTCGGTCTCGATCAGCGCGATGTCGACGCCGTCCAGCGAGGTGCCGCTCATCAGTCCGATCGCGCGCATCATCGCCATGCCGTGCTGCCCCGTGCCTTTCGGCCAACGCCCTGCTAAGAGCGCGCCGTATCCTGAACCCAGCGCGAGCTAGCATGCGGGGCCTCGGCCTGTCGCGCCAGCGCGCGACCCGAGATGGCATCCATGACCGCCGAGAGCTTCGCGCCGAAATCCGACTTCCTGCGGATCCTGACCGAGCGCGGCTATATCCACCAGACCTCGGACCTCGCCGGCATCGACGCCGCTGCGCTGGAGGGTCGGCTGACCACCTATGTCGGCTACGACTGCACGGCGCCCTCGCTCCATGTCGGGCACCTCCTGTCGATCATGATGCTGCACTGGCTGCAGGCCACCGGCGGCAAGCCGATCGCCCTGATGGGCGGCGGCACGACTCGGGTCGGCGATCCGTCCGGCCGCGACGAGACCCGCAAGATCCTCACCGTCGAGCAGATCGACGCCAACAAGGCCGAGATCCGCAAGACCTTCGACCGGTTCCTGCGCTTCGGCGAGGCGGCCGGCGACGCCGTGATGGTCGACAATGCCGAGTGGCTGACCAAGCTCAACTACATCGAGATGCTGCGCGACGTCGGCCGCCATTTCTCGGTGAACCGCATGCTGTCGATGGACAGCGTGCGCCTGCGCCTGGAGCGCGACCAGGAGCTGTCGTTCCTCGAATTCAACTACATGATCCTCCAGTCGTACGACTTCGTTGAGCTGAACCGCCGCTACGGCTGCGTCATGCAGATGGGCGGCTCGGACCAGTGGGGTAACATCGTCAACGGCATCGATCTCGGCCGCCGCATGGGCACGCCGCAGCTCTACGCCCTGACCTGCCCGCTGCTGACCACGTCGTCGGGCGCCAAGATGGGCAAGACCGCGGCCGGCGCCGTCTGGCTCAACCCGGACATGCTGAAGCCCTACGATTACTGGCAGTTCTGGCGGAACACCGAGGACGCGGACGTGGCCCGCTTCCTCAAGCTGTTCACCCTGCTGCCCACGGCGGAGATCGCGCGCCTCTCCGCCCTCGCCGGCTTTGAGATCAACGCGGCCAAGACTGTGCTTGCCACCGAGGCCACCGCGCTGATGCACGGCCGCGAGGCCGCGGAGGCCGCCGCCGAGACCGCCCGCAAGACCTTCGTCGAGGGGACGCTCGCCGCCGACCTCCCGAGCGTGACCGTGCCGTCAGCGACCCTGGAGGCCGGGCTCGGCGTGCTGACAGCCTTCGGACCGGAGGTCGCCAAGCTCGTGCCCTCGACCAGCGAGGCCCGGCGTCAGATCAAGGGCGGCGGCCTGCGGGTCAACGACGTGCCGGTGACGGACGAGAAGGCGGTCCTCGGCCAGAGCGACGTGACCGCGGACGGCGTGATCAAGCTCTCCTTCGGCAAGAAGCGGCACGTGCTGCTCCGGCCGGAATAGGCCCCCCGAGACTTCGACGACGGACGGCCCGCGTGAGCACAGCCCGCATCTTGGTGATCGACGACGAGCCGCCGATCCGCCGGCTGCTCCGGACTGGTCTCGGGACGCAGGACTACGCGGTCATCGAGGCCGCCGACGGGGCCGCGGCCCTCGCCGCCCTGGAGGCGGGTGGTGTGGATCTCGCGATCCTCGACCTCGGCCTGCCCGACATGGCCGGGCACGCGCTCCTGGCGGCGATCCGCGAGCGCTGGCCCGACCTTCCGGTCGTGATCCTGTCGAGCCGCGACGACGAGCGCGGCAAGGTCGAGGCCCTCGATCTCGGCGCCGACGACTACGTCACCAAGCCCTTCGGCATGAACGAGCTGCTGGCGCGCATCCGCACGGCCCTGCGCCACCGCCTCGCCATGCAGGGGGAGCGGCCTGTCTTCCGTGTCGACGACCTCTCGGTCGACCTCGTCCGTCGCGTCGTCCGGGTGGGCGATCGCGAGGTCAAGCTGTCGCCGCGGGAATACGAGTTCCTGCGCGTGCTGGTGCAGCACGCCGGCAAGGTACTGACCCACGCGCAGCTCATGCGCCACGCGCCGGCCTCGTCGGATCCGCAGTACCTGCGCGTCTACATCCGGCAGCTGCGCCAGAAGCTCGAGCCCGATCCCGAGCGCCCGAGCTACCTGCTCACCGAGACCGGCGTCGGTTACCGCCTGCGCGCCCCGGACTGATCCCGGCGCGCCGTCTCAGGGCTCCAGCCCCTCTTCGACGCGCCGCGCGGCGCGCAGCTTCTCGACTCGCGCCACCGAGAACACCGAGGCCTCGTAGAGGAGCAGCATCGGGACCGCGAGCGAGAGCTGCGAGATGACGTCCGGCGGGGTCAGGATGGCCGCGGCGACGAAGACCAGCACGATCGCGTAGCGGCGCTTCTCGCGCAGGAACGCCGCGTCGATGATCCCGATCTGGCCGAGCAGCGTGAGGATCACCGGCAGCTGGAAGGCTATGCCGAACGCGAAGATCAGCGTCATGATCAGTGACAGGTACTCGTCGACCTTCGGGAGCAGCTTGATCGTCGGCTCCCCGGCGACGCCCACCTGCTGGAGCGACACCGAGAATTTGATCAGCAGCGGCATCGCGAGGAAGAACACCACGAGCGCGCCGAGGATGAAGAAGATCGGCGTGGCCACGAGGTAGGGCAGGAACGCCTTCCGCTCGTTGCGGTAGAGGCCGGGCGCCACGAAGGCGTAGATCTGCGTGGCGATCACCGGGAAGGCCAAGAAGGCGGCGCCGAAGACGCTGAGCTTGATGTTGGTGAAGACCTGCTCGAGGAAGTGCGTGGCGATCAGCTCGGCGTTCTGTGCACCCACGATTGAAACGTATGGGTAGACCAGCACGTTGTAGATGTCGCGCGAGAAGAAGAAGCACGCGAAGAACATCAGCACGAAGGCGATCAGCGACTTGATCAGCCGCGCGCGCAATTCGATCAGGTGCTCGAGCAGGGGCGCCCGGGACGCCTCGATCTCGGCCTCGTCCGCCTCGCTGATCATCGGGCAGCCGTGCCGTTCTTGGATTCTTCAGCGGCGGGGTGTGCGGCGGACGGGTCGGGCGGAGGGCCGAACGGATCGTCCACCGAGCCGGGCACGGGCAGGGGCGCCTCCGCGACCTCGGTCGCCGCACCACGGTCCGACGCGCCGGCCGGCGTCACCGGATGCGTCTCGGCGGCGTGAGGCGCCGCCGCGGCTTCCTGCTCGGCCCTCAGCTGCGCCGTAGCGTCGGCCAGCGACCGGGTCTCGACTGGGGGAGTCTCGGGGCTGGGCATCTCCGGACCCATCTTCTCCGGACCCATCTTGGCCCGGCCCTCGACGGCGCCCTTCAGCTCGTCGCGGATCGTCTGCACCGGATTGAAGGTCGAGCCCGCCGTGCGGACGGTGTTGCGGATGCCGTCGACCTCGCGCCGGACGTCGTCGAGTTCGGCCTCGCGGATCGCCTCGTTGAACTGCATCTGAAACTCGCCGGCCATGCGGCGCAGCTTCGTGGTGATCTGGCCGACGGTGCGCAGCGCCTTCGGCAGATCCTTCGGCCCGATGACGATGAGGGCGACGCCGCCGATCAGCATCACCTCGCCCCAGCTCATGTCCAGCATGTCGTCGACGGTCCTGCTGCCCCGAGATCCGGCACGGCGGCCGGACCCCGTCAGGCTCTACACGAGCGCGCGCGCTCTGACAGTCCTACAGTCAAGCTCGCCGTCAGACCGGCTTGCGCTCGCCGCCGGGGATATGGTTCGCCGGGATCGCGGTGCCGGGGCTCGTCTCGGCAGCGTGCGGGATGGTACGGACCGGCTCCGCCGAAGGCGGCGCGGCCTGCGCCGCCGGCGGGGTCTCGTCCTCGGCCATGCCCTTCTTGAAGGCCTTGATGCCTTTCGCGACGTCGCCCATCAGGTCGGACACCTTGCCGCGTCCGAAGAGCAGCATCACGATGACCGCGACGATGACCCAGTGCCAGATACTCATGCTGCCCATGGCAACCTCCTGCGGGCGCCCC
This sequence comes from Methylobacterium sp. C33D, assembly GCF_053345825.1. NCBI lineage: Bacteria > Pseudomonadati > Pseudomonadota > Alphaproteobacteria > Hyphomicrobiales > Methylobacteriaceae > Methylobacterium > Methylobacterium sp. C33D. Next base: position 101,752 of record NZ_JBKFAV010000001.1, read on the forward strand.
GAAGATGCGGGAGCGTGACGCCACGTCCGGTTGAGGATTTCGGGGCGAACCTAGGGATCGCGCCGCCCGAACACAAGCAGAGGCGATGCCACGGCCGGTGGAAGGCCGCGATGGAACGCCGCGCGGTGTCTCCGGTCAGGCGGCGGCGAGGGCCGCGGCGAAGCGGTCGCGAGCTTCCGCGACGTCGAGCTCGTCACCGGCGGGATCGAGACGTGCCAGCGCGGCGGCGGCGCGCCGCGCGGCCGCGCCGGTCAGTTCAGGCGCCGCCTCGGCCACGGCCTGCATCTCGTCGCGCGCGCCGTTGCAGTGGAGGCCTATGTCGATCCCCGCCGCGAAGGCGCGCTCCGTCCGGTCGCGGAACGTGCCGGTCAGCGCGTGCATGGACAGGTCGTCGGTCATCAGCAGGCCGTCGAAGCCGATGGCGCCGCGGATGATGTCGCGGATGACGGTCGCCGACTGGGTGGCCGGCCGGTCGGGGTCGATGGCGGTGAAGACCACGTGCGCGCTCATCGCCATCGGCAGGTCGGCGAGCGCCCGGAAGGTCCGGAAATCCTGCCCCGCGAGATCCGCGCGGGTCGCGTCGACCACCGGCAGGCCGTGGTGGCTGTCGCAGGTGGCGCGCCCGTGCCCGGGAATGTGCTTCATCACCGGCAGGACACCGCCGGCCATCAGGCCCTCGGCGACGGCACGTCCGATCTCGGCCACCCGCTCCGGGCTCGTCGCGTAGGCGCGGTCGCCGATGATGTCGTGCGACCCCGGCGCCGGCACGTCGAGGACGGGGGCGCAGTCGACGTTGATCCCGACCTCGGCGAGGTCGTGCGCCATCAGCCGCGCCCCGAGGCGGGCGACCGTCGCGCCGCTGCCGTTCAGGCGGCCGTAGCGGCCGCCGGCCGGGTAGGCCGGCCAGTGGGGGGGGCCCATGCGCTGGACCCGGCCGCCCTCCTGGTCGATCAGGATCGGCGCCCGATCGGAGCCGACGCAGTCGCGGAGCGCACCGGTGAGGGCGCGGACCTCCGCGGGGGTCCCGATGTTGCGCTTGAACAGGATGAAGCCCCAGGGCTTCACGTCTCGGAAGAAGGCCCTCTCGTCCGCCGTGAGCGACGGGCCGGTGCAGCCGAGGATCAGGGCACGGGAGGTCATCTGGAACGGCTCGGGAACTGCTCGGTGGCGGCGCGAAGACGGCGCGAGAACGGCGGCGGAGCCGCCGGGCGGCGCGAATCGATGGCGGCAGAGTCGGGCGGGAACGGGGAGCCGGCAAGACTAAACCGCGGCCCTGGGGCGCGGGCCGGATCGTTCGCTCCGACCGTGTTGCCGGGGGGACTCGGTCGGACGGGCGGCGCGGATCTCCGCGGACGGGCACGCCGTCCCGTCCGCGAGGTGCCGTCAGGCGGTCAGTTCTTGGCCACGAAGCACTGGCCGCCCGCGCCCTGCAGGGCGCTGCACAGGCTCGCGGCCTGGGCCTTCTCCAGCGGTCCGACGCGGACGCGGTAGATCGTCTTGCCGTTGACCTCGGCCTGCCGGATCAGCTCGGGCTTGCCGGCGAGCTGCGCGTACTTGGCCTGCATCTGGCGGAACGCGGCCTTGGCCTCGGCGGCGGAGCTGCGCACCCCGAGCTGGACCGAGAAGCCGCTCACCGGGCCGGACTTCACGGCGTCGTCGTCGGTGGTGGTGCTGGCGGTGGTGTCCGGCGCGGCCGCTCCAGCCGGCGCGACGGCGGCGATGCGCTGGGCGGCCTTCGGCGGCGGCTTGACAGCCACCGGCTTGGGCGCCGGCTGCTCGACCGCGGCTTCCGGCTGCGCGTCGACGGGCGTGGCCGTGGCCGCCGGCATGGCTGCGGCGGTCTGGCGGACGGACCTGGACTTCGGGGGCGGCGGGGCGGGCGGCTCGTCGCTCGGCAGGACCATGGTGGGGATCGGGGCCGGCCCGGCATCGGCGGCCTGCTGCTCGCGCGGCGGCGGCGCGGGCGGCGCCTCGGGCTTCACCGCGACGGTGCGGACCCGGCGCGGCTCGCCGAACGCCTCGAACGGGCCGTTGCCCGGCGTGGTGCCGCCGGGGGCGCCGTTCGGCTGCGACGGGCCCTGGGCCACCCTGGCGGCCTCGGCGACGTCGAGGGGCTGCTCCTCGCGGTTCACGATCTTGATCTGGCCATCCTTCTTGCCCTTCGGATCGTAGATCTGCCGGTTCTGATCCGGGATCTCGACACCGTCGGCGACCTTCGGTGCGACCTTGAGGGGCGTGGAATCGGCCTGGACCACCGGCACGCCGCCGTGGCCCGAATTGCTCAGGCCCTTGTAGGTGAGCGCCCCGGTGACCGCGAGCGCCACCACGGCGACGCCGGCCCCCACCGAGACGAGCCGCCGCCGCGGATTGGCGCGCCGCAGCGCGCGGCTGTCCGCGTACGTCTCCTCGTCGCCGGTCGAGGTCGGGCCGCCCTCGGGGGCGTAGCCCGCACTCTCGCGGTGCGTGTCCTGCTCCACGGAGGCGAGATACTGGTCGAACGCGTCGGCCGGGGTAGCCTTGGCGGCCTCCGGAGCGAAGCTCGGCTCGACCCGCGTATTCCAGCCGGTCTGCTGCGGCGCGGCGGGCGCCACGGCGCGCATCTCGTCGCGGGCGGCGAGCAGCGCCCGGAATGGATCGTCCTGGCCGACGATGCGGGCGAGTTCCGCCAGCGGGTCGGCCTTGCCGGCCGCCTGCGGCGCTTGGTCCTTCTCCTGACGCAGATCGCGCGCGAGGGCGTCCAAATCGACCTGAGCGCGCGAAGCGTTCGTCATGGCAGCATCCTCACATCAACGCCGAAGACCGGCCCGATGCTTCGGGCCTATCGCATCTCGTCCGGCGCGGTCACACCGAGAATCGCAAGTCCGGCCGCCAGCGTGCTCCGCAGAGCTTCAACGAGCGCCAGCCGGGCCCACGTCGACTTTCGGTCGGTTGCATTAACAAACCGTAATTGCGGCAAGTCTTTGCCCTTGTTCCAGAAACTATGCAGCGCGGAGGCCAGTTCATAGAGATGGAAGGCGATCCTGTGGGGCTCGTGCGCCAGCGCGGCGGATTCGAGGACCCGCGGGTACTGCGCGATGAGGCGCATCATCTCGATCTCGCCCGGGTCGCTCAGCACGGCGAGGTCTGCGTCGGCGGCCAGGGCGGCGGCCGAGAGGTCGGCGTCCGGGAAGGCCTCGCGCGCCTGCCGCTGCACCGAGCGGACGCGGGCATGGGCGTACTGGACGTAGAAGACCGGGTTGTCCTTCGTTTGCTCCACGACCTTGGCGAGGTCGAAATCCAGGGTCGCGTCGTTCTTCCGGTACAGCATCATGAACCGGATCGCGTCGCGGCCGACCTCGTCGATCACGTCGCGGAGGGTCACGAACTCGCCGGCCCGCTTGGACATCTTGACGGGCTCGCCTGCGCGCAACAGCCGCACGAGCTGGCAGAGCTTGACGTCGAGCGTGGCCTGGCCGTCGCTCACCGCCTTCACGGCGGCCTGCATGCGCTTCACGTAGCCGCCGTGATCGGCGCCCAGGACGTCGATCAGCTCGGTCGCGCCGGCGAGGTACTTAGCCCGGTGGTAGGCGATGTCGGAGGCGAAGTACGTGTACGAGCCGTCCGACTTCAGCAGCGGCCGGTCGCTGTCGTCGCCGAATTCCTTCGTGCGGAACAGCGTCTGCTCGCGGTCCTCCCAGTCTTCCGGCAGCTGACCCTTGGGCGGCGGCAGGCGCCCCTCGTAGACGAGGCCCTTGGCGCGCAGCTCCGCGAGCAGGGACTTCACCGCCCCGCTGTCCTGCAGCGTGCGCTCGGAGAAGAACACGTCGTGGCGGATGCCGATCGCCGCCAGATCTGCCCGGATCATGTCCATCATCATGCCGAGCGCGGTCTCACGGACTGCCGGCAGCCACTCCGCCTCCGGCTTGTCGAGCAGCGCGCGGCCGTGGGTCTCGGCCAGCGCGGCACCCACCGGCATCAGGTAGTTGCCCGGATAGAGGCCCTCCGCGATGGCGAAGGGCTCGCCCAGGGCCTCGCGGTAGCGCTGGAAGGCCGAGCGGGCCAGCACGTCGACCTGAGCGCCGGCATCGTTAATGTAGTACTCGCGGGTCACTTGCCGGCCGGCGGCGGCGAGCAGGTTGCACAGGGCGTCGCCGAACACCGCGCCGCGGCCGTGGCCGACATGCATCGGCCCCGTCGGGTTCGCCGACACGTACTCCACGTTGATCGGGCCGCCGGGCAGCTGCGCGCGGCCGAACGCCTCCGGCGCCGTCAGCGCGTCGCGCAGGACCGCGTGGAAGATCGCGGGGTCGAGCCGCAGGTTGATGAAGCCCGGCCCTGCGACGCTCGCCTCGACGATCCGCGGGTCCGCGCGGAGTTCCGCCGCCAGGGCCTCGCCGAGCGCCTTCGGGTTGGTCCGCGCTTCCTTGGCGAGCACCAGGGCGGCGTTCGTGGCGAGATCGCCGTGCGACGCGTCGCGGGGCGGCTCGACCACCACGCGGCCCAGGTCGAGGCCCTCGGGCAGGTGGCCGGCGCGGGTCAGCGCCTCCACGGCCTCGCGCACGCGCGCCTCGAACAGGGCGAAGATGTTCATGGGTCTCGATCTCGCTCGCGCGGGGGTCTCGTCGCCCGGCCCGTCCGGCCTGCGCCCGCACCGGCGGTCTAGCAAGGGGGCGGGAGGGTGTCACGGCGCCGACCCGCGCGCCGGCCCCGCCGAATCCGCGGTCGCGGAGTCGGTCCGCTAACCACGTGCGCGCCGCCGCCGCGTTATCCCGCGCGACGATTACGGATCGCCCAGTGTCCGTCTTGTCTCGCCCGAGACGAAGCAGTGTCATCGGAGTCGATCGTGAGCAGGCCGATCGCGGAGTTACTGATGAAGACCTTGACGATTGCGGGTACGGCGCTCTGCGCCCTCGTCCTGGCCGCGCCGAGCGCGGAGGCAGGCGGCTTCCGCGGCGGCGGATTCCACGGTGGCGGGTTCCGCGGCGGTTTCCGGGGCGGGTACGGCTATCGCGGCGGCTACGCGGCCCGCGGCTTCTACGGGCGCGGCTACGGATACCGCGGTGGCTACGGTCGTGCCCTCGGCTACGGGCTGGCCGGCGCGGGGATCGGCCTCGGGCTCGGGCTCGCCGCCGGGAGCGTCTACGGCGGCTACGGGTATGGTGCCTACGGCTACGGCTACCCGGCCGCCTACGGCGGTTACGGCTACGGCTATCCCGCCGCCTATGGCGGCTACGGTTACGGCGGTGGCTACGGCGGGTGCTACGGCAGCTTCACCTGCGGCTGCGGCTGCTGATCCGAACCGCCCCGCGCCGGGCCCTTAGGGCTCGGCGAGGGGCAGCCCTCGGCTGGGCAGCTCCCAGTGCAGGTCCGGCGTCGTCGCGTGGAGCTTGCGGTGCGCCAGGACGGCGTAGGTGTCGGTCATGCCGGCGATGTAGTCGGCGACCCGGCGGGCGACCCGGGCCTCCGTGGCCCCGTCGAGACCGGCGCTCCACTCCTCCGGCATCCGGGACGGCACCGCTGTGAACGCCGCGAACAGGTCGTTGACGATGGCGTCGGCCTTCTTCCGCACCGCGACCACGCCGGGATGCCGGTACATCCGCTCCCACAGGAAGCGCATGATGTCGGCGTCGGCCGCCGCGATCTCCGGTGAGAACGCGATGACCGGCTGATCCGCGTTGCGGATGTCCTCGACGCGCTGCGGATCCAGGGCGGCGATGCGGCGACCGCCCTCGCGGATGACGTCCTCGACGAAGCGGGTGATCACCCGTCGGGCCAGCTCATGGATCATCCGCGACGGCTCCAGGCCCGGATGCAGCCGGTCGATCTCGCCGAGCAGCCCGGCCAGGAACGGGACCGCCCGCAGTTCCGGGATCTCGAACAGGCCGGCGCGCAGCCCGTCGTCGAGGTCGTGGGCGGCGTAGGCGATGTCATCCGCCAGGGACGCGGCCTGGGCCTCGGGGCCGGCCTGGCTCCAGAGGTCGAGGGGATTCAGCGCGTCGTATTCCAGGATCGCTGCCGCGATACCCCGGGCGGCGTAGCGGGGCGTCGGCCGGCCGTCCTCTGCGGTGAGCAGCGGGCCGTTGTGCTTGACGAGGCCCTCCAGCGTCTCCCAGGCGAGGTTCAGCCCGTCGAAGCCGGCGTAGCGCCGCTCCAGTCGCGTGACGATCCGCAGCGCCTGGGCGTTGTGGTCGAACCCGCCGTGGCGGGCCATGCAGGCGTCGAGGGCGTCCTCGCCGGTATGGCCGAAGCAGGTGTGGCCGAGGTCGTGGCTGAGGGCCAGCGCCTCCGCGAGGTCCTCGTCGAGCCCGAGGGCGCGGGCGAGCGCCCGGCCGATCTGGCTCACCTCCAGGGTATGGGTCAGGCGGGTGCGGTAATGGTCGCCCTCGTGATGCACGAAGACCTGCGTCTTGTGCTTCAGACGCCGGAACGCCGTCGAGTGGATGATCCGGTCCCGATCGCGCTGGAAGTCGCTGCGGGTCGGAGATCCGGCCTCCGGGATCAGGCGTCCCCGCGTCTGGGCCGGATCGGTGGCGTAGGGCGCGCGCCAGCGCTCACCGTTCGGTCGCACGGGATCCGCTCTGAAACGCACGCACCCTGGTCATGACGGCTCCCCGCCCGGCGCGTTGCGGCGCCGGCTTGCGGCCCATATCTTGTGGGCCGAGGCGCCTTCGGCAACGGGCCGGGCGCGCCGTCCACTGAACGAATGCGTGGCCAGAGACCGATGGCTGAGATCACCCTGACCGCCCGCGCGGCCAAGCGCATCAACGAGATCATGGTGGCGGAGCCGGCCGGCTCGTCGCTGCGGATCAGCGTCAATGGCGGCGGCTGCTCGGGTTTCTCCTACGCTTTCGACATCACCCGCGCCCGGGAGGCGCAGGACGTCGCGATCGAGCGCGACGGCGCCACCGTGATCGTGGACCCGGTCTCGCTCGAGTACATGAGCGGCTCGACCATCGATTTCGTGAACGACCTGATCGGCCAGTCCTTCAAGATCGAGAACCCGCTGGCCACCGCGTCGTGCGGCTGCGGAACGTCCTTCTCGTTGTAGCGCCCGGCGTGGCGCCGCCGCGCCGTTGCGTCCGTACGACACCGGTCCCGGCACGATCGCCCGGGCCGACGCGCGCGATTGCCTCGCCCGGCAAAACGCGGCACGGCTAGGGTATTCCCGCGAGAGCCCCGGTCCGGACCCTGCCATGAACCACCCGAAGGCCCGTTTCCGCCTCCGGTCGGCCTGGGCGACGGCCGCCGTGCTGGCCCTCCTCGGGCTCGCGCCGACGCCGCTCACTGCGCAGGAAGGCGCCGCCGCCGTCCAGGACGTGACGGTGACCGACGTGGTGATCCCGCTCGGCGGCACGCTGCTGAAGGCGCCGAAGCTGACGGCGAGCGGCACACGCCTGTCCAAGGAGGACCTCGCAGCGATCCTGCGGCCCGATTCCAACGTGCCCTGGGAGCAGCGGCTCGCCCGGCTCGATGCCGGCAGCCTGACCGCTCCGGTCCTCACCTCCGAGAACGCGGGTCCCGGCGACAACCGGCAGACCGTCACCTACCGCGACGTGGTCGCCCGCGACATCCGGGCCGGCCGCGTCGGGGAGCTGACGGCGGCCGGAGCGACGGTCAGCTCCGTCGCGGGGCCGAACCACGGGTCCGGAACCTACGGTCAGGTGCGCGCCACGGATCTGGATCTCGCGGCGCTCAGCCGGCTCTACACGGTGCCCGGTGACGGCAAGGGACCAGTCCAGCGCGTCTACGGGACGATCCAGGTCTCGGACGTCACCTACTCGGACGCGCGCGGCACCACCGTGAAGATCGCCCGCCTCGACGGCCGGGATCTCGGCGGCCGGCAGGTGCCGGACGGCTGGGGTGGCGCCTTCGCCATCGTGGCGAACGGCTTCGACGACTCCAGCGACCGGCGCCCGCTGGCCGCCGCCGCCGCCGATCTGATCGACGCCACCTCGATCGGCAGCCTTGAGATGCAGGGCCTGAGCGTCAGCGATACCGATCCGAAGGGGCCGGTGCTGTTCGAGATCGGCCGAGCCGCCTACACGTCCGCGGGCTCGGAGGGCGGCACCACGCTGGACAACCTGTCGATGAGCCGCGGCGCCCTGCGGATCCATGTCGGCCGCGTCGCCGCGCTGGGGACATCCCTGGCGCCGACCGTCGCGACCCTCCAGGGTATCGCCGCCGAGCCGACGGGCGGGGTCGGCTTCTCCGACGTCGAGATGCGCCGGCTGACACCGAAGCTCGGCACGCTCACCCTCACCGACCTGTCGATCGATCTGCCGCCCGAGGCCGAGGCGGCGCCGCCGCGCGACGTCCGGCCCCCGGCCCGCGGCGCCCTGCCCGAGCCGGGCCGGGGGCCGCGGCCGCCCGAACCCAGGCCGGCTGACAGGACCGGGGATCCCCTGGCGGTCACGGTATCGCCGCGGCCGGCCCCCCGCATCGCCCTGCGCGAGGCGGCCCTGGCCTTCGGCCCGATGACCGAGGGCGTGCCAAGCGCCACCCGCATCAGCCTCACCGGCCTGAGCCTGCCCGCGGATCTGCTCGCGGGCGCGCCGCTCGTCGGCCTGCTGCCGGCCTACGGCTACCGGGACCTCGACCTCAACCTCGTGGCCGACGCGAGCCTGGACGAGAAGGCCCGCGACCTCGCCCTGCGGGAGGTCACGATCTCCGGGCGCGACATCGGCACCGTCCGCCTGTCCGGCACGCTCGGGGGCATCGGGCCCGAGCTGTTCTCCGGAACCCTGCCGGCGGCGACGATGGTGATGTTCTCGGGCAGCGCCAAGACCCTGGATCTGACGGTCGAGAATGCCGGCCTGTTCGAGCGCTTCCTGGCCGCGCAATCGAAGGATCTCAGCCTCAAGCCGGACGAGCTGCGCAAGGAATACGTCACCGCCAGCCTGCTCGGCGTGCCGATCATCCTGGGCAACAGCGCGGCGGCCAAGGGGATCGGCGCCGCCATGGGCCAGTTCGTGATGAAGCCCGGCAAGCTCGTGGTGCATGCCAAGTCCAAGGAGCCGGCGGGGATCGGCTTCATCGATCTCGGAGCGGCGCGATCGCCGGCCGCCGTCCTCGACCGGCTGGAGGTCGAGGCGAAGGCGAACTGAGGGACGCGGCGACCGGGGGAGGCTCGGGCCGTCACCGGTCGCGGTGCCCGTCTGTCAGGAGGGGCCGATCGTGCTCGCCATCCGTCTCTCGAAGGCCGCCCTCGTCGGTGCCCTCGCGCTGACCTGCACGCTCGTCGTCTACGGCAACGTCGTAGAGCCGGCGGTCAACCTCGCCTTCGTGCAGCACGTGCTGTCGATGGATACGATCCTGCCGGATTCGGGGATCGCCGACCGCTCGATCACCGATCCAACGCTGCAGCGCGGCGCCTTCACGCTGATCGTCGCCGCGGAGGCGCTGACGGCGCTCCTGCTCTGGATCGGCGTCGGGCTGATGCTCGGTCGGCTCCGGGCCCCGCGCGACGACTTCGCCCGGGCCAAGAGCTGGGCGATCGCCGGCCTGAGCGTCGGCTTCCTGCTCTGGCAGGCCGGCTTCCTGGGCATCGGCGGCGAGTGGTTCGGCATGTGGATGTCGAAGTCCTGGAACGGCCAGCAATCCGCCTTCCGCTTCGCCATGACGGTACTCGGCGTGCTGATCTACGTCGCCCTGCCGGAGGCCGAGGATCCCGACGGGATCCGCGGGGGCTGAAATGCTGGCGGCACCAACGCGGCACGCTTCCGCTGGTCCTGCCGGAGTCGAGCCTCCGCGTCGGGCTCACGCTGCGCCGGATCGGCCCGCGCCGCGCGCCGTCGTGAGCGCCAGCGCCGCCGCGGCGAGCGCCAGGGGCGCGAACGACACCCGGAGAACCGTGTCCCAGCCGTAGCTCGTCAGCAGGCCCCCGGACGAGAACGAGCCGACGGCCACCATCCCGAACACGATGAAGTCGTTGATCGACTGAACCCGCGTCCGCTCCTCCGGGCGATGGCACTCCAGCACCATCGCGGAGGCGCCGACGAAGCCGAAGTTCCAGCCGACGCCCAGGAGGATCAGGGACAGCCAGAAATGCCCGACATCCACGCCCGCCAGCCCGACGAGCGCGGCCGCGCCCGTCAGGGTGAGGCCAGTTGCCACGACGCGGGACGCGCCGAAGCGCGTGATCAGCCGCCCGGTGAAGAAGCTCGGCCCGTACATGGCGATGACGTGCCATTGCAGACCGAGATTGGCCTCCTCCTGGGCGTGGCCGCACAGGCGCATGGCCAGCGGGGCGGCCGTCATGACGAAGTTCATCAGCAGGTACGACACGGCCCCGCAGATCACCGCGATGACGAAGCGTGGCTGAGCCAGGATGACGGCCAGCGGGCGCCCGCGGGAGCTAGCCTCGGCGGCCGGCCGCGGCAGGCGGACCCCGGCCAGGACGAGGGCGGCCGCACCGGCGACGGCCGCCTGGGCCAGGAAGGTGGCGGCGAACAGGTGGGGGGCCCACAGGTTCATGGTGTGGGTGACGAGTTGCGGCCCGATCACCCCGCCGAAGACGCCGCCGGCCATGACGGCCGAGAGAGCCCGCGGCCGCCGTTCGGCCGGAACGCAGTCCGCGGCGGCGAACCGGAACGAGAAGACCACGGCCGCGTAGGCGCCTCCGAAGAACATCGCCGCGCAGAACAGCCAGAAATTGGCTGTGGCGATCGCCAGAGCCGAAAGCAGGCCGACGAGCACCCCGCAGCCGGTGCCGACCGTGAACACGGTCCGGCGCCCGTAGCGCCTGGCGACGCTGCCGGTCGGGAGCGCGCAGGCGGCCATCCCGACGACGAAGATCGAGATCGGCAGCGTGGCCAGGAGCTTGCTCGGCGCCAGCATGTTGCCGACGACGGCACCCGTCGCGAAGACGACGGTCGAGTTCGCCCCGGCAAGGGCCTGCGCGACGGCCAGCCTGACCACGTTGCCGCTCCCCGACCGGCTGGCGGTGGGTGCGCGGTCGATGGCGGAATGGGACACGCGGGACATCGGGACGCTCGAGTTTCGACCAGCCGCCCCTGTCAATCGGGCGGGCGACATGTGGGGCCGATCGCGAAGGATCAGCTTCGACGCGCGCATCGGTACAGCGCCGGCTAGCAGGCGTACATGCGCGAGCCGGCGATGGCGTGATCGGCCGCTCGGTCGGGCCGCTGACGGAATGGGCGAGACGACGTCGGCAGCGTGTGCGTTGTCGTGAGTCGCATTCTCGCGCACTGAGCCGAGGCCGGGCTGATCGAGCTGCGGTCCCACGTGGTCGGGATCGTCGACCGGGCCAGCCTCGCCACGGCCGGTCGGCGGTGTCGCGGCGCGTGCCGCGCAGCGGCCGCGTCTAGCGCGGCTCGTCCGCCATGTAGGCTCTCGCCTCGCTGCCCGGCATGGCCTCCGCCGCGTAGGTGAAGGTGCCCCGCTCCAGCACCTCGCGGGCGGCGCGCGCGAGTCCGCCGAGGGCCGCCCGCGCGAACGACCCGCCGACGCTGATCCGCTTCACACCGGCCGCCGCCAGCTCGGCCACCGTGTGCTGCCGCGGCGACAGGCCGGCGACGACGTTCACCGGACGGCCCACCGCGGCGCAGACCGTCCGGATGGCCTCGAGGTCAGGCAGGTTCGGGGCGTAGAGCACGTGCGCCCCCGCCTTCTCGAAGGCCTGGAGGCGCCGGATCGTGTCGTCGAGATCGGGCCTGCCGCACAGGTGGTTCTCGGTGCGCGCGGTCAGCACGAACGGGAGCCCGCGCGCGGCCTCTGCCGCGGCGGCGACCCGCTCGACGGCGAGGTTGAAATCGAAGATCGGCTCGGCAGCGTCGCCGGTCGCGTCCTCGATCGAGCCGCCGACCAGCCCGATCTCGGAGGCCCGGGCGATCGTCAGCGCGCACGCGTCCGGGTCGGCCCCGAACCCGTCCTCCAGATCGGCCGTCACGGGCAGGTGGGTCGCGTCCACGATGGCGCGGGCGTTCTCCAGGATCGCGTCGCGCGACAGGGAGGCGCTGGAGTCCCGCCGTCCGATGGCGAACGCGAAGCCGGCGCTCGTCGTCGCCAGGGCCTCGTAGCCGAGGGCGGTCAGGATCCGCGACGAGCCCGCGTCCCAGGGATTCGCCACGACGAACACCCCCGGCCGCTCGTGCAGCGCCACGAAGGCCCGATATTTGGCATCCAGGTCGGCCATGCGCACCTCCGTCGATCGACCCTACGCTCCGCAGGCCGCCCGGGGAAATGGCCGATGCGGCACCCGATCGATGTCGGGGCTCCGGACGGATGGTCGTTCGGATCGGCCGGTGCCCGGATCTCAGCCTTCGATCCGGGCGCGGCCGGTCGTGCGATCGACTCGCGCACCGCGCGTCACTGCGCGATGATCGCGGGATGTTGCGCGGCGAGGTTCGCCCGGGTCGCCTCGGCCCAGGCGCGGTCGCGCGCCCGGCGCGGCCGGTCGAGGCGCACGTCGGCGATGAGGCTCGCCGGTCGCCGCGAGACCAGCAGCAGGCGGTCGGCGATCCCGATCGCCTCGGCGACGTTGTGCGTGACCATCAGGACGCTCATGCCGGTTCGGTCCACCGTGTCGACCACGAGGCCGCGCAGCTCGGCGGCGGCGGCGTCGTCGAGGGAGACGAACGGCTCGTCGAGGACGAGGACGCGCGGGCCGTCGACCAGCGCGCGCGCCAGCGCCACGCGCCGCTGCATGCCCAGCGACAGGGCCTTCGGGTAGCGCGACCGCCAGGCCGTCAGGCCGAGCCGAGCGAACAGATCGTCGAGGTCACGGCCGCGCCGCGCCCGGGGCAGACCGAGGCGGACGTTGTGCTCGACGCTGCGCCAGGGCAGCAGCCGCGGGTCCTGGAACACGATGCCCGCCCGGTCCGCGCCGGAGACGCGGCCCTCGAACGCGGTGTCGAGGCCGAGCAGGATCCGCAGGGTGGTGGTCTTGCCGGCGCCAGACGGTCCGATGAGACAGACGATCTCCCCGGCAGCGACGCCGAAGGTCAGGTTCCGGACAGCCTCGACCGGCTCGGCCCGCGCGGGCCGGTACCATTTGGACGCGATCGCGACCTGGAGGACGGGGTCAGCGCCAGCGACGGACATACGCTTCGAGCCGCTGGAGGAGGAGGACGTCGATGCCGATCATCACGGCCATGAAGACGAGGCTGTAGCCGATGATGGCCGCCACGTCGGTGCTCTGGACGAAGTAGTAGTTGATCGCGAAGCCGACTCCGTCCGGGCGCCCGAGCAGCTCCACCACCAGCACGATCTTCCAGGCGAGCGACAGGCCCGACCGCGCCGCCGTGACCATGTAGGGCTGGAGCTGCGGGATCAGGATATCGAGGGCCCAGCTGCGCCGGTCGAGCCGGTAGGCGCGGGCCATCTCGTCGAGGCCGGGATCGAGGTTCCGCGCCCCCTCCCGCACGATCACCGCGACGTTCGGCAGCTTGTTCAGCACCACCGCGAGGATCGCCGCGGTCTCGGTCAGCCCCACCCAGACATAGGCCAGGACCGTGATCACCAGGGCGGGCGTGTTGAGGAGGACGAGCAGCGGCGTGTCGAGGGTGAGGTCGGCGGCCTTGGAGCGCCCGAGCGCGACGCCGAGGAGGACGCCGAGGACCATCGCCACGGTGAAGGAGATCGCCACGCGGAGGAGCGTCATGCCCACGTTGTGCGCGAGGTCGCCGCGCTCCGCCTCCTGAACGATGAAGCGCAGCACCGCGAGGGGCGCCGGCAGCAGGCGCGAGCCCGCCTCCAGCGCGGCGATCTGCCAGGCGGCGAGGAGCACGGCCAGGGACGCGATGCGGGTCAGCGCGCCCATGCGGTCCCGGTGCTCGGGACGGCCGAAACGCGTGCCCGCCGGGCGGGCGCCTCAACCATTGCGGCCGGTGTAGTAGAGATCCGGCGGGAGCGCGTCGCCCTTGCCGACGAGGCGGGCGCCGCCGAGCCGCGCCATCACCGCGTAGAGCTTCTCGGCGTCGGCGCGCTCCTCCGCGATGGTGCGGCGCGGGATGCCGGCGAGGAAATCGTGCTTCAAAGCCTCGAAGGTCGCCTCGTCCTCCGCCGCCATCAGCGGGCGCACGATCTGCCACGTGCTCGGATCCGAGGCGAGCATGTCCTTGGCGGCCCGCGAGGCCCGGGCGAAGGCCGCCACGGCCGCGGGCTTCTCCTTCACGGTGGCGTCCTGGAACAGGTAGCCGATCAGCGCCACGTCGCCGGGGACCCCGAGGGCGTGCATGATGTCCTCGGCCCCGACCAGCTGCCGATAGCCCTTGGCCTTGAGGCGGGCGCAGTAGGTCCAGTAGGTCAGCGCGGCGTCGAGGCCGCCCTGCTCCAGCTTCAGCGTGATCAGCGGCGGCGCGCCGTAGGCGATCTCGGCGGCCTGCTCCAGATCGATGCCGGCCGCGTCCTTGGCCTGTGCCCGGAGGAGGAGCCAGTTCTTGTCCAGGGGGCCGCCCGCCACTCCGAGGCGCTTGCCCGCGAGGTCCTTGAGGCTCTTCACCGGGCTGTCGCCCGCCACCATCACGCCGCCCTCGGAGGTCGAGTACGGGATGAAGCGCACCGCCTGACCGTCGTTGCCGAGGCGCGCGGCCCAGAGAAGGTCGCCGATGATCGTGTCGACCTGTCCACCGATGAAGCTGATCCGGGCCGCGTCGTTGCCGGCGAGCTTGACCGCGTCGAGCTCGAAGCCGTTGGCCGTGTCGAGGCCGCGGGCCTTGATCACCGCCGCCTCCCAGGTCGACGTGCCGAAGGGCAGGCTCCCGAGGCGGATCGTCGGCACGTCGGCGCGCGCCGCCCGCAGGCCGAGGCCGCCGAGCAGGCCCCCGGCGAGCATCGCGCGCCGTGACAGCATCACGCCTTCTCCCATCGTATTGCGCAGTCTTCAGCGGCGGCAGACTGGAGTGCCGACCGAGCCGGACGCCATTGGCAAAAGGTCATAGGGCTCACACCGGTTTCCGTCCACCGTGGCAAACACGCTTGCGCGCAACCGGCCGCGGCGGCACCCTCGACCGCGACGGTTTCATCGGAGACGAAGATCATGAGCGAGCGACGCGAAGGTGCACTGGACGAGGCAACCGTGGAGGCGCGGCTGAAGGCCGAACTGCCCGCGTGGCGACTGGAGGACGGGTGGATCCGGCGCACCTACAAGACGTCCGGATGGAAGAGCACCCTGATGGTGATCAACACGGTCGGCCACCTCGCCGAGGCGGCGTGGCACCATCCGGACATCACGGCGTCCTACGCCTGGGTCGAGGTCCGGCTGATGAACCACGCGGCCAAGGGCATCACCGACAAGGACTTCGCCCTCGCCCGGAAGATCGAGGAGGTCGTGTCCTGGCAGCCGGGCCTGGAGGGACAGGGGCTCGAGGGCACCCCGACCGATCCGCGCTTCGCCTACATCAAGTACGAGAAATAGCGGCCGCCGGCGTCATCGGGGCTCCTTCACCCGGCGGCACTCCGTCTTCAGGTAGGCGGTCTTGCCGATCTCCTCGCGCAGCTCGGTGCGGGCGATGATCTCCTGCCAGCCGGTGGCGCAGCCGAGCTCGTTGGCGACCCGGACCTTGCGCACTTCGAGCGCCTCGGCGTCCGTGCAGGCATCCTGGGCGATCCCATTGGCGCAGACCAGGACGACGGCGATGAAGGCGTTCATGGGCGGGACGGTCCTCGTTACCGTCGCACCCTACGCGCCGAAGCGCCGTCGGGTCTCGCGCGGCGTGGTCCCGCCCGCGCGAAAGATCGTCACGGTCGGCCCGCCCTGAGGGGGCGGAGGGGCGGGCCGACCGTTTCTCGCAGCGCCCGCAGGCGCTGCGATCGCGTGAACCGGCCGATCAGCCGGCGTGGGCCGCCGGCGTGCCGCCCGCATCCGGGCGGATGCGGTAGCAGCCGATGTAGAGGGCCGGAAGGAACAGGAGCGTCAGGAAGGTCGCCGCCAGGATGCCGCCGATCATCGCGAAGGCCATGGGCCCCCAGAACACCTCGCGGGCGATCGGGATCAGGCCCAGGCTCGCCGCAGCGGCGGTCAGGAGGATCGGTCGCATGCGGTGGTGGGTCGCCTCGAAGACCGCCTGCCAGGGCGCCATCCCCTCGTCGCGGAACTCCTCGATCTGGCTCACCAGGATGACCGCGTTGCGGATGATGATCCCGATGAGCGCGAGGATGCCCAGGATGGCGACGAAGCCCATCGGCTTGTCGAACAGGAGCAGCGCCGGGACGACGCCGATCAGGCCGAGCGGCGCCACGGTGAAGACGAGCAGCATCCGCCCGAAACTCTGGAGCTGCATCATCAGCAGGAACGCCATCGCCAGCAGCATGACCGGGACCACAGCCGCGATCGGGCCCTGACCTTTGGCCGATTCCTCCACGGCGCCGCCGGTCTGGACCGTGTAGCCTTCCGGGAGCGCCTTGATGAAGGCGTCGATGCCCGGCTGCAGCGCGGCCACGACGGTGGCCGGCTGTGTCGCGTCGTGGATCGTGGCCCGCACCGTCACGGTCGGCAGGCGGTCGCGGCGCCAGACGATCGGCTGCTCGAGATCGTAGCCGATCCGCGCGAAAGCCAGCACCGGGACCACCGTGCCGTTCGCGAGACCGACCTGCAGCGACTGCAGCGTGTCCAGCGAGGACCGCTCGGCCGCGCGGGCACGGCCGACGACGTTGACCAAGTAGATCGAGTCCCGGACCTGCGTGATCGCTTGCCCCCCCTCGATCCCGTTCAGGATGCCGGCGACGTCCTGGCTGGTGACGCCGAGCTGGCGCGCCTTGTCCTGGAGGATCTCGACCCGCAGGACCTTGCCGGGCTCGTTCCAGTCGAAGGTCGGCACGTCGAGGCGCTTGTCGGCCGCCACCACGTTGGCGAGGTCGAGGGAGAGTCGGCGCACCGTCTCCATGTTCGGTCCGCTGAGGCGGTACTGCACCGGCCGGCCCACGGGCGGGCCGAGGCTCAGGGGTTGCACCAGCACGTCGGTGCCGACGAAGTCGCGCAGGCCGATGGTCTGGAGGCGTGCCATCACGCGGTCGCGCACCTCCAGCGACTTCGTGACGATGACGATCTGGCCGAAGAACGCGTTGGCGAGCTGCTGGTCGAGCGGGAGATAGAAGCGCACCGCACCCTCGCCGACGTAGGAGGACCAGCTCGTCACGTCCGGGTCGCCCTTCAGGTTCGCCTCGAACCGGTCCATCTGCGCCCGGGTCTCGGCGATGGTGGCGTTCTGCGGCAGGGTCAGGTCGACCAGCACCTCGGACCGGTCCGAGGACGGGAAGAACTGCTGCTGCACGTGGCCCATCCCGACGATGGCCGCCGCCATCAGCCCGAGGCAGACCACCACCGTCGTCCAGTGCCAGCGCATGGCGAGCCGCAGAGCCCAGACGAACAGGCGCGTGAAGATCCCCTCCTTCTCCGTGTGGTGCCTCATGGTCTTCGGCAGGAGCGTGACGCCGACGAGCGGCGCGAACAGGACCGCGACGACCCAGGAGACCAGCAGCGCGGCCGCGATCACCACGAACAGCGAGTAGGTGTACTCGCCGGCGCCGGAGCCGTTGAAGCCGATCGGCAGGAAGCCCGCCACGGTGACGAGGGTCCCGGTCAGCATGGGGAAGGCCGTCGACGTGTACGCGAAGGTGGCGGCCTTCCGGAGCGTGTCGCCGCGCTCCAGGCGGGCCACCATCATCTCGACGGTGATCATGGCGTCGTCGACCAGCAGGCCCAGCGCGATGATCAGCGCGCCGAGGGAGATGCGCTGCAGGGTCACGTCCATGATCTGCATGACCACGAACACGATCGCGAGCACGAGCGGGATCGACACCGAGACGACGAGGCCGGCGCGGACGCCGAGGCTCACGAAGCTCACCGCGAGCACGATGATCACGGCCTCGACCAGGGCCTCGGTGAAGCCGCCGACCGCGTGCTCCACCTGCTTGGGCTGGTCCGACACGAGGTGGACGCCGACGCCCACGGGCAGCCTCGCCTCGATTGCCCGCATGCGCTCCTTCAGCGCCTCGCCGAAATGCAGCAGGTTGGCGCCGGGACGCATCGCGATGGCGAGGCCGATCGCGGGCTTGCCGTCCACTCGGAACAGCGGCGCCGGCGGGTCCTCGTAGCCGCGGCTGATCTCGGCGATGTCGGCGAGGCGGAAGAAGCGGTCATTGACCCGCAGGTTGAAGTCCTGGAGCGAGGCCTCGGACGCGAATGAGCCGCTGACCCGCAGCGAGATGCGTTCCGGCCCGGCCTGGACGACGCCCGAGGCCGAGACAGCGTTCTGCGCCTGCAGCGCTTTGATGAGCGCCTGGAAATCGATGCCGTAGCCGGCGAGCTTCCGGGTGGAGAAATCGAGGTAGATCGTCTCGTCCTGCGTGCCGATCAGCTGGGTCTTGCCGATATTCGGCACCCGCAGGACCTCGGTGCGGATGCTCTCGACGTAGTCGCGCAGCTGCCGGTGCGTCAGGCCGTCGGCCGTGAACGCGTAGATGTTGCCGTAGACGTCGCCGAACTCGTCGTTGAAGAACGGGCCCTGCACGCCCTCCGGGAACTGACCTTTGATGTCCCCGAGCCGCTTGCGGACCTGGTAGAAGGCCGGCTGGATCTCGTTCTTCTTGAGGGTGTCGCGGAATTGGACGAACACCGTCGACGATCCGGGCGTCGTGTAGCTGCGGACGTAATCGAGGCCGTTGAGCTGCTGGAGTTCCTTCTCGACCCGGTCGGTGACCTGATCGAGGGTGTCCTTGATGGTCGCCCCCGGCCACGTGGTCTGCACCACCATGGTCTTGATTGTGAAGGGCGGGTCCTCCTCGCGGCCGAGACGCGTATAGGCCATCAGCCCCGCGACCAGCGAGACCAGCATCAGGAACCAGACGAACGAGCGGTGCTCGAGCGCCCAGTCGGAAAGGTTGAAGTCCTTCACGCGCAAACCCCGTGCGGCCGGATCAGACGGCGCCGTCGGTCAGGCGCACGGCCTGGCCTTCCTTCAGGACATGGACGCCCGCGACCACGACGCGCTCGCCGGCCTTGAGCCCGTCGACGACCGCCACGCGGCCGTCCTCCGCATTGTCCCGCGCCGCCACGGTGACGTCGCGGCGCGCCACCGTCTTTCCGTCGGCCGACACGACCCAGACCGAGCGGCGGCCGTTATCCTCGAGCAGCGCCGACGCGGGCAGCAGGACGGTGGGCGGGACCTTGCGCATCAGCGACACGTTGATGGTCGCGCCGAGCCGGAAGGCCGGGCCGGGATCGTCCAGGGTGATCCGGATGCGCTTGGACCGCGTCCCCGACTCGGCGAGCGGCGCGATCTCGCGGATGCGCCCCCGTGCCGTCAGCTCCGGCGCGCTCTGGAGCGCGACGGTGAACACGCCGTCCGCCGGCAGGGCCCCGGCATGGGTCTCGGGGATGTCGACCACCGCCTCGCGGACGTCCGGGCGCGCCACGGTCACGACGCCCTGGCCGGCGCTGAGCACCTGGCCGACCTCGGCGAGGCGCTGCGTCACGACGCCGTCGAATTCGGCCTTCAGTTCGGTGTACCCCATCTGGTCGCGGGCCTTCTGAAGGCTCGCCATCGCCTGATCCACCCGGGCCCGGGCGGTCTCGCGCTTGGCGACCGCCTGGTCGAGGGTGGCCTGGGACACGGCGTTGCCGGACATCAGGCGCCGGGTCCGCGATTCCGCGGCCTCGGCATTCTCGGCCTGCGCCTTCGCGTCGGCGAGGTCGGCCTCGGCGCGGGTCAGGTCGAAGCGGGTCACGATCGTGTCGAGGGCCGCGAGGCGCTGACCGCGGGTGACGAGGTCGCCGACCGTGACGTCCCGCGCCACCATGCGGCCGGGAATCTGAAAGCCGAGCTGCGCCTGGTAGCGCGGCTCGATCGTGCCGGCGAACGGCCCGAACGTGACGGTGTCGCTCGGCACGACCACCTGCGTGAGAACCGGACGGACGGGGGCGGCCGCAGCGCCCTCCCCGCTGTCACCGCCGTGCCCGTTGCATCCGGCGAGCGCCGCCGCGACGAGGCCCAGGACGAGATACTCGCGCGCCGTCATGGGCGGTCTCCGATCTCGGCGGCCGCGACGGTCTGGCCGGGGCGCAGGAACTGGATGCCGGCGACGACCACCCGCTCGCCCGGCTCGACGCCGCGCTTCAGCGCGATGATGTCGGGGCCGAAGCGGTCGATCTCCACCGCCCGGACCGAGACGGTCCTGCGCTGCGGATCGTAGATCCACACGGAGGGCCGACCGTCGTAGCGGTACAGCGCCGACCAGGGCAGGACTACGGATTCGTGCGGCGCGAAGC
Source organism: Methylobacterium sp. C33D (assembly GCF_053345825.1). Lineage (NCBI taxonomy): Bacteria > Pseudomonadati > Pseudomonadota > Alphaproteobacteria > Hyphomicrobiales > Methylobacteriaceae > Methylobacterium > Methylobacterium sp. C33D. The sequence continues at coordinate 121,958 of NZ_JBKFAV010000001.1, forward strand.
GTCCGCGGCCGATCACGACGGCCCCGAGCCCCATGGCGGCGGGCGTCGCCTTGAGGCCGATCTTGACCCGCACCGTGCCGCTCGCGGCGTCCACCGTGGGTGAGATCTCCCGCACGGTCCCGACCGCGGTGACGGACGGGTCCGACTGGAGCGCCACCGCGATGGTGTCGCCGGCCGGCGGCTGGGCCAGCAGCGATTCGTAGACGTTGAAGACCGCGTCGCGGGGCCCGTCCTGGGCGACGACCAGCACGGTCTGGCCCGACTGGACCACTTGGCCGACCTCGAAGCTGCGGCTCGTCACCACGCCGGACACGCCCGCGCGCAGCTCCGTGTACGAGAACTGCTCCTGCGCTGTCCCGAGCGCCGCCTTGGCCGAGTCGACCGCCGCCTGGGTCGTGCGCAGCTCCTGCTCGGCGTTGTCGTAGGTCGAGCGGGTCGTGAAGCCGCCGGCGAGGAGCTGCTTCTGGCGCTCGTAGGACATCTTGGCCTGGGTCAGCAGCGCCTCGGCCGAGGCGAGGGCGGCCTTGGCGTTGTCGAGATTGGCCTGCTGCGTCAGGGGTTCGAGGACGGCGAGGACCTGGTTGGCGCTAACATGGTCGCCGACCTCGACGCGCCGCTCGGCGACCTTCCCGTTCGTCCGGAACGAGACGTTCACCTGCGCCTGCGCCTGGATGTCACCGGTCACCACGACGTCGAGCGCGAGCGGTGTGCGCCGCGCCTGCACCACGCGGACCCGCGCGAGGGCTGGATCGAGCGCCGCTTCCGGCTCGGCCCGGGCGCACCCGATCGACGCCAGCGCGGTTAACATCAGCAGGACAGATGTCGATGGGAGGAAGGTGATGCGGCTCATGCGATCGACCTTGTCGGCCCGACTCGTGCAAATTGCGTGGCGCGTCTCTACGCCATCCGTTACATACCGTCCAGACGGTTTTTAATGCAGGTACGTGATGCAGGTGAAGCGACAGCGACTGGCGGCGCGGCCCGAGATCATCCTGGAGGCGGCCGCGGCGGTGCTCCTGAAAGCCGGCGTCCGGGGCCTGACCATCGACGCGGTCGCGGTCGAGGCCGGTCTGAGCAAAGGCGGTGTTCTGCACCATTACGCGTCGAAGGACGCGCTGGTGGCGGCGCTGGTCGCCCGCAAGCTCGCGGATGTGCGCGCGGAGATCGACGCCTGCGCGCGGGAAATACCGGCCGGCCCGTCGCAACTGCCCAGAGCGATGGTGGCGCATATCCGCACGCATTACTGCGAGGACAACGAGGCCGCGCGCGCGCTGCTCCTGGCATCGATGGAATCGCCGGAAGCGCAGAAGGACTTTCAGGCGTTCGTCGCGGATCAGCTGGACCAGCTCGGACGGATCGAGGGCGCGCCCCCGGGCGAGGGCTCGGTCCTGTACTTCGCCATCCTCGGCCTGTTCATGAGTCGGGCGCTGGGCTTCCAGCAGCTCGACGAGGACGCGCTGGCGCCGATGCTCGACGCCCTCGACCGCATCGCCCGGCGAGCGGGCGGCTAGGTCCGGACGCTCAGGCCTGGAACGCGAGCACGGCGCGCGTCCCGGCGCTTCGAGGGGCGTACGACAGGGCCGAGCGCAGGTTCGACGCCATGGCGCGCACGATGCGCGACCCGAGCCCGGTGCCTCGGATCTCGCCCTCCCCGGTCCAGCCGATGCCGTCATCCTCGACGGCGAGCAGCACGGTGTCGTCGGCGTCCCGCTCGACCGCGACGCGGATCTCGCCGGAGGTGCCGACCGGGTAGGCGTACTTGTAGGCGTTGGTGACGAGTTCGGTCACGACGACGCCGACCGACACGGCCTTGTCGGTGGAGAGTCTCACCGGCGCGGCCCGGAGGCGGATCGCGTGGTCGCGCCCGCTCGCGCGCATCGCGGCCTGCAATTCCTCGACGAGGCTCTGCAGGTAGGCGTCGAGCTCGACCGATTCGACGTCGTCCGAGGTGTAGAGGCGGCGGTGGATGCCGGCGATCGCCGAGATGCGGGCCTGCATCTCGTCGAGCGCGGCCTTCGCTGCCGGGTCGGTGACCGCGTTGCGCTGCATGTGCGCGAGGGCCGCGACGAGGGCCAGGGAATTGGCCACGCGGTGGTTGACCTCGCGCAGCAGCAGCTCGGCGCGGTCGCGCGCCTCGCGCATCTCGGCCTCGGCGCGTTCCTTGTCGCGCCGCAGGCTCTCCTGGCGCAGAGCGGTGGCGACGGCCTCGCCGAGCAGTTCCCGGAACTGGCCCTGGACGTCCTTCCAGACGTAGTCGACCGCCCCCGCCTTCAGGGCCGCCACGGCGACGCGGCTGTCCTCCGAGCCCGTCACGTAGATGACCGGCGGCGCCTGGGGCAGCGCGCGGATTTCGGGCAGCAGATCGAGCCCCGTCTGCCCGGGCATGTGGTGGTCGAGGGCGACGGCATCAATTCCGCCCTGCGCGAGCCGCGCCAGTCCCGCCGCGCCCCCGGGGCAGAGCTCGACCACGTAGCCGCGCGCCTCCAGAGCGCGCCGGACCAAGCGGCCGAGACCGGGGTCGTCGTCGATGTAGAGGATGCGTGCCGCCGCAGCGGTGCCGTCCCCGCTGGCACGCGCGGCATTCATGGGTTCTGCGGAACCTGCATCACCGAGAAGAACAGCCCGAGCTGGCGGATCGCGTTCGCGAAACCGTCGTAGCTCACCGGCTTGGTGATGTAGACGTTGGCCCCGAGGTCGTAGCAGCGCTGGATCTCGCGGCTGTCGTCCGTCGTGGTCAAGACCACCACCGGGGACCGCCGCGTGTGCGGGTTCGCTTTGACCTTCTCAAGGATGTCGAGGCCGGTCATGTCCGGCAGGTTGAGATCGAGCAGGATCAGCAGGTGCCGTCGGGCGCTCGCCTCGCCGGAGCCGTCCGCACCGAGCAGGTATTCCAGCGCCGACGTACCGTTCCGGAACGGCACGATGTCGTTGTTGACGCCGGCGCGGCGGATGTTCCGCTCGATCAGGCGCGCATGTCCCTCGTCATCCTCGATCATCACGATGCTGACGGGATGCACGGGCGGCTCCACGCTCATTCGGCGGCGATGGGCGCCGGTTCAGGGTCTATCCGGATCGCTGTAGCGGTCCCGCGCGGCAAGGTCACGTCGAACGTCGTGCCGACGCCGAGTTCTGAACGGATCTCGATCCGTCCGCCGAACGACCGGACCAGGGCCTTCACGTGAGCGAGGCCGATCCCCTCGCCCGGGCGGTCCTGGGCGCCCGAACGGCGGAAGAGTTCGAAGACGCGGGCATGGTCCCGCGCCGCGATCCCCCGACCATTGTCGGCGACGGAGAAGCAGACGCCGCGCTCGCCCACGGCCTTGGCCGTGACGGCGATGTGTCCGGGCCGGCTGGGGTCGAGGTATTTCACGGCATTGTCCAGCAGGTTGCCGAACACCTGCTCGATCGCGAGCCGGTCGGCGACGATTTCCGGCAGGTCGCGGGCGATCGTCACCGTGGCGCCGACCGCCTCGGCCTGATGCCGCTGGGCGTCCGCCACGCCGCGGAGCAGGCTCGTCATGTCGAGGGCTTCGGGCGAGAACTGTCGCCGGCCCTCGCGCGAGAGCTTCAGGATGGCGGCGATCAGCCCCTCCATCCGGTTCACCGCCGCCTTGATGAAGCCGAGGGCCTCGCCGAGGTCGGCGTCGAGCCGCTCCGCCGCCGGATGATCCCGGAGGGCCGCGGCGATCTCGGTCCGAGTCGCCTCCAGCTCGCTCGTGAATCCCATCACGTTGACCAGCGGCGCGCGCAGGTCGTGGCTGACGATGTAGGCGTAGCGCTGGATCTCCTCGTTCGATTCGCGCAGGTCCGCTTCGGCCTGACGCTGCTCGGTGATGTCCGTGTGCACGCCGACCCACTCGCGGATCTGGCCCCGCGCGTCGAGGACGGGGATCGCGCGGATCGCGAAGTGCCGCCACGTCCCGTCGCGGACACGGACCCGGTGTTCGTGAACGTAGGTGCGCCGCGCCCGGACGGTCGCGTTCCAGCTCTCGACGGAGGCCTCCATGTCGTCGGGATGCACCGCGTCGGCCCAGCCGTAGCCCTGGTATTCCTCCCGCGTCTGCCCCGTGATCGCGCTCCAGCCCGGCTGCTCGCCGAGCATCCGGCCCTGGGCATCGTTGGTCCAGAGCACGCCGCGCACGGCCTGAACGGCGGCCCGGAACCGCGCCTCGCTCGCCTGGAGCTCGCGCTGCACGCGCTGCTGGTCCAGCGACGAGGCGAGCATCGCCAGGAACAGGATGAGGAATGTCGCGCCGGCGACGTACAGGGCGAGGTTCTGCTGGCCCGGGACGCCGGTCACCGCGTGGGCCGCTTGGGCGCCTGCCGCCTCGGCGGTGATCGTCGCCGCGGCCATGCCGGTGTAGTGCATCCCGGCCACTGCGAGGCCCATGACGCAGGCCGCGGCGAGTTTCTGCCACACGCCGTGCCGCCGGAAGGAGAGCCACAGGGCGGCGGTCGCCGCCGTCACGGCGATCGCCACCGAGAGCGCGACAATGGTCGGGCTGTAGGCGAGGTCGCCCGGGATCCGGAGCGCGGCCATGCCGGTGTAGTGCATGCCGGCGACGCCGGCACCCATGAGCGGACCTGCCACGAGGAGGCCGCCGGCTCCGACCCCGACCCGCGCTACCCACATGAAGGCGGCCCCGGTCGCCGCGACGGCGATCGCGAGCGACAGCAGGGTGAGTCCGAGATCGTAGACGGCCGGCATGCCCATCTCGAAGGCCAGCATGCCGACGAAGTGCATCGACCAGATGCCGCCGCCCATGGCGAGGGCGGCGCCGGCGATCCACGGCCAGCGCGGTCTGGCGACCGGCCCTCGGATCCGCGCGCCGAGATCCAGCGCGGTGTAGGACGCGAACACCGCGAGACCGATCGACAGGGCGACGAGAGCCGGGTTGTAGCCAGTATGGACCATCGACTGCGATCGACGCGTGAAGGGCGCTGATCGCGATGTACCGCGGGTCGAGGGCGGGCGCCATCGCGATTCCGGGCCGGCCAAGCCTCTGGAATACCGAGACACCATGGCGGTCCCGTGCCCGTCCCGAACTGGTGCCGGGTGGGGCGGGGATCGGCGGCGACGCGGAGCGGAGTCCCGACGGGCGTGACAGGCTCGGGCAAGCAGGAGCAGCGACGATCGACCGTCGCCTCCGGCCAGCCGCGATCGGCGGACAAGCACCAGTCGTCGCACCAGTCGTCGCCCGCTGGCGCGCGGCTGGCGCTTCGAGAAAAAAATCGCGTGCGTCACGCGGCGGCGGTCTCTCCCGGCGTCCGCGCGCGTTCTAGGTTCTGTCGATCGCTCATCGCGAATGCAGGTTCATGAACGGACACGGCGCTGAACGACTTCCGGACGACCTGCGCGAAGCTCTGGCTCAGGCTCTGTACGATCGCGAGCGGACGGAAGGTGAGGATCGCGCCGCCTGGACCGACTCGAACCTGGAGGCCCGGCACCCGGGTCTGCGCGAGCGCTATCTCCGGTCCGCCGACGCTCTCGCGGCCGGCCCGCTGGCCGACCTCCTGGCCGCCCGACGCGCCGACGAGGAGGAACTGCGGGTGCTGCGCCGTCAGCGGATGGCGCCCGAGCGGGAGCGGGAACTGCTCGAGGCCAACAACCGCCTCCTCGCCCGCGCCGAAGCGGCCGAGACGGCGCGGGACGCCGCGGAAGAGGCGCTCGCGACGCTGCGCCGCGAGCGGGATGTCGCGCGGGAGGCGGAGGCCTTCTGGCAGCAATTCGCCTTCGACGCCGACGATCTCGCCACCCGGCGCCTCATCGAGCAGACCGACGCCCGCGCCGAGGCCGAGCGGCGGGCGATCGAGGAGCGGTGCCGGCGGGAGCGCGCGGAGGCGGCGCTGCGCCTGTTCGCGGACCGCGCCGACGTCATGCCCAAGGAGGGATGGGCGTCGGAACTGGCGAAGGCCAATCGCGACATCCCGCTCTGGTGGTTCCACGCCGCCCGCGTCGCCCTCGAGCCGCCGGATCTGACCCGGCCGACCGAGAGCGGCGAGGCCTGACGGAGTCAGGCGGCCGCGGGCTGCTTGGCGGACGTGTCCCGGAACAGCGCCGTGCAGCCGGAGCCGCGATGCATGCTCAGGATCGACGCGCGGTCGATCTCCGGATGCGTCTTGAGCACCTTCTGAACGCAGGCGAGCACGCGCTCGTACTGCGCGGCGTCGTAATTCGGTTCCAGCGGGCTGACGGCAATGTAAGTCTCGACCACGAGAACGCGCTCGGCGCGGTCATGGGCGACATCGACGGCGATCCAGGACGACTTGATCAGGCTGGTGCTGGCGAGCATGGGCGTTCCTCGTGCAGCGTTACATCATTCAACCCACGTCGGCGGGACACTTTCCATCCCGCGGCGAGGGCAATTTTGGCGAAATCATGGACCGCCCGTCACCGAATGCCAAGGGGGCGGCGCTGTCGACCCCATGCACGCTGTGCAGCGTGTTGAGCGCGAGCCCGCGCCGGCTTACGGTCGGTCCCCGGCCGGCGCCGAAGCCGTCCACAATAGGCACTCGCATCTGGCGAATGGCATGTGGTATACAAATCGGCGGACTCGTCACCCCGGGTTCGCGTGACGGTTTCGCGATACGACGAGACTGCGCGTTGGGAGGGAGAGCAGACATGATCCGTTCGAGGATGGAAGGCACCTGCCCCGGCGTCGCGGCACGCGCGTCACGGGTCCGTGCAGGCATCGAACCGGTATCCCGCGCGGCCTGAGCCGCCCTCCGACATCCCCAGACCGACTCCAGCTCCGAGACCGATCATGACCAAGGCCCTCGAAGGCGTCCGCATCCTGGACTTCACCCACGTTCAATCTGGCCCGACCTGTACGCAGCTCCTGGCCTGGTTCGGCGCCGACGTCATCAAGGTCGAGCGGCCGGGTGTTGGCGACGCCACGCGCCAGCAGCTCCAGGACATCCCGGACGTGGACAGCCTCTATTTCACGATGCTGAACCACAACAAGCGGTCGATCACGCTCGATTCGAAGAACCCCAAGGGTAAGGAGGTTCTCTGGCGCCTGATCAAGGAATGCGACGTCCTGGTCGAGAATTTCGCGCCCGGCGCCCTCGCCCGCATGGGCCTGACCTGGGAGAAGATCCATGAGGTCAACCCGCGGATGATCCTGGCCTCCGTGAAGGGCTTCGGCCCGGGCCGCTACGAGGACTGCAAGGTGTACGAGAACGTCGCGCAATGCGCCGGCGGCTCCGCTTCCACGACGGGCTTCCGCGACGGCATCCCGATGGTGACAGGCGCGCAGATCGGCGATTCCGGCACCGGCCTGCACCTCGCCCTCGGCATCGTCACGGCGCTGTATCATCGGACCCAGAGCGGCCTCGGTCAGAAGGTCGACTGCGCCATGCAGGACGGCGTGCTCAACCTGTGCCGGGTCAAGCTGCGCGACCAGCAGCGGCTCGCCCACGGGCCGCTCAAGGAGTACAGCCAGTTCGGCGAGGGCATCCCGTTCGGTGAGGCGACGCCGCGCGCGGGCAACGATTCCGGTGGCGGTCAGCCGGGCCGCATCCTGCGCTGCAAGGGGTGGGAGCAGGATCCGAACGCCTACATCTACGTCATCACCCAGGCCGCCGTCTGGGAGCCGATCTGCGACATCATCGGTGAGCCGGACTGGAAGACCGATCCGAATTACGCCACCCCGAAGGCCCGCCTGCCGCACCTCAACGAGATCTTCACGCGGATCGAGGCCTGGACGATGAAGGTGTCCAAGTTCGAGGTGATGGACACCCTGAACAAGTACGACATTCCCTGCGGCCCGATCTTGTCGATGAAGGAGATCGCCGAGGACGAGTCGCTGCGGAAGACCGGCACAATCGTGGAGGTCGATCACCCGACCCGCGGCAAGTACCTGACGGTCGGCAACCCCATCAAGCTGTCGGCGAGCCCGAGCGAGGTGACCCGCTCGCCGCTGCTGGGCGAGCACACCGACGAGATCCTGCGCTCCGTGCTGGGCTATTCGGAGGCCGAGGTCGGCGAGATCTCGGAATCCGGCGCGATCGGCGTGGTCCAGAAGATCGCGGCGGAGTGATCGATGTCCGGCGATCCGGGGGCGAGACCCCGGATCGCCGGTGTTACAATCCGGGGGCGTGCGTGTCGCGCCGCCCCGGTTACCGGGTGACGCCGTTCGAGAGCCAGGGCACGGTCGCGCCGCCGAGCCCGCGTTCGGCACGTTTCTCACCGGCTCCCTCAGGGCCCGGATGACACCACCCAGGAGCCTGCATGCGCATCGCCTTCATCGGTCAACAGGATTTCGGAAAAGCGGTCCTTGAGGCGTTCCTCGCACGAGGCGATGAGGTTGCGGCTGTGTTCTGCGCGCCGGAGAAGCCCGGCGCCAAGCCGGACGTCCTGAAGACGGCGGCCGTCGAGAAGGGGCTGACGGTCTTCCAGTTCCCGAGCCTGAAAAGTCCCGAGGCCGAGGACGCGATGCGCGGCCTGAACGCCGACATCGGCATCATGGCCTACGTGCTCCAGTTCGCGCCGCAGAGCTTCGTCAACATCCCGAAGCACGGCACGATCCAGTACCATCCGAGCCTGCTGCCGCGTTACCGCGGCCCGTCGTCGATCAACTGGCCGATCGCCCGGGGCGAGTTGCAGACCGGCCTGACGATCTTCCGGCCCACCGACGGCCTCGACGAGGGCCCGGTCATCCTGCAGAAGACCTGCCCGATCGGCGCCGACGCGACCCTGGGCGACATCTACTTCGACAACCTGTTCCCGATGGGCGTCGCGGCCATGCTCGAGGCGGCGGATCTGGTGGTGGCCGGCCAGCATGTCGAGATCGATCAGGACGAGGACGCCGCGAGCTACGAGGGCTGGTTCCGCGCCGCCGAGGCGGAGATCCACTGGTCGTCCCACGCCGAGCAGATCTACAACCTGATCCGCGCGGCCAACCCGGCGCCCGGCGCCTGGACCACGCACGGCGGCAAGAAGCTCCAGATCTTCGACTGCAGCCTGAACCGGATCCGCAAGCTCGCCGACGTCGTCGGCAAGCCCGGCGAGGTGGTCGCCGTCGACGATGAGGGATTCAGCGTCTGCGCGCAGGGTGGGCGGATCGAGGTCCGCAAGGTCAAGGCGGAGGGCGGCAAGAAGGTCGCGGCGGCCGAATTCGCCCGGGAGGCCGGACTGGCGGTCGGGCAGGTTCTGGGCCGCTAGGCCGATGGCGCGTCAGGTTGTCTCCGGCGCGGTCGGCCGCGCCGCGTTCAGACCGTAGCCGCGGAAGCGCTCGACCGTGGCGCCGATCTCGTCCTCGGACAGGATGAGCGGCGTCCCGATCTGCCGCGCGACGGCGTATTGCTGGCAGAGTATCTCCAGCTCGACGGCGAGCCACAGGGCCTTCTCCAGGCTGGCGCCGGCCGCGATCATGCCGTGGTTGGCGAGGAGGCAGACGTTGCGGCCGACGAGCGCCGCGAGCGCCAGGTCCGAGAGCTCCGCGGTCCCGTAGGGCGCGTAGGGCGCGCAGCGCACCGTCGGGCCGCCGAAGGCCGCGATCATGTAGTGGACCGCCGGGATCGGCTCCCCGCAGATCGCGAAGGCGGTGCAGAAGACCGGATGCGCGTGGACCACCGCGTGGAATTCCGGACGCGACGCGAGGATGTCCCGGTGGAAGCGCCATTCCGACGAGGGCTTCTGATCCGGCGCGTGGGTTCCGTCGAGGCCCATCCGCACCACGTCGTCCGGACCGGTCCGGTCGGTGGGCATGCCGGAGGGGGTGATCAGGAGCCCGTCGCGGAAGCGCACCGAGACATTGCCCGACGTGCCGCGGTTCAGCCCCTGGGCGTCGAGCGCCCGCGCCGCCGCCACGACGCTTTCCCGCGCGATCCGCTCGTCCTTGTCCATGCCCGATCTCCGGAAGGCCCGGTTCCCGGTATGCAGGAAGCCCGGCGCCGTAAAGACGGCGCCGGGCTCATTCGCGTCGGTTCGGCGCCGCAGCGCCGGTCGATCGGGACCCGCTACTGGGCCAGCACCGGCGCGAGGCCCGCCTCGGGCTTCTTGGTGTAGGCGGCGCGCATCGGCTTGAGGACGAACAGCGCCAGCAGGGCCGCGAGGATGTTGAGGGCCGCGGCCGCGAGGAACACCGTGTGCCAGCTCCCGGTCATGGTCGTGAGCACGCTGGTGTAGGGGACGATCAGCGCCGCCGTGCCCTTGGCCGTGTAGAGCAGGCCGGCATTGGTCGCCGCGTACTTCGAGCCGAACGTGTCGCCGCAGGTCGCCGGGAACAGCGAGTAGATCTCGCCCCAGGCGAAGAACACGAGACCGGTCAGCAGCACGAAGGCGATCGGGTTCTGCCCGAACTGGCTCAGCGCGTAGATGCCCAGGCCCTCGATCGCGAAGGACAGGAACATCGTGTTCTCGCGGCCGATATGGTCGGAGACCCAGCCGAAGAACGGGCGCGTCACGCCGTTGAGCACCCGGTCGAGCGTGGCCGCGAAGGTCAGCGCCGGCAGCGTGATCCCCAGGAGTGAGACCGGGACGTCGGCGATCTTGAAATCCTTGGCGATCGGGCCGAGCTGCGCGGTGGCCATCAGGCCGCCAGCGGCCATCATGACGAACATCGCGTACATGACCCAGAAGATCGGCGTGCGGACCATCTCCGAGGGCTTGTAGTCCCGCTTGGACTGGCTGACCCGGGCGACCTCCGGAACCTGACCCTTGGCCGGAGCGCGCAGGAACAGGGCGATCAGCATGACGATCACGCCCTGACCGATCCCGAAGTAGAAGAAGGCCGCCTCGTAGCCCTGCGACTTGATCATCGCCTGGATCGGCACGACCGTGAGCGCGGAGCCCGCGCCGAAGCCCATGGCGGTGATGCCGGCGGCGAGGCCGCGCCGGTCGGGAAACCACTTCAGCGAGTTGCCGACACAGGTTCCGTAGACGGCGCCCGCGCCCGTGCCGCCGATCGCGGCCGCGATGTAGAGCACGGTGAGGGAGTCCGCGTAGGAATTGATCACCCAGGCTATGGCGCAGAGAAGGCCGCCGAACAGCGTCACGATCCGCGGGCCGTACTTGTCGACGAACCAGCCCTCGATCGGGACCAGCCACGTCTCGGTGACGACGAACAGCGTGAAGGCCACCTGGATCGCCGCGCGATCCCAGCCGTGCCGCTCCTGCATCGGGCTCACGAAGAAGGTCCAGCCGTACTGCATGTTGGCGATCATGCACATGCAGACGACGCCGAAGGCGAGTTGGAGCCAGCGGCCGCGCCCCACCGGTTTGACGATCTCGGACATACCGTTCCCTCCTGGGCAGTATTATTGTTGGGATTCGTGTTCGGACCGGATCTATGCCCTGCCGCAGCGCAGCTTGGCAGAACAAGTTGGCCGGGATGCTTCGAAAAATTCTTGGCCCGCAGGCAAATAATGTCTCGAGTACAGCAACACTCGCGTCGGGATCAGAGCCTCACGTCTGATGGTCGACGGTATGCCAGCAGAATGGTGCTGGTATCGCCGGAGGCTGTCAATCGAACATGCAAAAAAATACACGTTTTCGGGATTGGATTAAATCGGTGGCCTCGAACGTGGGTCCGAGGGCCCGGCATCGCGGTTGTGCCGCCGCAATTTTTGAGGCGCCGAATGCCGGCTCGGGTCACAGGTCTGTGGGACCGCTCCGCGATCGACTAGGATCTCGCTAAGGTTTGGGTTAGGTCCTCTGTGAGCGCACGACAGAGAATGCGTGCGAGACATCATGCGCGTGAGCTGACTGGACGAGGGATGTCGAATTCCGAACCGCTGAGCGTGAAGCCCATCGTCGCCAGCTCCAGTCTCCGGACATTGGCCTACGAGGCGCTCAAGACGGCCATCACCAACATGGACATCTACGGGCGTCCGGACGAGGTGCGGCTGGACGAGCGGAAGCTGTCGCAGGATCTCGGTGTCAGCCGCACGCCGGTGCGCGAGGCCCTGACGGTTCTAGAGCAGGAGGGCTTCGTCCGTTCCGAAGCGCGGCGCGGCGTCTTCGTGATCAAGAAGAACAAGCGCGAGATCGTCAGCATGATCCACGCGTGGACGGCGCTGGAGAGCATGGCGGCCCGCCTCGCCTGCGCACGCGCCACCGATGCGCAACTGCGCTCCCTGCGCGAATCGTTTCCAGAGTTCTTCGAGGGTCAGCCGTCCGAGCATATCGACGAGTACTCGGACGCGAACATCCGCTTCCATCAGCGCATCATCGCACTCGGTCACTGCGAAGCGATCGCCGATCTGACCAGCAACCTGCTGATGCATGTCCGTGGCATCCGCAGCACCGCGCTTCGCCAGGGCGACCGCGCGGAACATTCGATCCGGGAGCACGTCGCCATCATCTCGGCGCTCGAAGCGCGCGATGCCGATCTGGCCGAGCGGCTCGTCCGCGAGCACGGCCTCGGGCTCGCTCAGCACGTCGACACCTACGGCGACTACCTGGACTGATCAGGACCCGATCCCGACCCGACGGCTGCGCGGTGCGCGTCGCGGCACACGAACGCGTGCGCGTGTGCTCTGCCGCCGCGATCGACGTCGTTGACCACGTCAGATCTCACGGGCGGAGATCTCGCAACACCGCTCGCATCAAATTGTATTGCGCGCGATCATTGTCGCGCCGCAAAAAATTCTGCGGTCGTCAGCTTCATGAGATCGCGCGTCAGCTATCCGTTCGAAAGCATGAGTCGGGGGTTTTTCCGCCCGGGTGGCGTCAACTCCCGCGCTCTATGCATGCACGGCATGATCGGTATTCGTAATCTGGCATACCAAGGTGCGGGGCGGCATCGTACTTACTGCATCGCAACATGAGGCGGATCCAGACCGCGCCGGAGTAACCGATGATCGCCAGCTTCCTCGCCATTTTCGTCGCCTTCGCCGCCTGCCAAGCGCTGCTGACCGTGAAGTACGCCGACTTTCTCTCCGCCGGCGAGCGCGGTGGCAAGTCCGTCGCGCCGACCGGCGATGTCGCGACTGCCAAGCTCGCCTGAGGACAGAACCGGTCCGCGGCGCTCGAGAGTGCGTAGGGGTAACGCTTTCCTCAAATTTTACGCGTAGGGTGAACCGATCGTTGACCGTGCGGGCGAGGAGCTACCGCGTTGGCTCTCGGTGTCGCAGCGCGTTCCTCGGACGGTCCCTTCGTCCTCCTCGTGTCGGATCGCCCGTCGGAACGGTCGGCCCTTGAGCGTGCCATTGCGCTCGTGATGGATTGCCGGTCGATCCCGCCAAATGGGCCGCTGCCACCGGAGCGGCCCCATCTCGTCGTCTTGGACCTCCCGCCGGCGCATGCGGCCAAGCTGCAGGCGACTCTATCTCATCACGGTCCGCCGGTTCCGCGCCTCGTTCTCGTGCGCGGCGAACCCATGCCGGCCGCCCGTTACCTGCGCCAGCTTCCGGCGGCGTCGCCCCGGCAGCTCGTTCTGGCGAACGTCTTCGGCATGATCGAGGAGGCGACGCGCTCCGCCGAGTTGCGGCAGCGCCGCCTCCTCGAGCGGGTGTCGGGTGCCACCGCCGCCGTCGCCGAGATCTTCGACAGTGCCGCGCTCGGTGCCCGATTGCAGCGCGTCGACGCGGATCGCGGAACCGAGCTCGTCCTGGCGGCCGTCTCCGAGGTCGGGATCTCCGAGTGGCTCGCCGAGGTCTGGCGCCACGAGATCGGCGTCTATCAGCACACCCTCGGCGTCGCGGGTCACGCCGCGACCTTCGGCTCGCAGATCGGGCTCAGTCAGACCGACCTCACGTTGCTGGTCCGCTCGGCGCTGCTGCACGACATCGGCAAGGCGCGCATCCCGGTGGAGATCCTCAACAAGCCGGGGCCGCTCAATCCCGAGGAGGTGCGGCTGATGCAGCGCCATCCCGATATCGGCGCCGACCTGCTGCGCGTGCACGGCGATTTCGAGGAGGCGGTGATCGACGTGGTCCGCCATCACCACGAGCGCCTGGACGGGAAGGGATATCCCGACAGGCTGTCCGGTCCCGACATCTCGGACCTCGTGCGAATCGTGACGATCTGCGACGTGTTCTCCGCCCTGACCGAGCGGCGCACCTATCGGCAACCCGCCACGCCCGCGGAGGCTCTGTCGATCATGACCGACAGCAAAGGGCACCTTGATCCGGATCTGCTGCGCGCCTTCGCGCCCTCCATGCTCAGGGGCAGCGCCCTGGCGGCCTGACCGCGGCCGGGCGTGGCGCTGGCGCCACGCCGCCCGGCGGGATCGTCCAGGCGCATCGCGCGCCGCGCTTTCGCCGCAACCGCGCCGGAGGGAGGCGGTCCCGTCTCACGCAACGCCGTCCGGACCGTGCCCAAGCTCAGTCTCGCCCTCGCCGCCGCCCTCCTGCTGGCCCTCACCGGGTGCGGCGGTCTCTCGGTCCTGCCCGAGACCCCCGTCGAGAACGCGACGCACACCGCCGTGCTCGATGAGGTCGCGGCCGCCGCGGCGATCTCGGCCTACCGGGTCCAGCACGGCCTGAGCCCCGTCGTGGTCGACCCCGCCCTCGTGAAGGCAGCGGCGTTCCAGGCCGGCAACAACGCCCGTCACGGCCAGCTCAGCCACGAGATCGGGGGCAGCTTCACCTCGCGCATGGCGTCGGCCGGTCTCGCGAGATCCTGGGCGGCCGAGAATCTCAGCGCCGGGTCCGAGACCCTGGAGCAGGTGCTCGCCCGCTGGAAGGCGAGCCCCGAGCACAACAAGAACATGCTGCTGCCGCAGATCCGCAGGATCGGGATTGCCCGGGTCGACGCCCCGACCACGCGGTACAAGCGCTTCTGGGCGCTCGTGATGGCCGGCGGCTGACGCCCAGGCGCTCAGGGCTCGGACTGCGCGAGATCGACGATGCGGAGCTGGGCGCGCTCGGCGCCGCGCCAGCGGTCGCAGGACAGCGTCCCGGCCACGTGCATCTCCCGGCCGATCCCGTTCAGCAAGGCCAGGCCGAGCGGCCGCTCGGCCGCGCGGAAACAGATCGCCCCGACCACCTGCCCGTCGCGGCTGCGCAGCCGGGCCCTGACATGGTTCGAGCCGACCACGCCGGCATCGACGAGACGATGCCGGCCGAGCGCGAAGAGCGGCTCGGGTGCACCCTGGCCGAACGGGCCGGCCTGCTGCAGCAGCCGGACCGTCTCGGCGGTGGCGCCGCCGGCGCTGAGGCCGCCGTCGATCAGCAGGGCGTCGGCGGCCCGGGCCACCGCGACGCTCGCCCCGAGCAGCATCGCCAGATGCGCCTCGAAGCGCGGGATGTCGTCGGCGCGCACCGTCACGCCGGCCGCCATGGCGTGGCCGCCACCCTTGCTGGCGATCCGGGTCTCGACGCAGGCGCGGACCGCGAGTCCCAGATCCGCGCCGGGAATTGACCGACCCGAACCCGTGGCGGTCCCGTCCGGGCGGATCGCGAAGGCGAAGGCCGGGCGATTGAAGCGCTCCTTCAACCGCGAGGCGATGAGGCCGACGATGCCGGGGTGCCACTCGGCGCTGGCGGTCACCAGCACGGTGCGGGCCGGATCGAGCGTCAGGGCGCGGTCCATCTCCGCCTCGGCCTCCAGGACGGCCTGCGCCTCGATCGCCTGACGCTCGCGGTTGAGGCGATCGAGGTCGGCGGCGATCCGGGCGGCTTCGCCGGGATCGGCCGTGGTCAGCAGGCGGGCGCCCAGGGCGGCGTCGCCGATGCGCCCGCCGGCGTTGATGCGCGGCCCGAGCACGAAGCCGAGATGCCACGCTTCCGGCGGCTCGCCGAGCGAGGCCGCGTCCAGCAGCGCCGCGAGGCCGGTGCGGCCGCGATGGCGCATCACCGTGAGACCCTGGGTCACGAAGGCCCGGTTGAGCCCCGTGAGAGGCACGACGTCGGCGACGGTCGCGAGGGCGACGAGGTCGAGGGCGTCGGTGAGCTGCGGTTCGGGGCGATGGGAACCGAAGAAGCCTTCCTGCCGCAGGGCACGGTTCAGCGCGACCAGGGTTAGGAACACGATGCCGGCGGCGCAGAGATGGCCGAGGCCCGAGAGGTCGTCGAGGCGATTCGGGTTGACCACGGCGCGGGCCGGCGGAAGGACCTCGGAAGCCGCGTGGTGGTCGAGGACGATGACGTCGAGGCCGGATTTCTCGGCCTCCTCCAGCGGCGCGTGGCCGCTCGTTCCGCAATCGACGCAGACGAGGAGCGTCGCGCCCTCCGCCGCCAGCGCGGTGATCGCCGCGACGTTGGGGCCGTAGCCCTCGGTGATCCGGTCGGGGATGTGGATCGGCGCGCGCAGTCCCAGACCGCGGAGGTAGCCGGCGAGCAGGGCCGCGCTCGCGGCACCGTCGACGTCGTAGTCGCCGAACACCGCCACCGTCTCCCCGCGCTTCACCGCGCCGACGAGGCGGCGGACCGCCGCCTCCATGTCGAGGAGCGTGTCCGGATCCGGCATCAGGTCCCGCAGCCGCGGCGCGAGGTGGCGCGGTGCGGCCTCCGGGACGATACCGCGTCCCGCCAGAACCCGGGCCAGAAGCTCCGGCAGCCCGTGGGCCTGGACCATCTTGGCGATGTGATTCTGGACGGCCGCGCCGCCGCAGCGCTCCTGCCAGCGCCGACCCGTCACGGAGGCGGCGACACCCAGGAAGGGCGGTGGTTCGGCGAGGAGCGGAGCGGACGACACGGGCGGCACCCTACACCGGGCCGCGCGGCGAATCTTGCGCCCCGCCGCAACAGCGACGGCGAACCCGATCCGACAACGAGAAAGGGCGGGCATCGCTGCCCGCCCCTCGAAGCTGCCGGAGACCTGAGTCTCAGAGCGACTTCAGGATGTTGTCGACGACCTTCTTGGCGTCGCCGAACAGCATCATGGTGTTGTCGCGGAAGAACACCTCGTTCTCGACACCCGCGTAGCCGGAGCCCATGCCGCGCTTGATGAACAGCACGGTCTTGGCCTTCTCCACGTCGAGGATCGGCATGCCGTAGATCGGCGAGGCCTTGTCGGTCTTGGCGGCCGGGTTGGTGACGTCGTTGGCGCCGATCACGAAGGCGACGTCCGCCTGCGGGAACTCGCCGTTGATGTCCTCCAACTCGAACACCTCGTCGTAGGGGACGTTGGCTTCGGCCAGCAGCACGTTCATGTGGCCCGGCATGCGGCCCGCCACCGGGTGGATGGCGTACTTCACGTCGACGCCCTCCTTCTTCAGCATGTCGGCCATCTCGCGCAAGCTGTGCTGCGCCTGCGCGACCGCCATGCCGTAGCCCGGGACGATGATGACCCGCTCGGCGTTCTTCATGATGTAGGCCGCGTCGTCGGCCGAGCCCTGCTTCACGGGCCGGGTCTCGACCTGGCCGGTGCCGGCCGCGGCGGTGTCCCCACCGAACCCGCCGAGGATGACCGAGATGAACGACCGGTTCATCGCGTGGCACATGATGTAGGACAGGATCGCGCCCGAGGAGCCGACGAGCGAGCCGGTGATGATCAGCGCGAGGTTGCCCAGGGTGAAGCCGATGCCGGCCGCCGCCCAGCCCGAGTACGAGTTGAGCATCGACACGACCACCGGCATGTCGGCGCCGCCGATCGGGATGATGATCAGGCCGCCCAGCACCAGCGAGGCGATGACGATCAGCCAGAAGATCGCCTTCGACTCCGTGCCGATGAACAGCGCGATCAGCAGCACGAGGCCGGCCGCCAGCAGCGCGTTGATGAGGTGGCGCTGGGGCAGCATGATCGGCTTGCCGGACATGCGCCCGTCGAGCTTGGCGAAGGCGATAACCGAGCCCGTGAAGGTGATGGCGCCGATGGCCACGCCCAGACCCATCTCGAACAGCGACTGCTTGTGGAAGTGGCCGTTCTCGATGATGCCGAAGGCCTGCGGCGCGTAGAGCGCGCCCGCCGCCACGAACACGGCCGCGAGGCCGACCAGCGAGTGGAAGGCTGCCACGAGCTGCGGCATCGCGGTCATCGGCACGCGCTTGGCGATCACGGCACCGGCACCGCCGCCGATGCCGAGACCCAGCAGCACGAGGATCCAGGCGCCGGCACCCGCCGGCGGGTGGCCGACGAGGGTGGTCAGGATGGCGAGCCCCATGCCGACCATGCCGTACAGGTTGCCCTGCCGGGAGGTGGTGGGGTGCGAGAGCCCCCGCAGCGCCATGATGAACAGGACGCCGGCGACGATATAGAGAAGGGAGGAGACGTTCTCTGACACCGGCTCAGCCCTTCTTCTTGTACATGCCGAGCATGCGCTGCGTGACCAGGAAGCCGCCGAAGATGTTCACGCTGGCGAGCACGATGCCGATGAAGCCGAAGAACCGGGCGAGGCCCGTTCCCTTCTCGATCAGCGGAACGCCGACCGCCAGGATCGCGCCGACGATGATCACCGACGAGATCGCGTTCGTGACCGACATGAGCGGGGTGTGCAGGGCCGGGGTCACCGACCAGACCACGTAGTAGCCGACGAAGATCGCCAGCACGAAGATCGCGAGCCGGAACACGGTGGGATCGACCGCGCCGCCAGTGGCAGCGCTCAGTCCGTGGCCCATGCCGTCGGCGATGACCTGCGCCTGGTCGGCGGCGTTGCGCGCCACCGCGGCCGCCGCGCGCGCGGCGTCGGCCAGGACGCGGGCCTGATCGGCCGCCTGATCGGGAGGGACGATGACGTTTGCCATTCTGCTACTCCTCTCGGCCGGGCTTCACTGCGCGCCCGTCGGGGCGGCCGCGCCGGACGCCTTGCTGGCCTCCGACTTGGCCAGCCCCACGGAGGCGGCTTCCGAGGCTGCGCCATCGGTCTTGGGCTGGAAGGATGCGTGGACGACCGAGCCGTTCCGGGTGAGGTTGGTGGCCTTCACCAGCTCGTCGTCCCAGTTGATCGCCAGCGCCTTCGACTCCTTGTCGATCAGGGTCTCGACGAAGGCGTAGAGGTTGCGGGCGTAGAGGCTCGACGAGGTGGCGGCGAGCCGCCCCGGCACGTTGACGTGGCCGACGATCTTCACGCCGCGGTCGTTCGTGACGACCTCGCCGGCCTTGGCGCCGGCGACGTTGCCGCCGCGCTCCACCGCGAGATCGACGAGGACCGAACCCGGCTTCATCGACGCCACCATATCCTCGGAGACGAGCTTCGGCGCCGGCCGACCGGGGATCAGCGCGGTGGTGATGACGATGTCCTGCTTGGCGATGTGGCCCTTGACCAGCTCCGCCTGCTTCTTCTGGTACTCGGCCGACATCTCCTTGGCGTAGCCGCCGGCGGTCTCGGCCTGCTTGAACTCGTCGTCCTCGACGGCGACGAACTTGGCGCCGAGCGACTCGACCTGCTCCTTGGTGGCCGGGCGCACGTCGGTCGCGGTCACGACCGCGCCGAGGCGCCGGGCGGTCGCGATGGCCTGGAGGCCGGCCACGCCGACGCCCATGACGAAGACGCGGGCGGCCGGCACGGTGCCGGCGGCGGTCATCATCATCGGCATGGCCCGGCCATACTCGGCGGCGCCGTCGACGACCGCGCGGTAGCCGGCGAGATTCGCCTGCGAGGACAGGACGTCCATCACCTGCGCGCGGGTGATGCGGGGCATCAGCTCCATGGCGAAGCCGTCGATCCCGGCCTCGGCCATAGCCTTGAGGGCGTCCTCATTGCCGTAGGGGTCCATGATCGCGATCACGGTGGCGCCGCGCTTCAGCTGCGGCAGTTCCTCGGCACTCGGGCGCCGCACCTTGAGCACGAGGTCGGCATCCCCGGCGGCGTCGGCGGCGCTCCCGGCGATGCTGGCGCCGGCGGCCTCGTACTCGGAGTCCAGGATGCCGGCTTTCTGGCCCGCACCGGACTGAACCACGACGTCGGCACCGAGGGTCTTGAACTTCTTGACGGTCTCAGGAACCGCGGCGACGCGCGGCTCCGCGGAGTCCGTCTCGGACAGCACAGCAATGCGCATGCGAGGGTTCCCCTGGAAAAGCTCGGCCTTTCGAATGCGCGAACCGGCGCAGCTTTTCGAGAGGCGGATCTACGATACCGCGTTGGATGCGGCCGGAATGTAACTTGCGCCCAATTTAATTGCCAACAATGCGTAGGCGCCCCGCTCGGCAGGCGAGCGGGCTCGTCATCCGCGGCGACGCTCGATGCCGCCGCGCACGACCATCTCAGGCGAAGAACAGGTAGAGGACCAGGAGAATGCCGACGACCAGCGGAGCCTTCCACCCCACGGCCGGCGCGAGGGCGCCCACCGCGCCCGCGGCTCCGGAGGCGATCACGCCCACGATGGCCAGCAGCCACGCTTCGCGGATGCCGCCGATAGCCAGGGCCAGCACCCAGCAGATCACGACGCCGGTGGCGATTTCGACGAACCGGACGAACCCGCGATAGGTCTGCTCGTGAGTCTTCGCGTCCATCGCCGGGCTGTAGGTGTGCCCGGCCACCGTGTCACTCTCGGCCATCGTGCGCTCGTTTCCCTAAGACGCGACTTCTTGCGGTCGCGGTCGGATGTAGCTCAAGCGTTTACCTGCCGCAATCGGACGCACGCAAGTTGATCGCTCTCTCGGTGGATCTTCGCGCCGGCTCAGGCCGGTTTCGGCAGATCCGCCGCCGCGAGCGCCCTGCCCTGACGCTTCGTGAGTTCGTCCAGCGAGAAATGCTCGATCTCGGCCTCGAACAACCGGTGGTAGTTGAGTTCCGATCTGAGGTGGAGAAACACCGCGCCGAGGCCGACGGCTGCGCGGTCCATGAAGACGAATTCCTGCGGTACCGTGACGGGCCCCCGCTCCTTCAGGGCCTGATGGACCTGGAAGGCCTGTCGCCGACCGTACTCCCCCGGCTTGACCCCGTCAGCGACGGTGCGCGTGCGGTCCTCGAGCAGCGGCCCGTAGATGAAGCGCGCCCAGATGTTCAGGATCTCGATCTTCTCCTTGTCGAGGTCCTTGAAACCCCACACCTCGTAGGCGTGGACGATGCGGGCGTCGTCGTTCTCCAGCAGGCCGCGGTAGAGATCCACGACGCCGCCGACGAATCGCGGATGGAAGATCCGCACGCAGCCGTAGTCCAACAGGTTGATTCCCGCGGCCTCGCCGGCGTCGGAGAACACCGTGTAGTTGCCGAGATGCGGGTCGCCGTGAATGACCGCGGCCCGGCTGAACGGGTGCCACCACGCCTTGAACATCGCCTGCGCGATCCGGTTACGGACCTCGACGGGCTCGTCGGCGAAGCCCAGGATCTTGTCCCCGTCGAGCCAGCCGAGCGTCAGGAGGCGCTTCGTCGACAGTTCCGGATAGACGCGCGGCACCCGCACGGCCGCGATGTCCTTGAGCACCGCCCCGTACAGCGCCGCGTGCTTGGCCTCGCGCTCGTAATCGAGCTCCTCGCGCACCCGGGCGCCGATCTCCTTCGCGATCTCGCGCGTGTCGAGCCACGTGTTCATCCGGCGGTGCAGCGCGAACGCGACCTCCAACTGCTTCAGGTCGGCCTCCACGGCCGATTGCATGTCCGGGTACTGGAGCTTGCAGGCGAGACGGTCGCCGCCCTTGGCGGTGGCGCGGTGGACCTGGCCGAGCGACGCCGCCGCCGCGGGCTTGAGGTCGAAGCTCCCGAAGCGGTCCTGCCAGCCGGCACCGAGCTCCGACTGCATCCGCCGCCGGACGAAGGCCGCGCCCATGGGCGGGGCGTCCGCCTGGAGCTTCTGCAATTCGGTGGCGTACTCGGGCGGGAGAAGGTCCGGGACGGTGGCCAGCAGCTGGGCCACCTTCATGATCGGGCCTTTCAGGCCGCCGAGCGCCTGCGCGAGGGCGGCGGCGTTGGTCGTGCCCTCCTTTCCGAACAGCCGCGCCATGGCCATCCGGGCGGCGACGCCGCCGACATTGGCGCCCACGCTGGCGTAGCGCCCGGCGCGGGCGGAGAAGCGGTTGGCTTCGCGGTCGGTCTCGGCCATCTCTCGATCTGCTTGTCTGATGATGATGCGCAGATAAGCCGCCCCTGGCCGCGAACCAGGGGCGTGGGTCCCTGCGCCGCGGGCATCGGCCGGGCCCGCAGCACTCCGCTCAGGCCTGGCCTTCCATGCTCTCCAGCTCGACGATCATGCTCTCGATCATGCCGAGTCCGATCTGCCAGAAGCCGGGATCCTTCGCGTCGAGGCCGAAGGGCGCGAGGAGTTCGCCGTAGGGCTTCGAGCCGCCGGCCGCGAGCAGCGCGAAGTACCGGTCCACGAAGCCGTCCTCCGCCCTGGCGTAGACGCCATAGAGGGAGTTCACCAAGCAGTCGCCGAACGCGTAGGCGTAGACGTAGAACGGCGAGTGGATGAAGTGCGGGATGTAGGCCCAGAAGGGCTCGTAGCCCGAATCCAGCGTGATCGCCGGGCCGAGCGATTCCGCCTGGACGGACAGCCACAGCGCGTTGATCTGGTCGGTGGTCAGCTCGCCCTTGGCGCGGGCGAGGTGGACCTTTCGCTCGAACGAGTAGAAGGCGATCTGGCGCACCACCGTGTTGATCATGTCCTCGACCTTGGCGGCGAGCATGGCCCGGCGCTGGGTCGTGTCGGTGGTCGCGGCCAGCAGCCGGCGGAAGGTCAGCATCTCGCCGAAGACGCTCGCCGTCTCGGCCAGCGTCAGGGGCGTCGGCGCCATCAGCGCGCCGTTCGGCCCCGCGAGCACTTGGTGGACGCCGTGGCCCAGCTCGTGCGCCAGCGTCATCACGTCCCGCGGCTTACCCTGGTAGTTCACCAGCACGTAGGGATGGACCGAGGGCACCGTCGGATGCGCGAAGGCGCCTGGCGCCTTGCCGGGACGCGTCGGCGCGTCGATCCAGCGCTCGTCGAAGAAGCGCCGCGCGATCCCCGCCATCCTCGGCGAGAACGCGTCGTAGGCGGACAGAACCGTGTCGCGGGCCTCAGTCCACGGGATCGTGCGCTGCTCCACGCGGGGCAGCGGCGCGTTGCGGTCCCAGTAGGGCAGCGCCTCCTGCCCGAACCACTTCGCCTTGAGCGTGTAGTAGCGGTGGGACAGGCGGGGATAGGCGGCGCGCACCGCGTCGACGAGGGCTTCCACCACCTCGGGCTCGACCCGGTTCGACAGGTGGCGCGCGTCGGCGACGTCCTTGAACCCGCGCCAGCGGTCGCTGATCTCCTTGTCCTTCGCCAGCGTGTTGGTGATGAGCGTGAACACGCGCAGCTGGCCGCGCAGCACCGCGCTGATCGCGCCGGCGGCCTCCTTGCGGACGGCGCCGTCCGGATCCTGGAGCTTGTTGAGCGTCGGCTCCAGCGGCATCTCCTCGCCCTGCACGGTGAAGCGCAGCGACGCGATCGTCTCGTTGAACAGCCGGTCCCAGGCGGCGTTCGACGTGACCGACTTCTCGAGGAACAGCTTCTCTGTGCGGTCGTCGAGCTGGTGCGGCTTCTCCCGCCGCAGGTCCTCGATCCACGGCGCGTAGTGGGCGAGCGGCCCCGCGGCCATCGCGGCGTTCATGGCCGCATCGTCGACGCGGTTCAGCTCCAGGGCGAAGAAGAGGAGGTCCGCCGAGGCGCTGGTCAGCCGCTCGCGGGTGTCGCCGTAGAACTTGGCCCGCGCCTCGTCGGTGGTGTCGCCGGAATACACGAGCCCGGCGAACGACATGAGCTTGCCCAGCAGGTCCTCGATGCCCTCGTAGGCCCGCACCGCCTCGGCCAGACGCGCGGACGCGTCCGGGCCCGCGGCGAGCTCGGCGATCCGGCCGGCATAGGTCTCCGAGAAGCGGCGACACTCCTCCTCGGCGCGGGTCATGTCGCCGGAGAACTTCGGATCATCGAGGCCGGAATAGAGATCCGTCAGGTCCCATTCCGGGAGATGGCCGAGGTCGGCAGCCTTCGCGGCGGCGCGCGCGGCACTCACGCCCTCCGGCAGGCGGACAGTCGCCGGCGAGGCGGTGTGGCTCGGCATCATGGTGTGCGATCCTCTCCAAGGGCTCCGGCCCCGTACCCTGATATCGAGCGTGCCGCCACGCGTTCAACGCGGACGGTTCGTCGGACCGGCCCGCGTTCGGTGATGGCGCCGTGCAAACGTCGTTAAGCGGCACTTTACGACTGTCGGTCACCCTACGGCTCGAAACGAAACAGTCGCCGAATCAGAGGCCGCGACCGGGTCGACCCGCGTCGCGTGTCCGGCCTTCGCGCGCCGTTCAGGGAGCCGCTATGTCCGCCACCGTGCTCATCGTGGACGACGATCCGGTCCAGCGGCGCCTGGCCGAGGCGGCCGTGCGCCGCTTCGGCTTCGAGGCGCGGATCGCCGAGACGGGCGCGGACGCGCTGACCCTGCTGAGATCCGAGGGGGCGGATGTCGTGCTCCTCGACCTCGTCATGCCGGGGCTCGACGGGCTCGGTGTCCTGGCCGAGATGCGCAAGGGCGGCCTCGCCACGCCGGTCATCGTCCAGACCTCCAACGGCTCCATCGACACGGTGGTCAGCGCCATGCGGGCCGGCGCCGTGGATTTCGTCGTCAAGCCGGCGGGCGCGGAGCGGCTCCAGGTCTCGATCAAGAACGCCCTGCGGGTCGACACGCTCGAGGAGGAGGTGCGCCGCATGCGCCGCCGGGCTTCCGGGGCGCTCACCTTCAAGGATCTCACCTCCAAGAGCCCCGACATGGAGCGGGTGATCCGCCTCGCCGAGCGGGCGGCCAAGTCGAACATCCCGGTGCTGATCGAGGGCGAGTCCGGCGTCGGCAAGGAGGTTCTGGCCCGGGCGATCCAGGGCTCCGGCGACCGGCGCGGCAAGCCGTTCGTGACGGTCAATTGCGGGGCGATCCCGGAGAACTTGGTCGAGTCCACCCTGTTCGGCCACGAGAAGGGCGCGTTCACCGGCGCCACCGAGAAGCATGCCGGCAAGTTCGTCGAGGCCTCGGGCGGGACGCTGTTCCTCGACGAGATCGGCGAATTGCCCCTCGACGCGCAGGTGAAGCTTCTCCGGGCCCTTCAGGAGGGCGAGGTCGATCCCGTCGGCGGCAAGCGCTCGGTGCGCGTGGACATCCGGCTCGTCTCGGCCACCAACCGGTCGCTGCTGGACCTCGTGAAGCAGGGCAAGTTCCGCGAGGACCTCTACTACCGCCTCAACGTCTTCCCGATGACGCTGCCGCCCCTGCGCGCGCGCCGCGAGGACATCCCGGACCTCGTCCGCTCGTTCTGCGCCCGGTTCTCGGCCGAGGAGGGCAAGCGCGTGCGGGCGATCAGCCCGGAAGCGATGGCTCTGCTCACGCGCTATCCCTGGCCGGGCAACGTCCGGCAGCTGGAGAACGCCCTGTTCCGCGCCGTCGTTCTGGCGGACGGCGACGAACTGACGGTCTCCGAATTTCCGCAGATCGCCGCGCAGGTCGAAGGCTTCGACGTGCGCATCCCGGCGGCGCCGGTCCAGCCGCAGATGCCGGCCTACGCCCCCGAGCCCGTGCGCGAGATCGTCCGCGTGGAGGTCCGCGACCCGCACGCCATGTCGCTCGTCGCCGAGGAGACCGGCGAGATGAAGCCTATGGACGTCCTGGAGGCGGAGATCATCCGCTTCGCGCTCCAGTTCTATCGGCAGCGGATGTCGGAGGTCTCGCGCCGCCTCGGCATCGGCCGCTCCACCCTCTACCGCAAGCTCAAGGATCTGGGGCTGGAGGACGACGCTAAAGCCGAGGACGCCGCCTGATCGAACGCCGCGTGCGCTAGCGCACCGCGTGCATTCGTTTCGGCCACACCCGGTGGAATTCTCGACCCTGCTCCACGCGGCCGGCAGAAGATTGAGCTGATCCTAAGCTGACCAGCATTGAAAATGACACATTCATCTGCAGGACCGACCCTCTATTCGCGACAACTGCGGTTGCTGAAAGCCACGCTTGCGCGGATAATCACAATCTGAGCGTGCGGTCCCGCCGCCGCACCCCGGGAGATCACGATGCGCGTCCCGCGCTCCAGCCTCATCGCGCTGGCCGCCCTCCTCGGCGGCACGCTGGCCCCGGCCGGCTCCCTCCGCGCCGCGACGGTCGCGCTGGACCAGCCGACCACCGATATCCCGGCATCCCCACCGATCGCGCCGAGCGCCCCGCCGGCACCGCCGGCGCAGGCCGATCCGTCGGGGCCCGCCGCCACGGCCCTTCCCGACTACAAGCCGGAGGCGCCGGCGGCCGAGCCGGCCCCGGCTCCCGCTGCGGCGGCTCCGGTCGCCCCGACGGACCCGCTCGGCGCCGCGATCTTCGCCCGCTTCGCGGATGCCGCGCCCCTGCTGCTGCGGCTCACCGGCAAGGACCGGGACGCGATCCGGAGCTTCTACGAGGCCCGCAGCTTCAGGCCGCTCTGGATCTCCGGGGGGGCCTGGACCGAAGCCGCGAAGGCGGTCTCCGCGCGGCTGGCGGCCGCTGGCGAGGACGGTCTCGACCCGCGCGCCTACACGGTCCCGGCGCTGGCGGATAAGCCGGACGACAAGGCCGTCGCCGACGCGGATCTGCGCCTGTCGGCGGCCGCGGTGCTCTACGCCCGGGATGCCCGCGGCGGCCGGGTCAACCTCGCCTCGATCTCGCGGCTGATCACCCCGCACCTCGATCTTCCCGCCGGGAACGACGTCCTGGCGAAGCTCGACGAGGCCGGCGCGAAGGCCGGCGAGGCGCTGCAGGCCTACAACCCGGCGACCGCCGGCTATCTCGCTCTCAAGGCGCGGCTCGCCGCCCTGCGCGGACCCGCGCCGTCCGCCGTGAAGCCGCTGCGCCTGCCGGCGGGGCCGGTTCTCCGCATCGGCATGCGCGATGCCCGCGTCCCGCTGCTGCGGGCGCATTTCAACCTCGAGAGCCGCCCGGCCGGGACCCTGGACAAGGGGCCCGGCGAGCCTGAGGAGTACGATTCCGTCGTCGCCGACGCGGTGGCCAAGTTCCAGCGCGGCCGCAATTTGCCGGGGAACGGCGTCCTGAACGTCCAGACGGTCCTGGCCCTCGCCGATGCCGGCCGTACGGCGCGGCCGACCGGCGGCGAGGCCGAGATCATCGTCAACATGGAGCGGTGGCGCTGGCTGCCGGGCGACCTGGGCTCGGATTACATCCTGGTCAACGTGCCGGAGTACCGCCTGCGCGCCTACCGCGGTGGGGTCATGCGCGACGAGGCGCGGGTCATCGTCGGCAAGCCGGAATCGCGCACGCCGCTGTTCTCCGGGCTGATGGAGTACGCGGTCGTCAACCCGTCCTGGTACGTCCCGCCGTCGATCCTGAAGACCATGGCGCCGAAGCTGGCCGGCTACGGCGGCAAGACCTGGGGCGGCTACGAGGTCGTCCGGCGCGGCGGGCACATCTCGTTGCGCCAGCCTCCGGGCGAGCGCAATGCCCTCGGCTTCATCAAGTTCATGTTCCCGAACCAGCACGCGGTCTACCTGCACGACACGCCGAACCGCTCGCTGTTCTCCGCGTCGAAGCGCGATTTCAGCCACGGCTGCGTGCGCGTCGACGATCCGTTCCGCCTCGCCGACGTGGTGCTGCCGAACTGGTCGGAGGATCGGTTGAAGAAGCTGATCGGCAAGGGCGAGCGCACGATCCGGCTGCCGGAGAAGCTCCCGGTCCACCTCGCCTACTTCACCGCCTTCGTGGACGACGGCGGCACCTACCGCACGCTGCCGGATCTCTACGGCTACGACGCGCCGATGCGCGCTGCGCTCGGGCTGCCGGGCGGCGGAGGGCCGGCGATCGCGCGGCTCCCGGACGAGCCGCCGCGGCGCAAGGCCGAGCGCGCCCCGAAGCCGCCCGCGACCCGCACGGTCCATCGCCGCGCGCCCGAGCGCCCGGTCGCGGATGCCGACGCGTGGCCGACCGGGCGCTACGAGGAGGCGGAAGCGCCGCGCCGCGCCCAGCGCCGCGCCGCTCGCGCCGACAGCGCGCCGGAATACGGCGAGCCGGGCCTGTGGACGCCCGCGCCGCAGCAGGCGGCGCCGCGCGGGTGGTGGTGACCCACCGGCGCCAGTAGCAACTTTCACGTGCGCGGCCGCACAGCCGGGCACGATTTCGCCACGGTCGAGCCTTAGCCGTTTCGGTCGCGAACCCGGATCAACAGTCGTCCGGTCAAGCTGCCGGGAGAGGATCAGGACCGTCGTGCCCAGTCTCCCGCGCGCCCTTCGCCATCTCACGCTCGCCCTGTCCGGCCTGGTGCTCGGACTGATCGCCGGGACTGCCGAGACCGAGGACGCGGTCGCCAACGGCGACACCCGTTCCCTGTCGATCTACCACACCCACACGCAGGAGAGCGCGACCATCACGTTCAAGCGCGATGGCCGCTATGACCGCGCGGCCCTCGAGCAGCTGAACTGGCTCCTGCGCGACTGGCGGGTCAACGAGCCGACCAAGATGGACCCGCGGCTGTTCGATACGGTCTGGGAGGCCTATCGCCAAGTCGGAGCGACCCAGCCGATCCACGTCGTGTCGGCCTACCGCTCTCCGGGCACCAACGCGATGCTGCGTCGCCGCTCCAAGATGGTGGCCGAGTACAGCCAGCACATGCTCGGCAAGGCGATGGACTTCTTCCTGCCCGACGTGTCGATCGACCGGATCCGCGAGGTCGGTCTCCGGATGCAGCGCGGCGGCGTCGGCTGGTATCCCCATGCCGGAACGCCCTTCGTCCACCTCGACGTGGGCTCCGTGCGGATGTGGCCGCGCATGACCCACGACCAGCTCGCCCGGCTTTTCCCGGACGGCAAGACCGTTCTGCTTCCGAGCGACAACCGCCCCTTCCCCCGCTACGAGGAAGCCAAGGCGGAAATCCTGGCCCGCGGCGGCACCGTTGCGGGGCTGACGACCCAGATGGCGAGCGGCGAGGAGGAGGACGGGCCCGGCCTGTTCGGCTTCCTGGCGAGCCTGTTCGGTGGCGGCCGGTCGGCACCGGAGCCCGCGCCGGTGCAGCCCCCGGTGGAGACCGCGAAGAAGTCGCGGCGCGCGCCCGTCGTCGCCGTGGCGAGCGCCGATCCGCAGGATCCGGTCGGGGCGCGCGCAGCCCTCGCCTACGCGGCGCCCGCGGCCGACGATGCCCTGCGCGGCTCGCTGGTGGAGCGGGCGCAGGCGAAGGGTGGCGACGCGAAGCGCGTCGACGCCAGGGCGCTCCTGACCGCCGGTCAGCCGACTGCCGCGGACGATGAGGTGGCCGCCGTCACAGCGCCGCTCCCGCCGCGGCGCCCCTCGGACATGGCCGCGGTCGTGGCGAGCCTGAACATGCCGCTGCCGCCGCCTCGGCCGGTGCAGTTCGCGGCGCTGGAGCGCGGGATGGCCAACCTCGCGTCCGCGGGCGAGATCCGCGCTCTCGACAAGCCCGCGGCGGCGGCTCCTGCGCGGCCGCGCTCTCTCGTGGCGCCGGACGCGGACGCGAAGGCACAACTTCGGGCATTGTTCGATTCCGTGTCGTCCGGCGCAGGCGCCGCGCCAGCGAGCCGGGCTGTCCCCGTGCACGTGGCCGCCACGCGGCTGCGCGGTACCGCGCCCGACGCCGTCGTCGGCGCGGCGCCCGACCGGGTCACTACCCGGTTCAGTCCCCGCAGCCCCGGCGACGACCTGACGACCCGCTTCACCGGCTCGGCCGCGCGCGCCGTGGCCGGGGCGCGGTGAGCCTCGCGCCGCGGCCGGACCATCCTCGTCGACGCTGCGAAGTGATCGAGCCCCGCGCGGCGGCGGATGTCGCTTTCCGGCTCAGCGCAGAGGCTTGGACAGATTGACCGCCAGTGCGCCGACGAGCGTGGTCGCGTAGCTGTCTTCCTGCGTCGCCGAGATGCGCTCGGCCTCGTTGCCACT
Source organism: Methylobacterium sp. C33D (assembly GCF_053345825.1). Lineage (NCBI taxonomy): Bacteria > Pseudomonadati > Pseudomonadota > Alphaproteobacteria > Hyphomicrobiales > Methylobacteriaceae > Methylobacterium > Methylobacterium sp. C33D. Next base: position 151,581 of record NZ_JBKFAV010000001.1, read on the forward strand.
GTTGGCGGCGACGGACATCATCAGCATGACTGCCGTGACGAGACCGCCGAGACCGGCGACAAGGGCGAGATAGGCGCGGACGGCGGCGCGCGGGACAGCCGCGACCGCTTCGGTCTCGGCGAGGCACAGCGGCGATGGGCTGTGAGGCATGGTGACGGCCGATTCTGACGGGCGTTGCTGAACCCGACGCGGGCCGATTAGGCGCACGCCGGGGGTGCCCGTTCAATCGAAGAACGCCTCACAATGAGTCGAGTTCGACCGAAAGGCGAGTTTTTCCACCGATCCTCATACGAGCGGATGATATCCGAAAGGGGGACGCCGCCCGGCATCCCCCGGCCCGGCCTCAACCTTCCTTGCCGGCGACCTTGCCGAGCGCCGCCTGGGCGGCCGCGAGCCGGGCGATCGGTACCCGGTAGGGCGAGCAGGACACGTAATCGAGCCCGACTTCCTGGCAGAAGCCCACCGAGGCGGGGTCGCCGCCGTGCTCGCCGCAGATGCCGAGCTTGATGTCCGGGCGCGTCTTGCGGCCGCGCTCGACGCCGATGCGCACCAGTTCGCCCACGCCCTCCTGGTCGATCGTGATGAACGGATCGGCCGGCAGGATGCCCTTCTGGGTGTACGGGCCCAGGAAGGTGGCGGCGTCGTCGCGGGAGATGCCGAGCGCCGTCTGCGTCAGGTCGTTGGTGCCGAAGGAGAAGAACTCCGCGGTCTCGGCGATCTCGTTGGCCTTGAGGGCGGCGCGCGGCAGCTCGATCATCGTGCCGACCTGGTAGTCGAGGGCCGCGCCCTTCTCCTCGGCGACGGCCTTCGCCATGGCGTCGATGCGGGCCTTCACGATGTCGAACTCGGCGCGGGTGAAGACCAGCGGCACCATCACTTCGGGCGTCACCGCCTTGCCGGTATCCGCGGCCGCCTGGACGGCGGCCTCGAAGATCGCCCGGGCCTGCATCTCGGCGATCTCCGGGAACGCGATCGCGAGACGGCAGCCGCGGAAGCCGAGCATCGGGTTGTGCTCGGACAGCTCGCGCGTCCGGTGGCGGATCTTCTCCTCGGAGACGCCCGTCGCCTTGACCACCTCGGCGACTTCGGCGTCGGTGTGCGGCAGGAACTCGTGCAGCGGCGGGTCGAGGAGGCGGATCGTGACCGGCAGGCCGGACATGATCGTGAACAGCTCCAGGAAGTCCTGCCGCTGGTAGGGCAGGATCTTCGCGAGCGCCGCGCGGCGGCCCTCGGCGTCGTCCGCCAGGATCATCTCGCGCACCGCGATGATGCGGTCACCCTCGAAGAACATGTGCTCGGTGCGGCAGAGGCCGATGCCCTCGGCGCCGAAATTGCGCGCGGTGCGGGCATCGGTCGGCGTGTCGGCGTTGGCGCGGACCTTCATGCCGCGGATCGCGTCGGCCCATTCCATGAGGGTAGCGAAGTCGCCCGACAGCTCGGGCTCCAGCATCTTCACCTCGCCCTGGATCACTTGGCCGGTGGACCCGTCGATGGTGATCTTGTCGCCGGCCTTGAGGGTCGCGCCGCCGACCGTCAGGGTCTGCGCCTTGTAGTCGATCCGGATGGAGCCGACGCCGGAGACGCAGGGCTTGCCCATCCCGCGGGCGACCACCGCCGCGTGGCTTGTCATGCCGCCGCGGGTTGTGAGGATGCCCTCGGCGGCGTGCATGCCGTGGATGTCCTCGGGCGAGGTCTCGATCCGCACCAGGATGCACTTGCGCTCGGCCTTGCGGTGCGCCTCCGCGTCCTCGGAGTTGAACACGATCTCGCCGGTCGCCGCGCCGGGCGAGGCCGGCAGGCCCGAGGCGATGACCTTGCGGTCGGCCTTCGGGTCGATGGTCGGGTGCAGGAGCTGGTCGAGTGCGCCGGGCTCGACGCGGCCGATCGCCTCCTCGCGGGAGATCAGACCCTCGCCCGCCAGATCAACGGCGATGCGCAGGGCGGCCTTGGCCGTGCGCTTGCCGTTGCGGGTCTGGAGCATCCAGAGCTTCCCCTTCTCGATGGTGAACTCCATGTCCTGCATGTCGCGGTAGTGCGATTCCAGGATCCCGTAGATCCGGGTCAGCTCCGCGAAGCTCTCGGGCATGGCCTTCTCCATGGAAGGCTTGTCGCTCTCGGCCTCGATGCGGGCCTTCTCGGTGATGTTCTGCGGCGTGCGGATGCCCGCCACCACGTCCTCGCCCTGCGCGTTGATCAGGAACTCGCCGTAGAGCGCCTTCTCGCCGGTGGACGGGTTGCGGGTGAAGGCGACGCCGGTGGCCGAGGTGTCGCCCATGTTGCCGAACACCATGGCCTGCACGTTGACGGCCGTGCCCCAGCTCTCCGGGATGTTGTTCAGCTCGCGGTACTTCTTGGCGCGCGGGATCATCCAAGAGTTAAACACGGCGCCGATCGCGCCCCAGAGCTGGTCGTCGGCGCCCTGCGGGAAGTCGGAGCCGTGCTCCTCGCGCACGATCTTCTTGTAGGTCTGGATTAGCGTCTTCCAGTCCGCCGCGCCGAGCTCGGTGTCGAGGTCGAAGCCCTTGCCCTCCTTGTACTGCTCCAGCGCCTCCTCGAAGGCGTGATGCTCGACGCCGAGGACGACGTTCGAGTACATGGTGATGAAGCGGCGGTAGGAATCGTAGGCGAAGCGCTCGTCGTCGGCCTCCTTGGCGAGGGCCAGCACGGTCTCGTCGTTGAGGCCGAGATTGAGCACCGTGTCCATCATGCCGGGCATCGAGGCGCGGGCGCCGGAGCGAACCGAGACGAGGAGCGGGTTGGTCGAGTCGCCGAACTTGCGGCCGGTGAGCGCGCCGACCTGCGCAAGCGCGGCCGAGACCTGGTCCTTGAGCTCGGGCGGGTAGGCCTTGCCGTGGTCGTAGAAGTAGGTGCAGACCTCGGTGGTGATGGTGAAACCGGGCGGGACGGGCAGGCCCAGGTTGGACATCTCGGCGAGATTGGCGCCTTTGCCGCCGAGCAGGTCGCGCATCTGCGACTTGCCCTCTGCCTTGCCGTCACCGAAGGCATAGACCCACTTCGCGCTGCCGGTCGCCATGTCGATCCCGTCCGTATCTGGTGCCCGGCGCCGGCCGAGCTGATGGGCGGGGTTGGACCATCCCGCAGCGCAACGCAAGATGAACGCGCGATGGCCCTGTGCGTGCGTGACTGACGGCGCGCGCGGTCTGTCAGGCCCGCGCCGTCGCGGTGCGGGCGCGGGCCCTCAATGCAGGATTCCGAGCCCGATCACGCCGACGACGATCAGGTAGATCGCGACGATGTAGTTGAGCAGCCGCGGCATCACCAGGATCAGGATCCCGGCCAGGATCGCGATCAGCGGCTGGAGGTTCGAGATGGTGATGGTCACGGGCACCTCCTGAGGGCCGAGCTTGGCCGCCGGTATCGACGTCCCTACCCCGCGGAGGTTCCCTGTAGCTTGAGCGGAGCGGCCGGCCGGTCCGGCCGCTCCGAGGGCCGATCAGGGCTTCGGCGTCGGCGTCTCGGTGCCGGGGATCGGATCCTTGGCCTCGCCGGTCGGCAGGCTCACGGCGATCGTCGGATGCGACAGCTCTGGATACGGTTCGATCACGTGGGCGCCGTTGAGTGGCTTGTTGGCGCCGTTGTGGCAGGTGGCGCAGTTGATCTTCGGCGCGTCCCCAAGTGCCCCGAGCCGGTTGCGCGGGAAGGTCGAAGTCAGGGGCGTCATGTAGTCTTGGTTCAGGTCCCGCACCATGCGGATGCCGTACCAGGCGTGGACGCGGTTGGGCGTGCTCGTGTCCCACTGCGCCACCGAGCGGGTGTTGTGGCAGAAGGTGCAGTTCACCCCGAGGGACTGCGACATGCTGATCATGATCGCGAAGGTCTTCTCCGCGTCCTGGATCGGCTTGCCCTTCGTCTCGGGCAGCGCCGTGGTGGCGTTGACCCGGACCGCGTCCTCCGACGTCTCCTTGTGCTGGTAGAAGGCCTGATAGACGTCGTAGGGCAGCGAGGTGTTGCCGACTTCCGCGGAGGCCAGGTTCTGGCTGTTGTTGCGCGGGATGAAGCGGCCCGCCCCCTGCACCGGATGGTCGAACCAGATGTTGGCCGGGACCGGGTTGCCGCGGTGGCACGTGTAGCAGGTCACGCCCGCCTGATGGACGTGATTCTCCTTCCACGTGGAGTTGATGTACTGCGTCATCTGGATCATGCGGCGGGCGACGCGCTTCTGGTAGAGCTCGTCGGACGCCATGTTCTCGGTGCTGTGGCAGTAGGTGCAACCCTGCTGCGGCGCGACCCATTCGGTGATCGACACCATCAGCCGATTGAACTGCTCGGCCGAGAGATCGCCCAGAACTTGGACGTTTTGGTAGACGGCCGACGCCTTGTCACCGCCCGCATCGGCCGGATCGGCCGGGGTCGGGGCGACGTTCGCGGCGGCGAGCGCCTCGTTGCCGGCGCGGGTCCGGATCAGGTCCATGCCCGTCCCGCGGAAGCCGGTCTGCTTGTTCGCCATCGGCGGATGGGTCCAGCCGGCGCCGCCGAACATCGCGATGGTGAGGAAGAGGGCCAGTGCGCCGCCGGCCACCGCCAGAATCGTCTTCATGACGGCCTCCTCACGGCTTCATGCCGGGTGCGAGATGGGCGGGATCCACGATCGGGCCGTAGACCTGCGGGTACGAGGGCGCGACGCCGTGCTTGACGGCCCAGAGGTACCAGTTGTCGACCACGGTCCCGGTGAGCAGGATGCCGATGCCGCCGGTCAGCGTCGTCAGCACGGCGAACCACCACGCCCAGCGGTGGATCGACTCCATCGTGGCGTTGAAGCCCATGGTCCAGCGCCAGAACAGGGCGGCGCGCTCGGTGGCCGTGCCGCGGTCGACGATCTGGTCGATCTCGCGCTCCGCGCCGTAGCGCGAGCAGGCCAGGATCGTGCCCCCGTGCATCGCGAACAGCAGCGTCGATCCGTAGAGGAACGTGATCGAGAGCATGTGGAACGGGTTGTAGAAGAGGTTGCCGTAGCGGAGCGAGAAGGCCGCGGTCCAGTCGAGGTGCGGGAAGATGCCGAAGGGCACGGCTTCCGACCAAGAGCCCATCAGCACCGGCCGGATGAAGCCGAGGACGAGGTAGAGCCAGATCGCCGAGGCGAAGGCCCACGGCACGTGGAGGCCGAGGCCCAGCGCCTTCGCACGCCGGTAGAGGTGGACCCACCAGAGCAGGATCGAGGCCGTCAGGAAGAAGCCGGCGATGAGCCACCAGCCGCCCTCATTGAGGGGGGGCAGGACCTTCAAGCCGTATTTCGGGAGCGGCGGCTCCAGGGCGAGCCACGGCAATTGCCGCACGAACTGCACCGGATCCCAGTTCACCGAGGCCCACATGTTGAGCCCGATGATCTCGAAGGCGATCACCCCGCAGGTGATCGACAGGGCCGCGATGTATCCGATGTAGATCGGGCCGACCTGGCTGTTGCCGATCAGCCCGAACAAGTAGCTGTTGAAAGGCTTGCCGACGCGCTCGTCGACCGCCACCGGAACGCCCTGATCCGGCACGAGCGGGCGAACCTGAACCTGCGTGAAGATGTTCTGGTAATAGGCCATGGCCTGCCCTCCCCCGAGTGCCGCGCTGGGCGCCGGCGACCCGCGTTAATCCCCTCGTTCCGTTCGCGTCCGACCCGTCATCGCCAGACCGGCAGGTTGAGCCACCAGCCCCACCATTGCGGCCACCCCTGGGTCCAGAACGGCCCGCTGATCACGATGCAGACCGCGCTCCAGAACCCCGCCGACAGGGCCAGGAACAGGCCGAGGCGGTGGATGCCGAGCGTGCCGATCGAGTAGCCGATCGTATCGCGGAAGAAGGTGTCCTCGTGCTCGGGCGTCTTGACGGTCTCGCCCTTCTGCGGATTGGTCGCCGACAGGATCAGGCCGCCGTGCATCGCCAGCGCGAGCGTGGTCGTGAAGAAGAACGTCACGGCCAGCATGTGTGCCGGGTTATAGTGGAAATGGAGATACTGGTATCCCGTGTTCGACACCCAATCGAGATGGCTGAGAATGCCGTACGGGAAGCCGTAGCCCCAGGCGCCCATCAGGAACGGGCGGATCACCACCAGGGTGAAGTAGGCGAAGATCGCCATGCCGAAGGCGACCGGCACGTGGTAGCCGATGCCGAGCTTGCGGCAGATCTCGACCTCGCGCAGCGCCCAGGACACGAACGAGCCCAGCGCGCACATGGTGATGATCTGCCAGAGCCCGCCTTCCTTCAGCGGCGCGAGCCTCAGGCCGTAGCTGATATCCGGCGGGGCGATGTTGATCTGCCAGACGTTCCAGGTCGGCCCGATCGCCGCGCCGTAGATGACGAGCGCGGTGCCCAGCACCGTGAAGAACATCCCGACCACGCCGAAGAAGCCGACGAAGAACGGCCCGACCCAGAAGTCGAACAGGTCGCCGCCGAGCAGAGTGCCGCCGCGGACCCTGTATTTGCGCTCGAAGCTCAGCATCGCCATGGCGGCTGCTCCTCAGTCAGGCCGGAGAAGAGGAAGGAAGGGTGACCGCGGCCCTCGCGCGCCGCGGTCCGGACCGGCGTTCAGGCCGGCATCTGCGGCAGCGCGAGCGTGATGGTGTTCTCGGCCGCCTTGTTGTTTCTCGGGCCGTCCAGCCAGTTGAACCGGTCGGTCGAGAGCAGGATGAAGTGGATCAGCAGCGCGAGGATGAAGAGGAAGGTGAACAGAGCCACCAGTGTGCGCCGCGGATCGAAGAGCAACCAAACCTTGTGCATTCGATCCTCCTCAGCCGATCATCGTGACGAGGGCGTGGGCCGCATCGCGGACGCCCTCGAGAGAGGCGTAGCCCTGCGGTCCGGGGAGCCACGGACGCCACAGCCAGACGAGGATGTGGGCAACCACGGCGATCGCCGTGAAGATGAGGAAGCTCGTCAGGAAGATCGCGTGGAACTCCTTGGCTTCCGGTTCCGTCAGCCCGGACAGGCTGCTCGGTCTTTCTGTTGTGACGGGTCCACTCGCCATCGTTCAGACCTCCGTGTGTTGGCCGCGCCTCTGGCGAGGCGCGACGGGTTCAGCCGCGATGCCTTGCGGCGGTCACGGCCCGACTTCCCCCGCGTGACCGGACGGAAGCGTCTCGCTCAGGGGCGTGTCAGCCCATGAAGGCGAAGGGGATCGCCTGAACCGCCATGGCGCGGGCTTCGCCGAAGACCGAGCGGCGCGCCGGCAACAGGCCGGGGCGAGCGGCCTCGCGGGCCGGCCGGAACCGGTTCAGCGTCGCGGCGGCGAGGAAGAACGGGTAGGTCGCCGCCAGGATCAGCCGGAACTGAAGCGCTTCCTGGTGCTGGCGGCCGGTCGGGACCATCGTTCGCATCGTCAGGTCTCCTCTGGGTGAAACGGAAAGGCGGCTCATGCGGGGACTCCCACCGCGAGGGCGGCGCGGGCCCGCGCCACATGGGCGGGCGCTACGGCGGCGGCCTCGGTGTCCCGGGCAGCCTGCTCGGCGGCGTCGCGCAGGCGCTTGGCGGCCGAGATGCGGGCGAGCACCGGCTGGGCCTCGACCAGGGCGTCGAGCGCCTGCCGGGCGGCCTCGTCCCAGGGCAGCTCGGCGTTGCGACGGGCCGGGGTCGCCTCGACCTTGTCCATGTCGCGGGCGAGCGGCAGGATGTGGAAGAGCGTGTCGAACAGGGCGTTGCAGACCTCCTGGACCAGGTAGGTCGCCCCGGCGTAGCCCATGAAGGGCGTGCCGGTGTGCCGCCGGATGATGGCGCCGGGGAACGAGGCCGGCACGTAGGTCGCCCGGGCGCCGCACTCGGCGAGGTACATCCGCTCGTTGAACGAGCCGAACAGCACCAGCGGCGGCTTCGCGGCGACGGCCGCCCGCACGGCCGCGTTGTCGGGCTTCAGACCGGCCGAGCGCCCGAAGGCGAAGTGGCAGGGCAGGCCCATCTCGTCTTCGAGGAAGTGGCGCACGCCGCGGGCGTAGGTCTCTGTGGCGACGATGCCGAAGCTCGCCGTGCCGAAGAAATCCTGGGTCACCGAACGCCAGAGATCCCAGACGGGCTTGATCGTGGTGTGGCGCTCCCGTTCGATGAACGGCTCGGGATCGAGCCCGAGGATGTCGCCCAGAGAGCGCAGGAACTTGGTGGTCGACAGGATGCCGATCGGCGCCTGCAGGTACGGGCGCTCCAGATCCTCGCAGAGGAGCCGGCCGAACTCCCGGTACAGGCAGATGTTGGCGTCCGCGTTGACCAGCTTCGGCACGTCGGCGAGGTGTGCGCCGAGCGGGAAGGTGAGGTTCACCTCGGCGCCGATCCCCTCCACCAGACGCCGGATCTCGGCGAGGTCGGAGGGCATGTTGAAGGTGCCGTAGGCCGGGCCGATCAGGTTCACCCGCGGCTTCTCGCCGGGCTTCTTCTCGGGCCGGGCCGGAATGCCCTTCTTGGCGAACTTCTTCGCCCCGTATTCTTGCCAGAGCCAGCGCATGGCCCGGTCGGCGGCCTGCCACTGATCCTCGTCGATGGTGCGGGGCAGGAAGCGCTGGAGGCCGGTGCCTTCCGGCGTCACGCCGCCGCCGATCATCTCCGCGATGGAGCCGGTGACCACCACGCTGGGCTGTCCCGGATCGAGGGTGGCGTGGGCGCGCTTCATGGCGCCCTCGGTGCCGTGCCGGCCGAGTTCCTCCTCGGCGAGGCCGGTCACGACGATCGGCAGTTCGTGCGGCGGCAGCGCGTCGGTGTAGTGCAGCACCGAGGTGACCGGCAGGTTCTCGCAGCCGACCGGGCCGTCGATGACGACCTGGAGACCCTTGATCGCCGTGAAGACGTAGACCGCGCCCCAGTAACCGCCGGCCCTGTCGTGATCGAGGATGAGCATCAGGCCATCTCCCCGATCGGCTTCTTCGGGCCCTCGATCTTCGGACCCTGGCGGCGCTGCGGCACCTCCTCCCAGACGCCGGCGGCGTGGCCGGTGCCGACGCCCTCGAAGAAGTCGCGCATGGCGTCGAAGCGCGCCCTGTTGCCGAGCGCTGCGTTGATCACCGTGGCGAGCGACCCGGCGCCGGCCGCGCCCATCAGCGGGCGTGCCGAGATCAGGTTGGTGAAGTAGAGGGCCGGCGTGCCGCGCTCCTTGGCCCGCTGCACGACCGGCGTCGTGCCGATGGCGAGATCGGGCTTCAGCGAGTCGAGGGCGTACAGATCGTCTTCCAGCGATGCCCGGTAGTGCACCTGCGTGCCGCGGGCCTCCAGCCAGTCGCGGTCGGCCTCCGACCAGGGCGTGCGCGGGCAGGCGGTGCCGACGTAGGGAACTTCGGCGCCGCTCTCGACGAGGAGGCGCGCCACGAGCAGCTCCGACCCCTCGTAGCCCGAGAGCGTGATCCGCCCCTTGATCGGCATCGCGCCGAGCGCACCGCGGATGCCGGGCAGGATCCTGTTCTTGGCGGCCTCGACGGTGGCGCGCGCCACCCCGCAGGCCTCGCCGATCCGGTCGAGCCAGTCGGCGGTGCCGTCGACGCCCACGGGGGCCGAGCCGACGATCGGGCGGCCGGCCGCCTCGAACTCACGGATCGAGGCCGTGTAGAACGGGTGGATCGCCGCGACAGCCGCGCAGTCGAGGGCGGCGTAGAGCTCGCGCCATTCCCGGGTCGGCACCACCGGCCCGGCCGCCAGACCCAGCGGCTCGAGGAGCGCGCCGATCACCACCGGATCGGCCGGGAAGACCTCGCCGAGGAGCGCCACGCTCGGACGCTCCGAGCGGCCGCCGCGCGGCGCTGCGACGGGACCCTGCTCGGCCTCGCTGCGGGCGACCTTCAGCATGGCGCCGGCCAGGACGTCCTTCGCTTCGGCATGAGTCGGCACACCGAAGCCCGGCACGTCGATGCCGATCACCCGGACGCCGTCGATCTCCTTCGGCAGCAGCCGGAGCGGCACGCCGGAGGCCGTCGGGACGCAGAGGTTGATGACGACGACGGCGTCGTAGTCTTCCGGCTTCGCGGTGGCGTGGACCGCCTCGCGGATGTCCTCGAACAACTTGCCGGTGACGAGCGTCTCGGAGTTGAACGGCACGTAGCCGACGCTGCGCCGCGCCCCGTAGAAGTGCGACGTGAAGGTCAGGCCGTACACGCAGCAGGCCGAGCCCGACAGGATCGTGGCGGTGCGGCGCATGCGCAGGCCGACCCGCAGCGAGCCGAAGGCGGGGCACATGCTCTGCGGCTGGTCGTGCGGTCCCTGCGGATAGTCGCTGCGCAGCTGCGCGAGCGTCTCCGACATGCCGGCGGCTTCCGCGGCCGCGACCATCGCGTCCTTGCCGGCGTGGCAGCCCAGGCCGTCGCTCTGCGCGGCGGCGAGGTCGACGGCGGCCGGTGCCTTGCGGGCCCGCAGATCGGCGATGTCGAGGGAGACGGCCATGCGCGTCAGACCTCGTCGTACACGACTTCGAGGGACGGCTTGGTCACGTGGGCGACGCCGCACATGTCCTCGTGGGTCGCCGGGACCAGGACCACGTCGCGGCCGGTCACATCGCTGGAGAACAGGGCGAGGAGCCCGTCCTGGGTGAGCGGCGTCGGCCGGTGCGGGGCTGCGTCCGCCACGTTGGCGGCGAGATCCGAGAACAGGCTGCCCCAGCGGCTCTCCGGCCGGCCGATGATCTCGTAATTCGCGCTCTTGCGGCGGATGTCGTCGTCTGCCGGGATCGAGGCCAGGACCGGGATGCCGGCGGCCTCCGCGAAGGCCTGAGCCTCGCCGGTGCCGTCGTCCTTGTTGATCACGAGGCCGCCGACGCCGACATTCCCGCCGAGCTTGCGGAAATACTCCACCGCCGAGCAGACGTTGTTGGCGACGTAGAGCGACTGCAGGTCGTTCGAGCCGACGACGATGACCTTCTGGCACATGTCCCGGGCGATCGGCAGGCCGAAGCCGCCGCAGACCACGTCGCCGAGGAAGTCGAGGAGGACGAAATCGAAGCCCCACTCGTGGAAGCCGAGCTTCTCAAGCAGCTCGAAGCCGTGGATGATGCCGCGGCCGCCGCAGCCGCGCCCGACCTCGGGGCCGCCGAGCTCCATGGCGTAGACGCCGTCGCGCTTGAAGCAGACATCGCCGATCGCGACCGTCTCGCCGGCGAGCTTCTTCTTGGTCGAGGTCTCGATGATGGTCGGGCAGGCCTTGCCGCCGAAGAGCAGTGACGTCGTGTCGCTCTTCGGGTCGCAGCCGATCAGCAAGACCTTCTTGCCCTGCTGGGCCATCATGTAGCTGAGATTGGCCAGGGTGAACGACTTGCCGATGCCGCCCTTGCCGTAGATCGCGATGATCTGAGTCTCTTTCTTCGCCGGCGCGGTGGCGACCGCGTCGGGCTCGATCGCGGCCTCTGCGCGGAGCTGGGTCGCTTGGGACAGGGCGGCCTTGTTGAGCTGAACGTTCACGCGGCGTCCCTCCAGTCGAGGATCATCTTCAGGCAGCCCGGATCCGCGAACGCGGTGCGGTAGGCGTCCTGTGCCCGCGCCGCCGGGGCACGGTGGGTGATCAGCCCGTCGAGCGAGAGCCGGCCGCTGTCGATCAGCCGGGTCACCGCCGCCGTGTCCTCGGATCGGAACTCCGCGGAGATCCGGATCCGGGCCTCGCGCATGAAGGCGGGCGGGAAAGCGAAGCTCAGGGGCGCCTCGTAGAACCCGGCGAGGACGATCTCGCCCCCTGGCGCGAGGCGGGCGATCAGGTCATCGAGGCCGGCGGCGTTGCCGCTGACATCCGTGATCGTCGCGTAGTCGCGGCGCGGATCCGCGTCGGGTGCGACGACGGCGTAGCCGTGGTCGCCCGCGGCCCGGACGGGGTCCGTCTCCCAGACTGTGGGCGCGGCGCCCGCCGCCAAGGTCAGGCGGGCGAGGAGGCGACCGAGCACACCGTGCCCGACGATGAGCGGCGTCGCGTTGGGTGTGAGGCGCCCGAGGGCGCGATGGGCCGTCGCAGCGAGGGCCAGGAGACAGGCCTGCTCGCCCAGTGCCTCGTCGACCGGCACGAGGCGCGCGGCGGGGGCGACCAAGTGGGACGCCGCGCCCCCGAACAGGCCGCGGACAGCGCCGAAGCAGCGGGCTCCTGGGATGTAGACGGTCTGACCGACGCGGACCGTGGCGCCGGCATCGGCCGCGACGACGGTTCCGACGGATTCGTAGCCCGGCACCAGCGGGTAGCCCATGCCCGGGAAGGGCGGCATCCGTCCCGACCAGAGCAGGCGCTCGGTGCCGGTGCTGATCCCGCTCCACGACACCGCCACGACCGCGTCAGTGTCGCCGGGCGGCGTCAGGGCCAGGCGCTGGACCGAGAGGTGCTCCGGGTTTTCCAGAATGACGGCCAGAGCGTCCATGGCTGGAAGTGTCCACCCCTTGCCTCGCGACTCTCTCTGGTGCGAAGCCGCTATGTGTCATCCTAGATAGACACAGACCAGCGTCAAGTCACACTTACTTTGCCGCGCTCGATTTTTGGGCTGTCAGTACCCGTGCGAGCAGGGGGCGCCGTGTCGGATGCTCGTGCGTGGTGGTGAAACCGGCGGCGGCCAGCATCGCGCGCAGCTCCTCGGACCGGCGCGGACGACCGGAGCCCATCGCCAGGAGGTAGAAGCCGAAATAGGCGTCGCCGACCGGCTCGGCGCCGGGCGTCCCGGCCATCGGTTCCGCAATCAGGAGCATCCCGTCAGGTGGGAGCGCCGCGTAGACAGCCTTGAGCAGCTCCTGGGCCGGCGCGTCGTCGTGATCGTGGACGATCCGTACCAGGGAGATCGTGTCGGCGCCCGCCGGCAAGCCGCCATGGAAGTCGCCGCCGCGGCAGGTGATCCGCTCGCCGAGGCCGGATTGGCGCAGCCGCGCGGCGGCGCGGTCGGTGACGGCCGGCAGGTCGAACAGGGTCAGACGGGGCGCCGCGTGCCGCGCCGCCACGGCCTGCAGGAAAGCGCCCTCCCCGCCACCGACATCCATGAGGTGCCGGACACGCGACAGATCGCAGGCGTCGAGCACGTCCTCCGCGATCAGCGCCTGCGAGACGCCCATCAGGCCGCTGTAGGGGGCCACGGCCTGCGCATCGCCGGCCGCGCCCGCCGCGTAGGGCCAGTAACCCGCGAGGCGGGTCGGCTGGGCCTGCCCGCGCAGCAGGGCGACCGGGTCCGCGAGGTCGGCGTAGAGCAGCGCGTGATGCTCGATCATGGCGGCGACGCCGGGATTGCCGACGAGCGCGGCGCCCAGGTCGGCGAGCCCGAATCGGTCGCGCGACAGGGCGCGCAGCAGCCCGAGGGACTCGGCGGCGCGCAGCAGGCGTCGGGCCGCGTCCGGCGAGAGGTCGAGCCGCCGTGCCAGCACGTCGACTGTGAGCGGGCCCTCGGCCAGGATCGCGAACAGGTCGAGGCGGACGCAGGCGGTCAGGACCTGTGCGTAGACGAAGCCGGCGCAGAGATCGAACAGCGCGCGCGTGTTGCGCTGCGCGACCCGGCGGGTCAGCGGAAACCCGGCCGCCCAGCGCTGGAAGCGTGGGTTCGCGACGAGGCGGTTGCGCCACGCGAGCCATCTGTCCGCCCAGGCGGGCGGCACCGGCGGCACCGTGCCGGTTCCGGGGAACGATCCGGCGCTCAGGCCATCACCGCCCGCAGGCTCGCGGGCAGGAACAGCCGCGCCTGCGCCTCGATCTCGGCGGTGAGCGCGGCTGCGCCCGGACAGGCCGGGATCGCCGCGACCGCCTCGCGCGTCAGCCGGGACAGGCGTTCCATCGCACCGCCAGTCCCGAGGAGGGCGGCGGCGTTGGGACGGCCCAGCGTCGCGTCTCGCCCGGCCGGCTTGCCGATCTCCTCCTGCCGGCAGGCGACGTCGCGCAGGTCGTCGGCGACCTGATAGGCCTCGCCCAGGCACTCGCCGAGGCGGCGCCAGGGCTCGGGCTCCGCCCCCGCCGCCGCGGCGCCGGCCACGGTGGCGGCGGCGAACAGGGCGCCCGTCTTCGCCTGCTGGTAGTCGCTAAGGCTGATATGCGCCTCCGATTCCCAGGCCTGCCCGGCCGCGATGCCGGACGGCGAACCGGCGGCCCGGCCGAGCAGCCCGACCAGATGACCGAGGCGCGTCGGATGGCCCCCGGCGGACCGCGCGAGGGTCTCGAAGGCGAGGACGATCAGGGCGTCGCCGGTCAGGACGGCGATCGGCTCACCGAAGGCGACGTGGACGGAGGGCTTCTGCCGCCGCATCGGCGCGTCGTCGAAGCACGGCAGGTCGTCGTGGACGAGCGAGGCGCAGTGCAGGAGTTCGATGGCGGCGGCTGCGGCGACGGACCCGGCCGGGTCGTCGTCCCCGCAGGCGCGGGCCACAGAGAGGCACAGGCGCGGCCGGATCCGGTGGCCGCCGGGAAACACCGCGTAGCGGAGGGCCTCCGCCAGAAGGGGCGGCGCGCCGGGCGCCTCCGCGTGCGCAACGGCGCGATCCAGTGCCATCTCGATCCGCCGACCGGACTCCATCGCGTTGCCTCCCGTGTTGTATGCGGTTGTCAGCAACAGGTGTCATTTCTTATTGACACTTTGCAGAGGGGAGATCAATCCCGTGGCGGGGGAGTTCGGAGCGGCCGTGGCGCAGGAGCGCGTCGTCGTGATCGGTGCCGGGATCGGTGGCCTCGCCGCCGCCCTGCGGCTCGCCCATGCCGGTTTCGACACCACCGTCCTCGAGCGCGCGCGGGCTCCCGGCGGGAAGATGCGCGCCGTCCCGGTCGGGGAACGCGCCGTCGAAGCTGGCCCGACCGTCTTCACGATGCGCTGGGTGTTCGAGGAGCTGTTCGCGGAGTGCGACGCGGAGCTCGGAGATCGGGTTGCCCTCGCGCCGGCGCGGCTCCTGGCGCGCCACGCCTGGAGCTTGGACGAGCGTCTCGACCTCTTCGCGGATATCGATGCGTCGGCGGACGCGATCGCGGCCTTCGCGGGAGGGCGCGAGGCGGACGGATACCGGCGCTTCTGCGCCCGCTCGGCCGAGGTCTACCGCACCCTCGAAGGACCCTTCATCCGCGAGGGAAGGACGGGCCCGGCCGGCCTCGCGCAGCGGGTCGGGCTGTCGGGCCTCGGCGATCTCTGGCGGATCCAGCCGTTCACGACCCTCTGGTCGGCCCTCGGCGCGTATTTCCGCGACCCGCGGCTCCTGCAGCTGTTCGGCCGCTACGCCACCTATTGCGGCGCCTCGCCCTTCACCGCCCCGGCGACGCTGATGCTCGTCGCCCACGTCGAGCAGGCCGGCGTCTGGACCGTCGCGGGCGGGCTCAGCGGGCTCGCGCGGGCGGTGGCCGATCTGGCCGCGGAGCGCGGCGCGACCTTCCGCTACGGCGCGGAGGTCGCGCGGATCCTCACGGACGGCGGCCGCGCGACCGGTGTGCGCCTGACCGACGGCGAGACGGTGCGCGCCGATCACGTCGTCTGCAACGCGGACTGCGCAGCCCTCGGTGCGGGCCTGCTCGGGCCCGAGGCCGCCACGGCCGGCGAGCGGCTCGCGCCCGGCGAGCGCTCGCTCTCCGCCGTGACGATCTGCGCTGAGGCGGTGCCGGCGGGTTTCCCGCTTGCGCACCACACGGTGTTCTTCTCGCGCGACTACCGGGCCGAGTTCGACGCGCTCCTGCGCGCCCGTCGCCTGCCCGACGATCCCACCGTCTACGTCTGTGCCCAGGACCGGGACGCGGCGGGTGCCGCGCCGCAAGGCGCGGAACGTCTGCTCCTGCTCGTCAACGCTCCGGCGGATGGCCGGGAGCGACCGCTCACGCCGTCGGAGACCGAGAGATGCGCGAGGACCTTGATCCGCCGGCTGGAGGCCTGCGGCCTCACCCTGGAGTTCACGTCGTCGGCGGTCACGACGACGCCGCGGGACTTCGACGGGCTCTTCCCCGGGACGGGGGGAGCCCTCTACGGACGGGCGGCGCAGGGCTGGGCGACGACCTTCAAGCGCGCGGGCGCGCGGACGGCGCTTCCGGGCCTCTATCTCGCGGGGGGCTCGATCCATCCAGGCCCGGGCGTGCCGATGGCGGCGCAGTCGGGGCGGCTGGCAGCGGCAGCGATCCTGGACGACCGCGATTCGATGGCGCGGTCGCGCGGGGCGGCTACGCGTGGTGGTACGTCGATGCGGTGAGCGATGACGGCCGGCAGGGCCTCACGATCATCGCCTTCATCGGCAGCGTGTTCTCGCCCTACTACGCCTGGAGCGCCGAGAAGGACCCCTTCGCCCACTGCGCCATGAACGTGGTGCTCTACGGCGACCGCGGCCGCTTCGCCATGACCGAGCGACGCGCCGCGAGCCTGTCGCGGAGCGCCGACCACATCGCCGTGGGCCCGAGCGCCATGCACTGGGACGGCACGGCGCTGACGGTGCGGATCGACGAGCGCGGAGCTCCCCTGCCCCGCAGGATCCGCGGCACGGTGCGCCTCGAGCCGCGCGGGTTCACGGCGGGCCCGTTCCATCTCGACCGGGCCGGCCGCCATCGCTGGTGGCCGATGTCGCCGTCCTCGCGGGTCGAGGTCGCGTTCGACCCGCCGGACCTCCGCTGGAGCGGCAGCGGCTACTTCGACACCAACGACGGTGACGAACCGCTGGAGGCCGCGTTCTCGCGGTGGACGTGGTGCCGGGCCGACCTGCCGGACGGCGCGGCGATCCTGTACGACGTCCATCACCGCGACGGCGGCGGCCAGAACCTGTCGCTCCGGTTCTCCGCCGACGGCAGCCGTCGCGAGATCCGGCCGCCGCCCGGCGCCGCGCTTCCGGCGACGCGTTTCTGGCGGATGCCGCGCGAGACCCGCAGCGACGGCGGCCGGTCGCGGGTGCTCGCGACCTACGAGGACACGCCGTTCTACGCCCGCTCGCTGCTCGCCTCGACGCTCGGCGGCGAGCCCGTGCGTGCCATGCACGAGAGCCTGTCGCTCGACCGCTTCCGCAACCCGATGGTGCGGCTCATGCTGCCCTTCCGCATCCCGCGGCCACTGGTTCCGTGAGAGCCGGGGCGTCGATGCTGCCCGAACCGGATCGCTGCCGGTCCGGATAGGCATGCGACGGCCGCACCCGTCGGGCGATGCAGGCGAACGTCGCGAGGCTCAGCACGAGGCCGAGGGGAAAGCCCCCGAGCCCCGCCGCCTCGCGGACCACCGCGAAGAGCGGAACCGCGCAGATCAGGGCCCGCTCGTGGGACCGCAATCCGCCCGCCCGGTGCGCCGCGAGCGCCAGCAACAAGGTGGCCGGTACGAGGGGCGCGAGGTCGTAGACAGGGAGGTAGGGCGACAGCAGCGGCGCGGAGACGACGAGCGCGGCCGCGCGCAGCGTCGGGTCCGTGGGCCGGCACCAGGCGCGGCCGGCGAGGCCGAGCGCCAGCGCGGCGACGATCCCCTGCGCCGTCCAGGCGGCCACCATCGAGCCGCCGAGCAGGCGCACCGCGCCGAACGCGCTGGCATTGAGATCGAGACCCGCCGCCGCGTTCTGGAGGATGATCCGATTCGTGTCGCCGAGCGTGCCGAGGAAGCCGATCCAGGGCGCCGTCCCGAACAGCGCGAGCGATCCGAGGCACAGGGCCAGCACCGTCGACGCGCAGGCGGCCAGACAGTCTCGCCGTCCCGTCACCAGCAGGAGCAGGGGGGCCAGCGCCGCGAAGTGCGGCTTGTAGGCCAGCAGTCCGAAGCACAGCCCGGCGAGCCGCGGGCGGCGATCGACGAGCACCGCGCCCAGGGTCAGCAGCGACGCGGTGAACAGGCCGTTCTGACCGTAGGCGAGGTTGCAGAGCACCAGCGGGTGCGCCAGCGCGACGAGGGTCGCGTCCCACCGGCCGGCCGCGACCCGCATCGCGAGCGCGAACACGGTCAGCGAGAGCGCTGTCCAGAGCAGGTAGGCCGCCTGCAGGTCCAGCTGCCCCACGGCGGCGGCCGGCAAGAGGAACACGGGGGGATAGTGCCAGGCGAATCGGCATTCCTGCCCGCACGCCGCCTTCAGGTTCGCCAGATGGACCGGGAGGTCGTAGGGGTCCTGCGCGCGCCCCTCCAGCGCCGAACGGCCCGCCACCCAGACTGGCACGAAGTCGTTGCCGAGGGGGTCGCCGTACCGGTTGTGCCGCGGCTCCGGACCGGTCCCGTAGACCAGGAGCACCATCGCGAGTCCGAACGGGACCAGCACCCAGGCCGCCCGCTTGCCGAAGGCGAACAGACGGGTATCGCTGCTCAGGAGGGTCGCGAGATCCGACCAGAGCGCGGCGGCGCGCGCTGTCGGTGAGCCCGGCGCGCGGGTCTGGAGGGGCGCAGGCATGACGGAGGAGTTCCGCGTCCGGATTCCGCGGCAGCCTAGGCGCGCGGGGTTCCGGGCCCGTTAACGGAGGTGTTTGCGGCCCGGCCCGGCTTGTGCAAGAGGGCGGCGGCTGCGATCCTCGCGCCGTCAAACCGGGGCGATCACATCGATGCGACTGGACGAGGCGTCATCGGCCCCGCGCGTCCTGATCTACAGCCACGATACCTTCGGGCTCGGGCATCTGCGCCGCTCGCGGGCGATCGCCAACGCGATCGTGGCGTGCAATCGGGGCGCCCGGGCGATGATCGTCTCAGGCTCGCCGGTGGTCGACCGCTTCGCCTTCGCGCCGGGCGTCCGGACGGTCCGGCTGCCGCCGGTGACCAAGTTCGCCGACGGCGGCTATGCCAGCCTGGACGGCGCGACACCGCTGGCGCGCACCGTCGAGCAGCGCGCCGCGATCATCGCCCAGGCCTGCGCCGCGTTCCACCCCGACCTGATCATCGTCGACAAGGAGCCGGCGGGCTTCCACGGCGAGCTGCTGCCGGTGCTGGAGCAGGCCGCCGCCCGCGACATCCGCCTCGTCCTGGGCCTGCGCGACGTCCTCGACGATGCCGACCGGCTCGTCCCCGAATGGGAGCGCAAGGGCGCGGCCGAGACGATGGCGCGGTTCTACGACGAGATCTGGGTTTACGGCCTGAGCCGTATCCACGAGCCCCTGGCGGCGCTGCCGATGGACCCCGAGATGGCAGCCCGCATCGACGGGCGCCTGATCTACACCGGTTATCTCCGCCGGGATCTCCCAGAGCGGCGCGCCGGCCGCGAGGAGCCCCCGATCGCCGCCGGTCCCTTCATCCTGGTGACGCCCGGGGGCGGCGGCGACGGGGCCGCCCTCATCGACTGGGTGATCGCCGCCTACGAGGCCGATTCCGCGATCCCGCTGCCCGCGCTCATCGCCTTCGGCCCCTTCCTCGATGCCGCGACCCGGGACGCGTTCGCGGCGCGCATCCGCCGCCTCGCCGGCCGGATCGCGGCCATCACCTTCGACAGCGAGATCGAGTTCCTGATGCGCAAGGCCGCCGGCGTCGTTGCCATGGGGGGCTACAACACCTTCTGCGAGATCCTGTCGTTCGACCGTCGGGCGATCCTCGTGCCTCGGACCGAGCCGCGGCGGGAGCAGGCGATCCGGGCGCTCGCGGCCGAGCGGCTCGGCCTGACGCGGGTGCTCATGGAGGCGGATGGCCGGGCGCCCGCGCGCATGGCGGCGGCGCTCCGTGACCTGCCGGGACAGGACCCGCCGTCGCGGGTGCTCGTGCCCGGTCTGCTCGACGGCCTCGACGCGGTCGCGCGCCGCGTCCGGGCGCTGACCGCCCGGGGCAGCGTGGACGCCGCCGCCCGCCCTTACCTGCAGGCCTATTCGTGAGCGCCAAGCGCGTCGCCGTGGTGCTGAAGGGCTATCCGCGGCTGTCCGAGACCTTCATCGCGCAGGAGTTGCTGGCCCTGGAGCGGTGCGGCCTCGACCTGGAGATCTGGTCGCTCCGGCGCCCGACCGACCGGGCGCGGCATCCGATGCACGCGCAGATCCGCGCGGCGGCCGCCTACCTGCCCGAATACCTGCGCGACGCGCCGCTGCGGGTGCTCCTCGGGCTGGGCGCCGCGCTCGGGCGGCCGAAGCTGCCCGCGCTCCTGGCGCTGTTCGCCCGCGATCTCCGGCGCGACCCGACCGCGTCGCGGCTGCGGCGCCTCGGGCAGGCCCTGGTCCTCGCCCGCGAATTGCCGGTCGAGGTCGCCCATATCCACGTGCATTTCCTGCACACCCCCGCCAGCGTCGCCCGCTACGCCGCGCTCCTGACCGGGCGTCGGTGGAGCTTCTCGGCGCATGCCAAAGACATCTGGACGACCCCCGACTGGGAGCTGGCCGAGAAGCTGCGCGACGCCGAATGGGGCGTCACCTGCACCCGCGACGGGCTCGCTCGCCTGCAGGTCCTCGCGCCGGGCCGGACCCAGCTCGCCTATCACGGCCTGGATCTCGCGCGCTTTCCCAGCCCGCCGCCGCTGCGCGAGCCGCACGACGGGACGGATCCGGACCGGCCCCTCCGACTCCTCTGCGTCGGTCGGCTCGTCGCCAAGAAGGGGCACGACGATCTCATCGACGCCCTCGCTGCCCTGCCCGCGGACTTGCACTGGCGACTCGACCTGATCGGCGGCGGCGAACTGCGCGCGGCCCTGGAGTCGCGGGCCGGCGCCGCCGGCCTGGCGGAGCGGGTCCGCTTCCGCGGCGCCCTGGCGCAGCCGGCGGTGATCGAGGCCATGCGCGCGGCCGACCTCTTCGTCCTTCCGACGAAGCCCGCCCCCGGCGGCGACCGCGACGGCCTCCCGAACGTGCTGATGGAGGCCGCGAGCCAGGCGCTGCCGATCCTGGCGACGGCCTTCGCCGGCACGCCGGAATTCATCAGCGCCGGTATTCACGGCGTCCTGGTCCCGCCCGGCGATCCCGTGGCGCTCGCCGAGGCGCTCACCCGTCTGGCGGGCGATCCGGACGATCGTCGGCGGCTCGGCACGGCGGCCCTGGCCCGACTCGTGCAGGACTTCTCCGAGGAAGCGGCGGTCGCGCTGATCGCCGGCCGGCTGCGCGCCTCCGCGGGTCTGCCGCAGGGCACGCCCGCCCATCGACCGGAGCTGTCCGCGTGCGCGTCCTGATCGCGGTCACGCATCTGCTCGGGGCGGGGCATCTCACCCGCGCGGCCGCCATCGCCCGCGCCTTCGCGGCGGCCGGCCACGAGACGATGCTGATCTCGGGCGGTGTCCCGGCACCGATGGTCCGCCCGGGCGGCCTGCGCCTCGTGCAACTGCCGCCGCTCCGGATCGCCGGCACGGACTTCTCGACGCTGCTGGACCCCGGCGGACACGTGGCCGGGACGGGCCTGCTCGAGCGGCGCCGCGCTCTCCTGCTCGAGGCTCTCGCAGACTTCGAACCGGACGCGGTCATCACCGAGCTGTTCCCGTTCGGCCGGCGCGCCCTGGCGCCCGAATTCCTCGCCCTGGTGGAGACCGCCCGCGCCCGGCGGCCGCGACCGCTCGTCCTCGCCTCCGTGCGCGACGTCCTCGTGGCCTCTTCGAAGCCGCAGCGCATCGCCGAGTCGCACGCGCGGGTGGCGGACCTCTACGACGCCGTGCTGGTGCACGGCGATCCCGCCCTCATCCCCCTCGAGGTCTCGTGGCCCCTCGACGCGGCGACCGCCGCAGCGGTCCGCTACACCGGCTACGTGGACGAGGGCGCCGTACCCGCGCCAGCCGAGCGCCGCTCGGGCGTGGTGGTCGCTGCCGGATCCGGACCGGCCGGGCTGGTCCTTCTGCGCGCGGCCGCCGGGGCGGCCCGCCTGCGGCCGGATCTCGGCTGGCGGATCCTGGCCGGCCACGGCGTGCCCGAGGCCGCGCTGTCCGATATCGGCGGAGGGCTCGCGCCCGACATCCTCGGGCGCGCCCGGCCGGACTATCGCGCGCTCCTGGCCGGCGCCGCCCTCTCGGTCAGCCAGTGCGGCTACAACACGGCCGTCGATCTGCTCACCACCGGAACACCGGCCGTCCTCGTGCCCTTCGAAGCCGGCGGCGAGACCGAGCAGCGCATGCGCGCCGAGCACCTCGCCGCGCGGGGGCTGGCGCGGGTGCTCCCGGAATCGGAGCTGACGCCCGAGACCCTGGTGCGCGCCATCGAGGCGCCGGGCGCCGTCCCCGCGCCCGGCACTCATGGCATCGATCTCGACGGGGCCGCGCGCACGGTCGCGCAGGTCGAAGCTCTGCACGCAGGCGCACTCTCGCGCCGCGGCCGAACCCTGTCAGCCGATCCGGTCTTCGACGCGGTCCACCGTGCCCTCGACGCCGTCGCGGCGCGGGGCCTGCGCGTACCGCTGTTCTGGCGCGACGACGACGCGGTCGCGGGCGGCCCGGAACTCGACCGGCTCCTCGGTCTCATCGACCGGCACCGCGTCCCGCTCCTCCTCGCCACGATCCCGGCGGGTATCGAGGCCTCGCTCCCGCGACGACTCGAGTCGGCCGTCGGCGTATCGGTCGCCGTCCACGGCCTCGCTCATCACGACCACGCCCCGCCGGGCGAGAAGCGGGCGGAGTTCGGCGCGCATCGCCCGCTCGACACGCTGATCGCCGACGCCGCTGCCGGCCTGCGAATCGCCCGACAGCGGCTGCCGGCGGCGTCGCTGCTGCCGGTCTTCGTGCCGCCGTGGAACCGCATCGTGCCCGATCTCGCCGCCGCCCTGCCGGATCTCGGCTATCGCGGCCTCTCGGCCGTGCCGGGGCCGGCCGTCCCCGGTCTGCGCCGCCTCGACGCCACCCTCGACCCGATCGATTGGCGGGGCACCCGATCCCTGCGCGATCCGCGAGCTCTGCTGCGCGGCCTCGCCGCCGACATCATCCGCGCGCCGGAGAGGCCCGTCGGCCTGCTGACCCACCACCGCGTCCACGACGAGGCCGTCTGGGGCTTCGTCGACGCGCTGGTGACGAGCCTCCTGCGGCATCCGGCGGTACAGGTCGTGGATCTTCCGGAGCACTTCGGCGCGCCCGCGATGGACATGGGGCCGACGCTGTCTAAGTCTCAGGTCTCACAGATCGCGAGGACGGGTTGAGCCCGCTATTGTCCATCCGCGACCTCGCGGTCGCATTCCGCACGGAGAGCGGTCCGTTCGAGGCGTTGCACAGCCTGTCCCTCGACGTCCACCGTGGCCGCACCCTCGCCCTGGTCGGCGAATCAGGCTCGGGCAAGTCGGTGACCGCCCAGGCGATCCTACGGATCCTGCCCCCCGCTGCCGCCATAACCCGCGGCGAGATTCTGTTCCGCGACGGCGAGACCGAGACCGACATCGCGCGGCTCCCGTCCGAGGGGGAGGCGATGCGGGCCATCCGCGGCCAGCGCATCGCCATGATCTTCCAGGAGCCGATGACCTGCCTGTCACCGCTCCACACGGTGGGCGACCAGATCGGGGAGGCGCTGCGGATCCATACCGGGGCGGACCGCAAGGAGGCCGATGCCCGGACCGAGGAGGCGCTGGCCCGTGTCGGCTTCCCCGACCCGCACCGCGCCCTGCGGACCTACCCGTTCGAGCTGTCCGGCGGCCTGCGCCAGCGCGCCATGATCGCGATGGCGCTGATCCTGAGACCCGCGCTCCTCGTCGCCGACGAGCCGACCACCGCCCTCGACGTCACCACCCAGGCCCAGATCCTCGCCCTGCTGGCCCGGCTCCAGGAGGAGACCGGCATGGCGATCCTGCTGATCACCCACGACCTCGGCGTGGTCGCCAACATCGCCCACGACGTGGCCGTCCTCTACCGCGGCCGCCTCGTCGAGGCCGGCCCGCGCGACACGGTGATGCGCGCGCCGGGCCACGCCTATCTCCGCGCGCTCCTCCACGCGGTCCCGCGCTTCGACATGGCGCCCGGCGAGAGGCTGACGCCGATCCGCCCGGCCAAAGCCGAGATCCCGCCCGGCCAGGCTCCCGCGCCCCTGGCCGGGCCGATCCTCCGCGTGGAGGGGGTGAGCAAGAGCTTCACGCTGCGGGCCGGCCGGCTGTGGCAGAAGCCGCGGATCGTCCACGCCGTGTCCGACGTCTCCCTGAGCCTCGCGGCCGGCCAGACGCTGGGCCTCGTCGGCGAGTCCGGGTCGGGCAAGACCACGGTCTCGAAGATGATCATGCGGGCGCTCCGGCCCGATTCCGGGCGGATCCTGTTCGACGACGGCGGCGGCCCGCGGGACGTGCACGGCCTGAGCGGCGACGCCCTCTTCGCCTATCGCCGCACGGTCCAGTTCGTGTTCCAGGACCCCTACGCGTCCCTCGATCCGCGCATGACCGTCCGGCAGATCCTGTCGGAGCCGATGGAGATCCACGGCGTGCCGGCTGCTGAGCGACGGGAGCGATGCCGCGCCTTGATGGCCATGGTCGGCCTGGAGCCCGGCGGTCTCGGCCGCTACCCGCACGCCTTCTCGGGCGGGCAGCGGCAGCGCATCGGCATCGCCCGGGCCCTCGCCCCGAAGCCGCGGTTGCTGGTGCTCGACGAGCCGGTCTCGGCGCTCGACGTCTCGGTCCAGGCGCAGATCCTGAACCTGCTCAAGGATCTCCAGGCCGCCCTGGGCCTCTCCTACCTCATCGTTTCCCACAATCTGGCAGTGATCGACTACATGGCGGACACCATCAGCGTGATGTGCCGGGGCCGTATCGTCGAGGAGGCGCCCCGCGCGGCGCTGTTCCGCCGGCCCGTCCATCCCTACACGCGGGCGCTGCTCGCCGCCGTGCCCGATCCGAGCCTGGACCATCCCCTGGACTTCGCGGCCGTCGCCTCCGAACGCAACGACCCGACCCGCTGGGAGGAGCCCTTCCGCCTCGCGCCCGACGAGGCCGGGGCGATGCGCCCGGTCGAGACCGGCCACCGGGTGCGCTTCGGCTCGGCCCACAGGGCGGAGGCCGCGTGATGCAGGACCGGCCGCCCGTCATGCTGGAGCGCCTGCGCCGGAAGGTGCTGTCGCCGTTCTTCGACCGCCTGGGCTACGACCTCGTCCCGGCCGCCCCCGACTGGACCCACCGGCCGACCTCGCCGCGCGAGGTGGCGACCCTGCTCGAATCGGCCGCCGCCATCCTGGAGCGCGACCTCGCCGCCGCCGGCCTCGTCCCCGACGGCGACGTGCTGGAGCAGGTCCAGGCGTTCTGGGGGCTGATCCCGACCGCGCCCGTCCGGCAGCGGCGCGGAGGCAGCGGCTTCAACGGCGCGCTGCAGCTCTACGTGGCCGTGCGGGCACTGAAACCCGACTTCGTGATCGAATCGGGCGTGTTCCGCGGGCTCACCACCTGGGTGATCCGGCAGGCCCGCCCGCAGGCGCAGATCTTCTGCCACGATCCGGACCTGTCGGGGCTCCAGTACCGCGACCGGCAGGCGCGCTACAGCACCGCGGACTGGTCGACCGCGGACTGGTCCACGCTGGACCCGGCGCGGACGGTGGCGTTCTTCGACGACCACGTCGCCCAGGGCCGGCGGGTCGTGGAGGCGCGGGCCCGCGGGCTGACCCGGCTGCTGTTCGACGACGACGCGGCCGGGCACCGGATCCACGCCCACGGCGGCCCCGCGCATCCGACCATCGCGATGATCACCGGCCCCGAGCGCAGCCCGGAGCCGATCCGCTGGACCCGGAACGGCCGCCACTTCGAGCAGCCCGCCGACGACGCCCTGGTGCGTCAGGCCGCCGGGCTGATCGTCCGGTCCCACGCCTTCGACGACTTGCATCGGGCGACCGGCTACTCGCCCGCGCGGCTCACCTCCGTGACGTTGCGGGGCAGCTCATGAAGGCCTGGGACATCCCGGACGGCACCCCGTCCGCCCTCTCGCTGCGGAGCGGGAACGACAGCACCGTGTCCCGCCGTGCCCTCCTCGCCGGGCTCGGCGCCGCGGCGATCTGGGCGCGCGCGCCGATTCGGGCCTTCGCCGACACCCCGCCGAGCGACGCGCCCGGGCCGCCGACCACCCCCTCCGTGGCCGACCTCGCCGCCCGCGGACGCCGGATCGGCAGCGCGGGCGGCACGATCCGGACCCTGATCGCCAAGGCACGGGACGTCCGCTACCTGTCGGTCTACGGCTACACCCGCCTCGTCGGCTACGATGCCGACCTGAATCTGCGGCCCGATGTGCTGGAGCGCGTCGACGTCCAGGGCGGGCGCTTCACTTTCACGCTCCGCCAGGGCCACCGCTGGTCGGACGGGCACCCGTTCACCGCGGAGGATTTCCGCTACTACTGGGAGGATGTGGCCAACGAGAAGGCGCTGAGCCCCGACGGGCCGCCGGCCTTCTTCCGGGTCGACGGCAAGCTTCCGACGGTCGAATTCCTCGATCCGGTCACCGTCCGCTACAGCTGGGACCGGCCGAATCCGATGTTCCTGCCGGCCCTGGCGGCGCCGCGCGACCCGCTGATCTACCGGCCGTCGCACTACCTGAAGCCCTATCACGCCCGCTACGTCGGCAAGGATGCGGCCGACGCGAAGGCCAAGGCGCTCAAGCTCCGCAGCTGGGCGGCCCTGCACAATCGCCTCGACGACAATTACGAGCTGAACAATCCGGACTGCCCGACCCTGCAGGGCTGGGTGCCGCGGACCCGCTCGCCGGCCACCCGATTCCGGTTCGAGCGCAACCGCAGCTACCACCGGGTCGACACGGCCGGCACGCAGCTCCCCTACGTCGACGCCATCGTGATGGACGTGGCCTCGCAGGGCCTCCTGGTCGCCAAGACCAATGCCGGCGAGGCCGACCTGATGTTCCGCGGCCTGATGATGCCCGACATCCCGAGCCTGAAGGAGGGTGAGGCGGCGCATCGCTATCGCACCAACCTGTGGCCCGTGGCCCGCGGCTCGGAGATCGCGCTCTACCCGAACCTCACCACGACGGATCCGGCGTGGCGGCAGCTCAATCGCGACGTGCGGTACCGGCACGCCCTGTCGCTCGCCGTCGATCGGCGAACGCTGAACAACACGCTCCTGTTCGGCCTGGGCACCGAGGGCAACGACACGATCGTGCCGGAGAGCGCGCTGTTCGAGCCCGAGATGCGGACCCTCAACGCCGCCTACGATCCGGCCCAGGCCGCCAAGCTTCTGGACGAGATCGGGCTGACGGCCCGCGACGGGGCCGGCACGCGGCTGCTCCCGGGCGGTCGCGCCCTGGAGCTCGTGGTGGAGAGCGACGGCGAGGCCGAGATGGTCCTCGACGCGCTGCTGCTCATCACGGAGTTCTGGCGCGAGGTCGGGATCCGCCTGATCACCAAGCCGCAGGAGCGCACGAACCTGCACCGGCGCTCCATCGCCGGCGTGACCGTGATGGTCGCCGCCCAGGGCCTCGATCTCGCTGTCCCGACCGCGATCATGCCGCCGACCGAGCTCAGCCCGGCCCAGCCGGAGCACTATTCCTGGCCGCTGTGGAGCATGAACGTCGAGAGCCGCGGGAAGAGCGGCGAGCCCTGCGACGTCCCGGAGGTCCAGCGCCTCATCGCCCTCGACCGGGAGTGGCGCGACACCGCTGATGCCGGCCGGCAGGCCGCGATCTGGCGGGAGATGCTGATGAACCACGCGCGCAACACCTGGGTGATCGGCACGGTGGCGGGCGCGCTCCAGCCGGTGGTCGGCGCCGATCGCCTGATCAACCTCCCGAAGCGCGCCCTCTATTCCTGGGAGCCCACCGCGATGATCGGCGTGCAGCGCCTCGACGAGCTTTTCTGGGACACGGGCGCCGATGCCGGGGCCGACAAGCGCGCGGAGGCCCGGTGATCGCCCAGATCCTCCGCCGCATCGTCACCATGGCGGTGACGCTGCTGGTCATCTCGGCGCTCGTCTTCGTGATCATCAAGCTGCCGCCGGGCGACTACCTGACCAACCGGATCATGGAGCTGCGGGCCACCGGCGACGCGAGTTCCGTGGCGAAGGCCGAGCTGCTCATCAAGCAGTACGGCCTCGACCGGCCGGTCTGGCAGCAGTACCTGATGTGGATCGGCGTGTTGCCGGGTTCGGTCGGGTTCTCCGGGCTGCTCCAGGGCGACTGGGGCTGGTCGTTCGAGTACGACAAGCCGGTGGCGGACGTCGTCGGCGACGCCCTGTGGCTGACCCTGCTGATCAACCTGACGGCGGTGGTGTTCGTCCACCTCGTGGCGATCCCCGCGGCGATCTACTCGGCCACGCACCGCAACACGCTCGGCGACGCCGTGGTCACCCTGCTGGGATATGTTGGCCTCGCGGTGCCGGGATTCCTGCTCGCCCTGATCCTGCTGTTCTACGCCAATCGGTGGTTCGGGCTGTCGATCGGCGGCCTGTACGATTCGGCTCTCACCAACCAGCCCTGGACCTGGGAGAAGGTGCGCTCGCTGCTGGCGCACCTGATCGTGCCGACGCTGGTGATCGGCCTCGGCGGGACCGCGGCCATGATCCGGCGCATGCGCGCCAACCTGCTCGATGAGCTCGCCAAGCCCTACACGGTCACCGCCCGCGCCAAGGGCCTGCCGCCCCTGCAGGCGCTGCTGAAATACCCGTTCCGGATGTCGCTGAACCCGTTCGTGGCGGATATCGGAAACCTGCTGCCGCACCTCGTCTCGGGATCGGTGCTGGTCTCCCTGGTGCTCAGCCTGCCGACCGTCGGCCCGCTGCTCCTCGACGCCCTGCGCAGCCAGGACCAGTTCATGGCCGGGTTCATCCTGATGTTCGTCGCGGCCCTGACCCTGGTCGGCATGCTGATCTCGGACCTGATCCTGGTCTGGCTCGATCCGCGCATCCGCATGGGCCTGCGATGACCCGCCCCGCGATGACCGACGCGCTCCCCGCATCCGGACACTTCGTCGATCCGGCGCCCTTCGAGCCGGAGGCCCGGGGGGAGAGCCCCGTCGCCACGGCCTCCGCGTGGCGGCTCATCCTGCGCAAGTTCCTGCGCCACCGCTTGGCCGTGGCTTCTGCCCTGATCCTGCTCGCGCTCTACGCGACCGTGCCGTTCGTCGAGCAGCTCGCGCCCTACGGACAGGCCCGCCGGAACGGCGATTTCCTCTACGCGCCGCCGCAGGGCGTTCACCTGTTCCACGAGGGCCGATTCGTCGGACCGTTCGTCTACCCGTACCGCGCCCATCTCGATCTCGACACGTTCCGCCGGGACTACAAGGTCGACGCGTCCGCTCCGCAGCCGCTGCGGTTTCTCTGCCGGGGCGACGGCTACGACTGGCTCGGGCTCGTCCACACGGACCTTCACCTCGTCTGCCCGCCGGACACCGGTACCCTGTTTCTCCTCGGTACCGACAAGCTCGGGCGCGACCTGTTCTCGCGCATGATCTACGGGGCGCGGATCTCGCTCACCATCGGCCTCGTGGGCGTCGCCATCTCGTTCGCGCTCGGGCTCTTCTTCGGCGGCATCGCGGGCTATTTCGGAGGCCTCGTCGACGCCGGGGTCCAACGGCTGATCGAGGTGGTCCGCTCCCTGCCGGAGCTGCCGCTCTGGCTCGCACTGTCGGCGGCGTTGCCGCCGAACTGGAGCCCACTGCTGATCTTCTTCGGCATCACGGTGATCCTCGGGCTGCTGGACTGGCCGGGGCTGGCGCGGGCGGTGCGGGGCAAGCTCCTGGCGCTGCGCGAGGAGGATTTCGTCCAGGCTGCCGAGCTGATGGGCGCCTCGCCCGCACGGGTGATCGGCCGCCACCTGATCCCGAACTTCATGAGCCACCTGATCGCCTCGGCGACTCTGTCGATCCCGACCATGATCCTCGGCGAGACCGCCCTGTCGTTCCTGGGCCTGGGTCTCAGGCCGCCGGTGACCAGCTGGGGCGTGCTGCTCAACGAGGCGCAGAATCTCGCGGCGGTTCAGCTCTACCCCTGGCTGCTCCTGCCGGTCCTGCCCGTGCTGGTGACCGTGCTGGCGTTCAACTTCATGGGCGACGGGCTGCGCGACGCGGCGGATCCGTACCACTGACGGTGGACGCCGCGCCGGGCGGTTCGCACCATGGGCCGCGCGCCGTGCCGGCCTAGCCCGCGAGGGGTAGCGGCGCGATCCGCGTGGGCGCGGCGACGCCCTTGCGCTCGAGGAGGCCCGGGGGCGGGACCGGGGCATCGATCGTGCACACGACGCCGGTCGGCTCGTAGCTCAGCACGACTTCGCCGGCGAGCTCGCGCGCCAGGCTGCGCTCGATCAGGCGCGAGCCGAATCCGGTCCGCGTCGGCTTCTTGACCGGCGGCCCGCCCCGCTCGGACCAGCGGAGCGAGAGTTGCATCTCTTCGAGGCGCCGCACCGTCCAGGAGATCTCGACCGTGCCGCCCTCCGTCGAGAGCGCCCCGTACTTCACCGCGTTCGTGCCGAGCTCGTGCAGGGCCATGGCGATGGACAGCGCGAGCCGCGGCGGCAGCCGTAGGGCCGGTCCCTGAACCTTGAAGCGCGACGCCCGACCGTCGCCGGCCTCCAGCGGCCGGATCGCGTCGGCCACGACGGCTGAGAGTTCCGCACCCTCCCAGCTCTCCCGGGTCAGGACGTCGTGCACCCGTGCCAGGGCGAGGAGGCGCGCCTCGAAGGCGGCGCGCGCCGCATCGGCCTCCGCCCCCTCCAGCCCGCGCAGCGACTGGGCCGCGATCGACTGCACCGTCGCGAGGGTGTTCTTCACCCGGTGGTTCAACTCGTGGATCAGGAGCAGGAGGTGCTCTTCGGCGTTCTTCGTGTCGGTGATGTCGATGTTGCAGCCGGTGTAGCCCAGGAAGTTCTGGGCGTCGTCGAGCCGCGGGACGCCCTCGCACTGGAGCCAGCGCACCGCCCCCGTCCGGTCGATCACCCGCGACTCGGTGCGGAACGGGACCCGGGCCTCGAACGCCTCCGTGAAGGCGGTCCGGAAGCTCTCCAGGTCGTCGGGATGCACGATCTGGTGCCAGCCGTCGTCGTTGAACCGCGCGGCCGGCAATCCGAACAGGTGCTCGAAATGGAGGTTGGCGAAGCTGACCGCGCCGGTCTCGTCGGTCATCCAGATCAGGGCGGGCGCCGAATCGGCCATGTGCCGGAAGCGCGCCTCGGACTCGCTCAGGGCACTGAGGCCGCGCTTGGTCTCGGCCAGCGCCCGGTCGCGCTCCTCCTCGCGGGTGCGCAGCCGCAGCGACGCCTCCGACAGCACGACGCCGAGCCGCTGGATCTCGTGCACCGGCGACGACACGCGCGGGATCGCCTCGCCCCGGGCCAGGGCCGGCCCGGACGCCGCCAGCAAGCGGAGGGGGCGCGAGACCCGCGACCACAGATTCACCGCCAGGAGCGACGAGGTGGCGAGCACCAGAAGGCCGAAGCCCGCGAAGGCCCAGATCCAGCGCCGCACCCGCGCGTCGACGAGGGCCTGCGGGATGCTGGTCGCCACCATCCAGCCGGTGAGCCGCGAGCGCGCCTCGATCACCACCACGGGCTTGTGCTGGCGGTCCTGGCCCTCCCAGACCCCGGGGGTCGACGACTGCACTTGGCGCAGGCTGGCGAGGCGCTGCTTGCCGACGACGGCGTCGGGATCCGGCAGGCGCGCCAGTACGATGCCGGACCTGTCGCTGATTCCCGTCGTCCAACCCGGAACGACCTCGCGCGACAGGATGCCCTGGAGGCGCGACAGCGGGACGGTGAAGCTCAGGATGTAGCCGACTTCCCCGTCGACCATCACCGGTACACCGACCGCGTAGGTGGCCTCGCCCGGCATCGGGCCCGGGACGTAGCCGCTCACCATGGCGCGCTGGGTGCCGCGGGCCAGGTCCTGGTCGAAGGGAAGCGTGACGATCGGCATCGGGGCGCCGCGCGGAACGCCGGTGTTCACCACCTCCTGCCCGTTCGGCCGGCGCAGGAGCACGTCCAGATCGATCGATTCGCGGACGAGGCGCGCCTGGGCGTCGAAGGCCTCGAACTCGCCCTGTCGGATCCGCGGCGAGGTCGCCAGCGTCTGCAGCACCGACACGAGGCCGGCAGTGTCGCGGTCGAGGGACAGGCCGATGCCGCGCACGTTCTCGCGGGCGTCCTGCTCGAACCGCGCCCGCTCGGCCGAGGCGTAGCGCATCAGCAGGATGCCGGTGAACAGCAGGCCCGGACCGATCAGCGCGATCACCAGTGCGACGAGGTAGACCTGGGTGGAGAAGCCGTTCCGCCCGAAGCGGTGAAGCCGCCGCGACAGCCAGGAGCGGCGCACGGGGATCACCGCGGGGACGCCCGCGCCTTCGGCTTGATGGTCCGGACTCAAGCGGGGTCCGTCCCCTGCCCGCGGCGCCCCGCGGGCTCGTCGCCGTTCCCTCGCCTCATGACCGATCGATATGACCGAGATCGCGCGCCGGGTCGAGGTGGTCGCGCACCCGCTGCTTCAGCGCCTTCACATCGGGAAAGCCGCCGTCGCGCACCCGCTCCCACAGGAGCGCGGAGCCCAGCTCGATGCGGAATGTGCCGCCGGTGGCCGGGACCAGGGCGACCTCACCGAGATCGTCGCGGAACGTGGAGAGGAGTTCCTGCGCCATCCAGGCCGCGCGGAGCAGCCAGTTGCACTGCGTGCAGTAGGTGATCGCGACGCGCGGCCGCCCCGGCTCCGCCGCGCCCTCCGCCGTCACGTCGCTGCCGGGCTTCGCGCCCGCTCGCCCCTCGTGCATGCCCGCACAGCGCACCGGGTCGGCGGCCTTGTCAACCTCACGCGTGCACACGATGGCGAGCCTCCCGGTCCGAGAGGGCCGCGCCCGGCCGCGACGCACCGGGATCTCGCAGGGCCAGCGCGCGGTCGCCCGGTCGTCGCCAAACATCTCCGGCCGCGCTTGACGCCGCGGCCTGCCGCGCTCTAGAAGGCCCGCCACCGGGTAGCGACGCCCTCGACGGCGAGCGACGATGGCGTGCGCTCAGGCGGCAAGCCGGTACGGACGGTTAGCACAGCGGTAGTGCGTTCCCTTCACACGGGAAAGGTCGCAGGTTCGATCCCTGCACCGTCCACCATTACTCCCCATCCCCCGAAGGTCTGATCGTGCGGCTCCCCGCGTCGGTTTGCCACCCGAAAAGCGCGTGCTAAGGGCGCTCGATCGGTGAACGCATAAGCTTGGACCCGGCCCGATCCGGGTCGCAGGTCACGGGCAGGGGAAGGGCGGGAACAGCCATGAAGGATATCCTCGACAAGCTCGAAGAGCGGCGGGCGCAGGCCCGGCTCGGCGGCGGTGAGAAGCGCGTCGAGGCCCAGCACAAGCGCGGCAAGCTCACGGCGCGCGAGCGCATCGAACTCCTCCTCGACCACGGGTCGTTCGAGGAGTTCGACATGTTCGTGCAGCACCGCTCCACCGATTTCGGCATGGAGAAGCAGAAGATTCCCGGCGACGGCGTCGTGACCGGCTGGGGCACGATCAACGGCCGCACGGTCTTCCTCTTCTCGAAAGACTTCACGGTGTTCGGCGGCTCCCTCTCGGAGGCGCACGCCCAGAAGATCGTGAAGGTGCAGGACATGGCGCTGAAGATGCGCGCGCCGATCATCGGCATCTTCGACGCCGGCGGCGCGCGCATCCAGGAGGGCGTGGCCGCGCTCGGCGGCTACGGCGAGGTGTTTCGCCGCAATGTCATGGCCTCGGGCGTGATCCCGCAGATCTCGGTGATCATGGGTCCGTGCGCGGGCGGCGACGTCTACTCGCCGGCCATGACCGATTTCATCTTCATGGTGCGCGACACGAGCTACATGTTCGTGACCGGCCCCGACGTGGTGAAGACCGTCACCAACGAGGTCGTGACCGCCGAGGAACTCGGCGGCGCCAAGGTCCACACGACGAAGTCGTCGATCGCCGACGGCTCCTTCGAGAACGACGTCGAGGCGATCCTGCAGATCCGTCGCCTCCTCGACTTCCTGCCGGCCAACAACATCGACGGCGTGCCGGAGCTGGAGAGCTTCGACGACGTCAACCGGATCGACGCGTCCCTCGACACGCTGATCCCCGACAACCCGAACAAGCCCTACGACATGGGCGAGCTGATCCGCCGCGTGGTGGACGAGGGTGACTTCTTCGAGATCCAGTCCGCCTACGCGCGCAACATCATCACCGGCTTCGGCCGGATCGAGGGCCGCACGGTCGGCTTCGTGGCCAACCAGCCGCTGGTGCTCGCGGGCGTGCTCGATTCGGACGCCTCGCGGAAGGCCGCGCGATTCGTGCGCTACTGCGACGCCTTCGGGATCCCGATCGTGACCTTCGTGGACGTGCCGGGCTTCCTGCCGGGTACGGCGCAGGAGTACGGCGGCCTGATCAAGCACGGCGCCAAGCTGCTCTTCGCCTACTCGCAGGCGACGGTGCCGCTGGTCACGATCATCACCCGCAAGGCCTTCGGCGGCGCCTATGACGTCATGGCGTCGAAGCACGTCGGCGCGGACGTGAACTACGCGTGGCCGACGGCGCAGATCGCGGTGATGGGCGCGAAGGGCGCCGTCGAGATCATCTTCCGAAGCGAGATCGGCGATCCGGAGAAGATCGCGGCGCGCACCGGCGAGTACGAGGACCGCTTCCTCTCACCGTTCGTGGCGGCCGAGCGCGGATACATCGACGAGGTGATCATGCCGCACTCGACCCGGCGCCGGATCGCCAAGGCCCTCGGCATGCTCCGCACCAAGAAGATGGAGCAGCCCTGGAAGAAGCACGACAACATCCCGCTCTGAGCGGGCGCGCGGGTCGGCGGCTGCCGCCGCCGGCCTCAGCTGCGGTTGCTGTTCTCGATCACCGCGCACAGCGTCAGAGGGCCCTTGTCGGGCGATACCATCGCCGAACAGGTGACCCGGGCACCGCCGAGGTCGATGTTGCTGTGCCGGAGCTTCGTGGCCGTGGCCTGGGCGCGGTGCGCGGCCTCGGTGATCACGGCGGCATCGATGCCGGTCACCGCGTGACCGGCGTGGCCGAACAGGTCGTAGTATGTGTCGGGAGGGTTGGCGCCGCGAAACTGCGCGCCCACCGAGGACAGGTCCGGCGCGCCGCAAGCCAGCGTCAGGGTCATGTCCGGACCGGCCGTGAAGCTCGCGTAGTCGCTCCGGCGCTCGGACGTCTTGGCCGCCGTCTCGGCCGTGACCTTGTCGACCAGCGCGTCGCACGACTGGGCCCACGCGTTGCCGGAGCCGGCCGAGAGGGCGGTGAAGACGAGGAGAGGCAGAAAGGCGCGCATCTCCGCGAGGTAGCGCTCCAGGCTGGAAATGCGAGCGGCGCGGCGTTCCGGCGCGCCCGACCTCACCCGCTCCGGGTCAGGAGGCGGACTCGCCCCGCTTCTGGACCAGGACAGGGCTTTCGCCGACGAGGAGGCGCCGCTTGAGGCGGGCGATGCCCTCGCGCTGCAACTCGCTGGGCGGCGAGTGCGCGCCGGCCACCTGGGTCAGCATCGCGATCAATTCCCCCCGCTCGGCCGGCGTCAGCGCGTCGCGCAGCAGCGGCGCCAGGGCGTCGGCGGCCTGCGAGAAGGGCAGCCGCGCCTGCGTGTAGCCCCAGGCCCGCTCGAAAGTGGCCGAGATCCGATCCACCTCCAGCGGCGTCTCCATGTATTCGAGGATCCGCGTCTTCTCGCTGGCGGTCAGGGGGCTGCCCGTCCGGACCAGCTGGATCATCAGGATCACCGCCGCCAGGCGCGGGTCGCGGACGCGCTGCAACGGCGTCCCCACGAGGCTCTCGAAGGTCGAGACGGCGCGGCGCTGAAGCCCCTTCGTGTCCCGGTTGACCTCCTGCAGGCCCTTCACGGTCCCGTGCGTCCGCAAGATCCAGAACAGTCCCGCGACGATGATCCCGATGAGGCCGAGCAGGATCGGCATGTGCGTCCCCAGATCGAATCGACGCGGGACGCTCTCACGCACCTCTCGGTGTGTCAAACCGTCATCAATGCCTGCGGATTACCGTCGTGAATCGCGGGATCGGGATCGGCGGCGGGACATCCATTGCGCGCGACCTGGATCTACTTCGCCGACGCGGCGGCCGGCGGCGTTCGTGCGGCGCTTCCTCGACCATCGGATGATCAGCTGGCGGCCGCGTCCGATGTGCCGAGTTCGAGGAGGACGATCTCCGGGGGGACGCCCATCCGGACCGGGATGCGGCTCATCCCGAAGCCGCCCGAGACGATCATGTGGCGGCCGTCCTGGATGACGTGGCCGTAGGAATAATCGTGCCCGCGCACCTTGCGGATGGCGGGCGCGTGGCCGAACAGCCGGACCTGACCACCGTGGGTGTGGCCGGCGAGGGTCAGGGAGACGCGGTCGGGCACCGAGACGAAGATGTCAGGCTCGTGGGCCATCAGGATCACCGGCGCCGAGTCCGTGACCGCCCGCAGCGTTCCGGGCAGGTCGGCGAGGCTGAACGAGCTCCACGCGTTGAAGAACGGCTGCTGGTCACCGAGCCCGGCCAGCCAGAAGGGTCGCCCGTCCTTCGCGAGGCGCACGGCCTGATTCTCCAGCACCGGTATGCCCTGCGCCTCCAGCAGGCGCCGGACCGCCGGAACGCCTCGGCCGGCCCGCTGGACCGCGTGGTCGTCCCACCAGTCGTGGTTGCCGAGGATTGCGTGCGTGCCGAGAGGCGACTTCAGCTCGGTCATCATCCGGGCGAACTGGTCGAGCGGCAGCTTGCGCCACGCGATGCGCCCGGCCGGGTAGTCGCCGAGCAGCAGGACCAGATCGGGCTCGAGTGCGTTGGTGGCCGCCACGATCTCCGCCACCCGGTCGAACGGCATGTACGGCTCGCAGATGTGGAAATCGGCCAGCACCGCCACCCGAAGGCGGAGCGCCGGGTCCCAGCGCGGCAGGGTCGGCGCGTAGGACGTGACCACCAGCCGGTGCAGCGGCTCGACGTCGAAGGCGTAGACGCCCGTCGCGGCGGTGAGACCGGCACCCACGCCGAGCCCGGTCAGGAACTGCCGTCGGCTCGGCATGATCAGCATCGTGATGAGACCTGTTGGTTCTAAAGCCCACCGGCGTCCCGCTAGGCGCGCAGTCCGGCGAAAGCGGGGCGGGACCGGCTTCACGGCGGCGAGACACTGGCCGGAAACCGGTCGGCGGACCGTGGCCTGCCGCCGCGCTCGGTCTATAAGACAGTGTCTCGTCCAGCGAAATGATCCGGAACCAGATGTTGAACCGCCCCCTGCGCATCGGCACCCGCGGCTCTCCGATGGCGCTCGCGCAGACCGGGATGGTGCGCGACCGGATCGTGGCGGCCAATCCGGGCCTCGAGACCGAGCTGGTGGTCGTGACGACCGTGGCCGACAAGATCCTGGATCGGCCCCTGTCGGAGATCGGTGGCAAGGGCCTGTTCACCAAGGAGCTCGAGCAGGCCCTGTTCGCCGGCGAGGTCGACGTCGCCGTGCACTCCATGAAGGACGTGGAGACCTGGCTCCCCGACGGTCTCACCATCGCCTGCATCCTCGCGCGCGACGACCCGCGGGACGCGTTCCTGTCGCCGCACGCCGACGGCTTGGCGGGGCTGCCGGCGGGCGCCCGAGTCGGGACCTCGTCGCTCCGTCGCGGCGCGCAGGTGCTGATGCGGCGGCCCGATCTGCGGGTGGTGCCGCTGCGGGGCAATGCCAATACCCGGATGCGCAAGCTCGAGGCCGGCGAATGCGACGCGACGCTCCTCGCCCTGGCGGGCCTGCAGCGCCTCGGCCTGGAGAGCATGGCGCGCAGCGTCCTGTCGGTCGAGGAGATGCTGCCGGCGGTGGCGCAGGGCGCCCTCGGCATCGAGTGCCGCACGGACGACGCGGTGATCCGCGAGCTCCTGGCGCCCGTCGCCTGCGCGCCGACCGCCATCGCGGTGTCGGCCGAGCGGGCGCTGCTCGCGGAACTCGACGGCTCGTGCCGGACGCCCATCGCCGCGCTCGCGCAGATCGACGGGGACGACCTGCGGATCGACGGGCTGCTGTTCCTGCCCGACGGAAGCCGCCACTGGGCCGCGTCCCGGCAGGGGAGTGTCGCTGAGGCGGAGCGGATCGGCCGCGAGGCTGGCGCGGCGCTCAAGGCGGCGGCCGGCGATACCTATACTCGCCATCTCCAGTGAGTCCCGGCCGATACCGCCCGTGACTGTGGTCGACGTCGTCACGCACGCCGTCACCGTCGGCTCCCCCTGCCTCGCCATGTCCGGAGTGCGAGACCGCGACGCGGAGGCTATGCGGAAGGTCGCTGGGTATCCGGCGGCCGACCGCGCGGTCGCGGTGGATGAGGGCGGCAGCGTCGCAGGCGATCGGCCGGCGGATCCTTCACCAATCGGGGGCTCTCCGCCTCGTCGGCGCGGCGCTTCAATCCGTGTTGCCGTCCCGATCGCGGCGGATGCTGCGGCGGACCGCGATGAGCTGCCAGATCCCGATACCCAGCGCCAGGGCGAAGACGAGGCCGATATCGAAGGCGGCGAACAGCCCGTCACGCACCGGTGAGTCTCCGGCGCGTTGGTCAGGACGGCGCGGAGCGGCCGAACGCCTCGCGCTCGCGCATCCGTTCGATCAGGTCGAGCACGTGCACGACCCGGCCGCCCACGTCCCACCAGGGCCGCAGTGCCGGTCGCTCGCGCGCCGGCAGGAACGGTTCGGCTTTCACCGCCTCGATCAGGAACGCCGTCTCGGCGAGGGGCCCCGTGCCGAGACCGGACGCGTCCGCGGGCGTGCGGATCGCGCGGGCGATCAGGACGAGTTTCCGCCCGGTCGTGACCCGGGCGCGGTGACGGACCGAATCGTAGCCCCGCGCCGCCAAGACCCGGCCGATCTCGGCATAGATCAGTCCCGCCGCTCGGATCGCGGGCCGGCAGCCGCGGGGCAGCACCGCGATCCCGGCCTCGGCGCGGGTGTAGAGGCTGTCGGCCTCGGCGAGGAGACGGGCCACGACGCCGGCCAGCGCCGGGCTCGACCGCGGATCGGCCAGGAACGCGTCCGGATCGAGGCCGGCCTCCCGCATCCAGTCCAGCGGAAGGTAGAGGCGGCCCATCCGCGCGTCCTCGCCGACGTCGCGCGCGATGTTGGTGAGCTGCATCGCCGCGCCGAGGTCGCAGGCCCGGGCCAGCGCGTCGGCATCGCGGGTGCCCATGATCAGGGCCATCATCGCCCCGACCGAGCCCGCCACCCGGGCGGCGTAGGCGTGGAGCGCGCTGAGGTCGGCGTAGCGCCGGCCCTCGGCATCCCACGCGAAGCCCTCGATTAGCGCGCGCGGCAGCGCCTCCGGGATCGCGTGGGCCGCGACGATCGCCGCGAAGGCGCGGTCCGCCGGGGCATCGGCGGGACGGCCGGCATAGGCTTGGGCGATCCGGGCCTCGAGACGCGCCACCGCGCTGCGCCGGTCGGCCGGACTCGCGGCATCGTCGACGAGGTCGTCGGAGAGCCGGCAGAAGGCGTAGAGCCCGTAGGCCGCCTCGCGCATGTCGGCCGGAAGAAGCTGGCCGGCCGCGAAGAAGCTCTTCGAGCCGGCCCGGATCGCCACCCGGCAGGTGGTGCGGTCGGCCGCGGCGGCGAATTCAGGCGGTAACGCGGGCATCGGGGACCACGCTGTCGAGGATGCGGGCGGAGGAGAGCACCCCCGGGAGGCCCGCACCCGGATGCGTGCCGGCCCCGACGAGGTAGAGATTGCGGATCGCGTTCGACCGGTTGTGCGGACGGAACCAGGCCGATTGCGTCAGCACCGGCTCCAGGCCGAACCCCGATCCCCGATAGCTCAGGAAGTCGTCCTGGAAATCCAGCGGCGTCGTCACCTTCGAGGTCACGAGGTCTTCCGTCAGGCCGGGCATCACGCTCGCTTCCAGCATGGCGGCGATCCGGCGCCGATACGGTTCGGCGAGGGACTGCCAATCCTGGCCGCCGGCGAGGTTGGGAACCGGGGCCAGCACGTAGAAGGCGTCGCAACCCGGCGGGGCCAGGCTCGGATCGGTCGCGGTCGGCCGGTGCAGGTACAGGCTCGCGTCCTCGGCCAGCACCTTGCGGTCGAAGATGTCGGCGAGCAGGCCGCGGTATCGGGGCCCGAGCAGGATCGTGTGGTGATCCACCGCCGGGTAGCGCCGCTTTGTGCCGAAGTACCAGACGAACAGCCCCATCGAGGAGCGC
Organism: Methylobacterium sp. C33D; assembly: GCF_053345825.1. NCBI lineage: Bacteria > Pseudomonadati > Pseudomonadota > Alphaproteobacteria > Hyphomicrobiales > Methylobacteriaceae > Methylobacterium > Methylobacterium sp. C33D. Next base: position 191,315 of record NZ_JBKFAV010000001.1, read on the forward strand.
GCGCGCTGGAGGCGCCGCGCGCTCCAGCGCTGCGCCTCCGGCAGCAGGCGCGCGTGCGTCACGGCCGAGTCGGCGTTGGACACCACGAGGTCGGCCGCGATCGTCTCGCCGCTCGTCAGGTCGACGCCCGTGGCCGTCCCCCCCTCCACGCGGATTCGCGCGACCTCGACGCCGAGGCGCAGGCGGCCGCCCTGCGACCGGACCAATCGCACCAGCCCGTCGACCAGCTGACCCGTGCCGCCCATCGCGAAGTGGACCCCCCAGCGCCGCTCGAGGTCGGCGATCAGGCAGTAGATGGCGCTGGCCCGGAACGGGTTGCCGCCGATCAGCAGCGGGTGGAAGCTGAACACGGTGCGCAGCCGCTCGTCGCGGATGAAGCGGGACACCACGTCGTGCACCGAGCGGTGTCCCGAGAGGCGCACCAGGTCGGGCGCGATCTTCAGCATCGCGCCGACGCTGCCGAACGGCACGTGACCGAGCTGCTCGAAGCCGATCCGGCACACGGCGCGGCTGTGCGCCATGAAGCGCTCGTAGCCCGCGACGTCGTCCGGCGCGAAGCGCGCCACCTCGGCGCGCATGCGGTCGAGGTCGCCGCTGTAGGCGAAGGACGAACCGTCGGCGAAGCGGATCCGGTAGAACGGATCCATCGGCACCAGCGTCACGTCGTCGGCGAGCCTGCGGCCGGCCAGCTGCCAGAGTTCCTCGAAGAGTTGCGGCGCCGTGACGATGGTCGGCCCGGCATCGAAGGTGAAGCCGTCCTGCCGGTGGACGCGGGCCCGTCCCCCGGGCTGCGCGAGTCGCTCCAGCACGGTGACCCGATAGCCGCGCGCGCCCAGCCGGACCGCCGCGGCGAGGCCGCCGAAGCCCGAGCCGACCACGACGGCGTGCGGGCGCCGATCGATCTCTTGCGCAACCCGGTGGTCGACCGCGAGTGTCAGCATTAGTTGACACTATCGCGGTCCTTTCCCGGCGCGCAAGACCGAAAACAGGCGCGGCCGTGACGAGATGCAGGGCGTTCAGAACTCGCCCGCGAGGCCGGCGCGGACGCCCACGGCGTTGTCGCCGCCGTAGGCCACGCCGGCGGTCACGGCGATCGGAACGCAGCAAGTCGGCAACCGGTGCGCCACGGCGAGTCCGCCGGCCCACTCGCCCCGATAGGTCGCCCCATTGGTGGCCCAGGTCGTCTTGCCCGGCGCCGACGGCATCGGCGCGGTCGCCATCGCGATGGCCATGGCGACGCCCTGGCGGGCCTCCTTGCGGGTCTGGATCGCGTAGCGCTGTACCGAGTCGGTCTTGGCTTCCAGGTTGTTGACCTGCGCCTGCACCGAATCGATCCGGTTGCCGAGTCCGGCGATCGTCGAGGGTCCGTAGGCCGAGGCCGCGAGGTTGCCGTTGGCGTCCGTGGTCACGAAGGCCGTGGCTCCGCTCTGGGCGGCGGCGCTCGCCTGCGAGGCGATGCCGGCAAGCCTGTAGGTGTTCGCGGAATTGCCGATCGCGACTTGGTTGGCCTGGGTCGTCTTGACGTTGGCGCCGATCGCGACCGTGTTGGCCTGGTTGGCGGCCGCCCCGTTGCCGAGCGCGACGCTGTTGTTGCCGGCCGCCGAGGCGGCCGCACCGACGGCGGTCGAGCCGGTCCCGGTCGCGCCGGCGACGAAGCCCAGGGCGGTGCTGCCGGCTCCGGACGCCGCGGAAGCCGTGCCGATCGCCGTTCCGCCGAGCCCCTGCGCGCTGGCCGCGTAGCCGAGGGCGACGCTGCCGGTGTTGGCCGCGCTGGCGCCCGTACCGACCGCGGTCGAGGCCGTCCCGGCCGCGCTCGAACCGTAGCCCACAGCCAGCGCGTCGCTGCCGACGGCGATCGGCGCGGCCTGATTGCTGGTGTTGTTGGCGGCGACGCCCGTGACGCTCGTGAGCTGTGACAGCCGCAGTTCGTTGATGACGGTCTGCCCCTGGGACTGCGTCACGTTGCCGGTGATGATGTAGATGCCCTGATTGGACCCCCCTCCGGTCCCCCCGCCACCGGTACCACCACCCGCTCCGCCCCCGCCCGTCCCGCCGCATGTACCGCAGCCGCCCGTTCCGGTCCCTCCCGCGGTACCCAGGGTCAGACCGGTGCCGAGCAGCCCGTCGCCCGGCCCAGTCGTGCCGACCAGGACGCCGGTCCCGAGCACGCCACCGCTGGTGGTCCCGACATTGAGGCTGGTTCCGAGGACGCCGCTTCCGGGAGCGGTGGTGCCGACCGTCACGCCCGTGCCGAGCACGCTGCCGCCGGTCGTGGTCCCGACACTCACACCGGTCCCCAACACGCCGGTGCCGGGATCCGTAGTGCCGACCGTGACGCCGGTGCCGAGGAGTCCCCCGCTCGTCGTGCCGACGTTGAGGCCCGTCCCCAGGACGCCGCTGCCGGTACTGCTCGTGCCGACAGTCAACCCGGTGCCAAGTATGCTATTCGTGGTTGTATCCAGCGCGCCGCGGAGGAGCTGTGCCTGGGCGGGTGACGCCAGGGCTGTGCAGAGCAGAAGCCCGGCCGTGATCGGGATCGCCCGGGTCGCGCCCGGGCGAAAGACAGCGAGCATCGCAGTCCGCGGCACGGCCGGGACGACGGTCAAGGGACGCATCTGGAACTCCATCGCTGCGTGGCCGGGGGGCGATTCCGAACCGGCCCTGCAATCCGTCGGTCGGTGAGCAGGAACGGAATGCAGCTTCTGGTAGAATTATTAACGGTAACTTTCAGTTGTATTGGAGTCGTTCGTTTCCCGTACAATGACGCGGTTCGCGGAGGCCGGCGTGCACCCCGTGGCCCGCCTCAGAAAACGCGTGTTTGCGCGGCGATATCGCGCCGCAAAGGGGCTATTAGGGGCTCGGAAATCCGAGCTTTCGGCAGGGAACGGACGTGTGATGGACGGTCGGGGTCAGACCATTTTCGTGGCGGGCCATCGGGGCATGGTGGGCTCGGCGATCGTGCGTCGCCTGCGCGCTCTCGGTCACGAGCGGATCCTCACGGCCGACCGCCGGACCCTGGATCTCCTGGATCAGGCGGCGGTCCGGCGCTTCTTCGCCGAGAACCGCGTCGATCAGGTCTACCTCGCCGCCGCGCGCGTCGGCGGGATCCACGCCAACAACGCCTACCCGGCCGAGTTCATCCACGAGAACCTGCTGATCCAGTCGAACCTGATCGACGCCGCGCACACGCACGGCGTCGACCGGCTGCTGTTCCTCGGCTCGTCCTGCATCTACCCGAAGCTCGCCCCGCAGCCGATGCGCGAGGACGCCCTGCTGACCGGGCTGCTGGAGCCGACCAACGAGCCCTACGCGATCGCCAAGATCGCGGGGATCAAGATGTGCGAGAGCTACAACCGCCAGTACGGGCGCCGCTATCGCAGCGTGATGCCGACGAACCTCTACGGGCCGAACGACAACTTCCATCCCGAGAACGCCCACGTGCTGCCGGCGCTGATGCGCCGCTTCCACGAGGCGAAGCGGGCGGGTCTGGCGAAGGTCACGGTCTGGGGCACCGGCCGGGCGATGCGCGAGTTCCTGCACGTCGACGACATGGCGCGGGCGAGCGTCTACGTGATGGAGATGGACGACGCGGTCTACGCCGCGAACACGCGCCCCGACCTGTCGCACATCAACGTCGGGACCGGCGAGGATTGCACCATCCGGCAGCTCGCCGAGGCGCTGGCGCGGGTGGTCGGCTACGCGGGCGAACTGGCGTTCGACGCGACCAAGCCCGACGGCACGCCGCGCAAGCTGATGGACGTGTCGCGGCTGAAGGCGATGGGCTGGCGGCCGGAGATCGCCCTCGAGGACGGCCTGCGCCAGACCTACGGCTGGTTCCTGGAGAACCACGCCACGCTGCGGAGCTGAGCGGGCCCACCGTCCCGCCGCTCGGTCGACCAACCATCGCACAGCCACCGGGCCCGCGCCCGGGGAGGAGACGGACCATGGCCCACCGGCCGCCCGACGGCAGCGCGGACGCGCGACGGCGGAAGTTCCTGCAGAGCTTCCAGAACTTCGACGCGAACAGCCGGTTTCCCGCGCCCTACGCGCATTTCGCCGGCAAGCCGCTGACGGAGGCGTCCGGTCAGGGCTGGCGCTACGACGCGCTCGGGTATCGCAACGACGCGCACGCTGACGCGCGGCCGCCCTCCGAGACGCTGCGGGTCTTCGTCGTCGGCGACAGCACGCTGATCGACGGCCAGGTCTTCGCCGACACCGTGCCCGGGCGGCTGGAGACCGGGCTGAAGCACGCGCACGGGCCGGGCGCGCGGGTCTACAATTTCGGGGCGGTCTCGGCCTGCCTGAACCAGATGATCGCCCTGATCACGACGCGGCTGATGGACCTGCAGCCCGACGTCATCCTGATCGTCGGCGGGGCGACCGACATCTTCCAGCCCTGGAGCTTCGATCCGCGGGCGGGCGTCCCCTACAATCACTTCGCGAACGAGAGCCTGTACGACTACTTCTTCGACTCGAGGAAGTCGGCCGACGACGCGGAGACCCTGTCGTATGACGGCTTGCAGGCGATGATCTTCAACCGCCTCGAGAACCTGCGCGCGCTGACGAACTGGCAGTCCGACATCTGGGAATGGGAAGTGGTGCGGCAGTTCGAGCTTGCGCTCAGGCGCCTCGCGCGGCTCGCGCCCGGGATCGGCGCGCCGGTGCGGTTTCTCCTGCAGCCGACAGTCGTCCGCAAGCAGACGCTCGCGGGCGCGGAGGCCGGCGCCGCGTCCGGCGCGTTCCTCGCCTATCTCGACCGGCAGTACGGGCGTTTCGAGAGTGTGTTGGGACGGCTGGACGCCGCCGACAAAACCTTCGCGGCGCGGGACCTGAGCCGCCTGTTCGAGGCCGACACCCGTGCCCTGTTCACCGACATCGTCCACGTGACCTCGGAGGGGCGCCAGGCGATGGCCGACCGTCTCCAGGCGGAGGTGGTCGAGACGGCCGGGGCGGCGACGGCCGCCTGAGCCATGGCCGAACCGATCGTCTTCGTCGGCGACTCGATCACGGAGCTCTGGGGCTTCCACCGGGCCGGTACCTTCGAGGCCTACGACCTCATCCCCCGCGGCGGCTCCGGCCAGACGGCGCGCTGGATCACCATGCGGTTCGCCCGCGATCTCGCGGAGACCGGCGCCCGGGGCGTGCATCTCCTGTGCGGCGTCAACGATATCGGCCGCAACGAGGGCGTCTTCGTCCCGGTCGAGGAGATCTGCCGGACGCTCGCCGGCATGCTCGACGAGGCCCGCGCCCTGGGCGTGAGGGCCTGGATCGGTTCGCTCACGCCGGTTGACGGCATCCCGTGGAACCCGGAGGTGCGGGACGCGCCCGCCATGATCGCGGCGGTCAACGCTTGGCTCCGGAACCACGCCCACGAGCACGGCGCGATCTTCATCGATTACCACGCCGTGCTGGTGTCCGAGACCGGCGGGCTCCGGCCGGACTACGGGACGGACGGGCTCCACCTGAGCCCGGCCGGATACGCGGCGATCGAGCCTCTGATGCTCCGGGCGCTCGGTCGCATCCCGGATGCCGCCCCCGCGCCCGCCCTGTCGGTGAAGGGTGCGTCAGCGAAGGTGACGCGGTCCGCCCGCGCGCGCCTCATCGGCGTCGCGGTGGCGGCGGCGGCCCTCATGGCCGCCATAGCCGCCCTGGTCCTCGAACTCCGCTGATCAGACCCGGCGCACCGCGCCGTGCGCCGCGCTCGTCGTGAGCATCGCGTAGGCGCGCAGGGCCGCGCTCACCTTCCGCTTGCGCGGCTTCGCCGGCTGCCAGCCCGCCGCCTCCTGGGCGACCCGCCGCTGGTCGAGCTCCGCCACGTCCACGTCGAGGTGGATGCTGCGGTTCGGGATGTCGATGGCGATCCGGTCGCCGTCGCGCACGAGGCCGATCAGGCCGCCCTCGGCCGCCTCGGGCGAGACGTGCCCGATGGACAGGCCCGACGACCCGCCGGAGAACCGCCCGTCGGTGACGAGAGCGCAGGACTTACCCAGCCCCTTCGATTTCAGGTAGCTCGTCGGGTAGAGCATCTCCTGCATGCCGGGGCCTCCCCGCGGTCCCTCGTAGCGGATCAGCACGACCTCGCCGGCCGTTACCTTGCCGTTGAGGATGCCGTCGACGGCCGCGTCCTGGCTCTCGAACACGCGGGCGGTGCCCGTGAAGGTCAGGATCGCGGCGTCGACGCCCGCGGTCTTCACGATGCAGCCCTGCTCGGCCAGGTTCCCGTAGAGCACGGCGAGGCCGCCATCCTGCGAATAGGCGTGGGCCGCGTCGCGGATCACGCCGCCCTCCCTATCGAGGTCGAGTTCATCGAAGCGGGATTCCTGGCTGAACGCCACCTGGGTCGGCACGCCGCCGGGGGCCGCGCGATAGAAGTCCTGCACCGAGGTGGACGGTTCGCCGCGCACGTCCCAGCGGGCGAGCGCCGCGCCGAGCGTCCCGGCCGAGACGTTGCCGACGCCGGTGTCGATCAGGCCGGCCCTGTCGAGCTCGCCGAGGATGCCCATGATGCCGCCGGCCCGGTGGACGTCCTCCATGTGGACGTTGGCCACCGCCGGAGCGACCTTGCACAGCACCGGCACCCGCCGGGACAGCCGGTCGATATCGGCCATGGTGAAGGGCACCTCGCCCTCGTGGGCGGCGGCCAGAAGGTGCAGCACCGTGTTCGTCGAGCCACCCATGGCGATGTCGAGCGTCATGGCGTTCTCGAACGCCTGGAAGCTCGCGACCGCGCGCGGCAGCACGCTGGCGTCGTCCTGCTCGTAGTGGCGGCGGGCCAGATCGACGATCAGGTGGCCGGCCTCGACGAACAGGCGCCTGCGGTCGGCGTGAGTGGCGAGCACCGAGCCGTTGCCCGGCAGAGCGAGGCCGAGGGCCTCGGTGAGGCAGTTCATCGAGTTCGCCGTGAACATGCCCGAGCAGGAACCGCAGGTCGGGCAGGCGGAGCGCTCGATGACGGCGACGTCCTCGTCGGAGATTCGGTCGTCGGCCGCCGCGATCATCGCGTCGACGAGGTCGACCTTCTTCGCGATGCCCGGCAGCTGGACCTTGCCGGCCTCCATCGGGCCGCCCGAGACGAACACCGTCGGGATGTTGAGGCGCAAAGTCGCCATCAGCATGCCGGGGGTGATCTTGTCGCAGTTCGATATGCACACCATCGCGTCGGCGCAGTGCGCGTTGACCATGTACTCGACGGAATCGGCGATCAGCTCGCGGGACGGCAGCGAGTACAGCATCCCGTCGTGGCCCATGGCGATACCGTCATCGACCGCGATGGTGTTGAACTCCTTGGCGACGCCGCCGGCCGCCTCGATCTCACGCGCGACGAGCTGGCCGAGGTCCTTCAGGTGGACGTGGCCCGGAACGAACTGCGTGAAGGAGTTCACCACCGCGATGATCGGCTTGCCGAAATCGGAATCCTTCATGCCGGTGGCGCGCCAGAGGCCGCGGGCGCCGGCCATGTTGCGGCCGTGGGTGGTGGTGCGGGAGCGATAGGCAGGCATCGAGAGCTTCGACCAGTTCAAAGACGAGCGGCTTCTGCGCCCGCGCCCGCGCATCCGCAAGCGTCGCCGAGGGGCTGGCACCCGTGGCATGCTTCTGGCGGATGGCAGGACGGAGGGGCGACTCGCGATGACACAGGCAGATTTCCTCCGGCGGGCCATCGCGCAGGGTCAGGGACGGGCCGAGGCCGACCTCGTCCTGAAGGGCGGCCGCTTCCTCGACCTCGTCACCGGCGACCTCGTGGCTTCCGACATCGCGATCTGCGGCGACCGGATCGTCGGGACCTTCGGGCAGTACCGCGGCGCCCGAGAGATCGACTTCTCCGGCCAGGTCGTCGTCCCGGGCTTCATCGACACGCATTTCCACGTCGAGTCGTCCCTGATGCCGCCGCAGGAATACGAGCGGTGCGTCCTGCCGCACGGCGTCACCACCGGCATCTGCGACCCGCACGAGATGGCCAACGTGCTCGGCACCGACGCCTTCACGTGGTTCCTGGAATCCTCCGAGACGCTGGCGATTGACCTGCGGGTGCAGCTCTCGTCCTGCGTCCCGGCCACCGATCATCTAGAGACCTCCGGCGCCCGGATCGAGGCTCAGGATCTCCTGCCCTTCGCGACGCACCCGAAGGTGATCGGCCTCGCCGAGTTCATGAACTTCCCGGGCGTGCTGGCGGCCGATGCGGGCGTCCTGGACAAGCTCGCGGCCTTCCAGGGGCGGCACATCGACGGCCACGCGCCGCTCCTGCGCGGCCTCGGCCTCAACGGCTACATCGCGGCGGGCATCCGCACGGAGCACGAGGCGACCTCGCCCGCGGAGGCCAGCGAGAAGCTCTCGAAGGGCATGACCGTGCTGATCCGCGAGGGCTCGGTCTGCAAGGACCTGCATGCCCTCGCGCCCATCCTGACCGAGCGGACGGCGCCGTTCGTGGCCTTCTGCACCGACGACCGGAACCCTCTCGACATCGCCGAGGAGGGGCACCTCGACTTCGTCATCCGCACGGCCATCGCCCTCGGCGTGCCGCCACTGGCCGTCTACCGTGCAGCCTCCTGGTCTGCGGCCCGCGCCTTCGGGCTGCACGACCGGGGCCTCGTCGCGCCCGGCCAGCGCGCTGACCTCGTCGTGCTCGACGATCTCGCCGCCTGTGCCGTGTCGCAAGTCATCAGTGCGGGCCGGCCGGTGAACGCGGCGCTCTTCGACGCGCGCGCGTCGATCGAGCCGATCGGCCGCCGGAGCGTGCGGGCGCGGCACGTGACGGCCGCCGATTTCGCCGCTCCGGGCTCCGGGCCGTCGACGCCGGTGATCGGCGTCGTGCCCGGCAAGATCATCACCCTGCGGCACGACCTGACGCTGCCCTATTCCGGCGGCGAGCGCCGGATCGACCTGGACCAGGACGTCATCAAGGTCGCGGTGGTCGAGCGGCACGGCCGGACACAGCCGGGCGCGCGCGGCGTCGGGGTCGCGTTCGTGAAGGGGTTCGGCCTCAAGCGCGGCGCCATCGCCTCTTCGGTCGGGCACGACAGCCACAACATCACGGTGGTCGGGGCGGACGATGCCGACATGGCCGTGGCGGTGAACCGGCTCGGCGCGATCGAGGGTGGCTTCGTGGTGGTCGAGGGCGGCCGCGTGCTGGCCGAGATCGCGCTGCCGGTCGCCGGCCTGATGAGCCTCATGCCGTTCGACGCCATCCGTCGGTCGCTCGTAACGTTGCGCGACGCGGCGCGAAGTCTGGAGGTCGTCCTCCCGGAACCCTTCCTGCAGGTCGCCTTCCTGCCCCTGCCGGTGATTCCCCACCTGAAGATCACCGATCGGGGCCTCGTCGATGTCGACCGTTTCGCGCTGATCGACCCTTGAAATTAGATTGTGCGCAATCTATTTGGGGGCTGTGCGGAAGCGCGCCGGCACCTACATGCCGGCGGCATCCCCAAACCGGAGAGTTCCATGCCCGTAGACGTGAAGTATCGCACCAGCGCCACTGCCACCGGCGGCCGCGACGGCGCCGCCCGGACAGCCGACGGCAGCTTCGAGGTCAAGCTCTCGACCCCGAAGGAACTCGGTGGCGCGGGCGGTCCGGGCGCGAACCCGGAGCAGCTCTTCGCGTCCGGCTACTCGGCCTGCTTCCTGGGCGCCATGAAGGCCGTTGCGCCGTCGCTGCAGCTGAAGGTTCCGGCCGATACCACCGTCACCGCCGATGTCGGCATCGGCCCGCGCTCCGAGGGTGGCTTCGGCATCACCGCCGACCTGACCGTCAGCCTTCCGGGCCTCGACCGCGCCGACGCGCAGAAGCTCGTCGACGCCGCGCATCAGGTCTGCCCGTACTCCAACGCGACCCGCGGCAACGTCAACGTCGGCCTGAAGCTGGCCTGAGCCACCTTTGCTCGGGTCGCGCGGACGCGCGGCCCACCGCTGCGCGGCTCGTGGACATGTCCGGGCGCCGCTGCGACGATCCTGAAACGGTGAGGCGCGGACCGCCCTCGACGTCCTCTCGGATCAGGATTGCGGGCTCGCGGCTCCTCATGCGTCGCCGCGGGCCCGCATGCAGACGCGGCTCGCCGCGTCGACGGTCACACCCTCGAATCCCGCTCCGCTGATCCGCCCGCAGATGCGGAAGGTCTGGTTCGCCGTCATCGGTGAGACCCCGCGATAAGCGAATGTCCGCGGAACCTGTCCCAGGAGCGTCGCGGCGAGGTTCATCAGCAGCGTGGCCTGCATCGGTCCGTGGACCACGAGGTCGGCGTAGCCCTCCACCTGCGTCGCGTAGGGCTGATCATAGTGGAAGCGATGTCCGTTGAAGGTCATCGCCGAGTACCGGAACAGCAGCGTCGGCGTCGCCGGCATTGCCCAGACCGCGGTGTAGGCGTCGGGATCGTCGCGCTCGGGCGCAACTCTCGTCCCAGTCTCAGCCCCGGCCGCCTCGCGATAGACGATATCCTGTCGTTCGTGGATCGCGACGCCCCGTCCGGTCGAGACCGCGTGATCGACGGTGACGAAGCACAGGCTACCGCTCCGTCCACTCTTGAAGGCGACGTCGCGCACGGTCTCAGTGCGCGTGACCGCGTCCCCCGCGCGCAGGTCCGAGACCGTCTCGATCTGGCCGCCCGCCCACATCCGGCGGGGGAGCGGGACGGGTGGCAGGAACCCGCCCTTGGTTGCGTGGCCGTCCGGGCCGAGGGACTCGGCCGGCGGGGTCTCGGGCGCGAGACACCAGTGCAGGGCCGGCGGCGCGATCCCGTCGGCGACCGGCGCCAGATGCGGCGCGAAGGTCGCGCGAAACTCGGCGAGGAGGCGCGGGGTGACGAGATCGGACGCCTCCCGCGTCCGGCCGATCCAGGCGCTGAGATCGGTCATGTCAGTACGAGCGCGGCAGGCCGAGCACGTGCTCGGACAGGTAGGCGAGGATCAGGTTCGTGGAGATCGGCGCGACCTGGTAGAGGCGCGTCTCGCGGAACTTGCGCTCCACGTCGTACTCCTCGGCGAATCCGAAGCCGCCATGGGTCTGGATGCAGGCGTTCGCCGCCTCGAAGGACGCGTCGGCGGCGAGCATCTTGGCCATGTTGGCCTCGGCCCCGGGATTGGCCCCGCCCTCGTAGAGCGTCAGCGCCTCGCGGACCATGAGTTCGGCCGCGCGCATGTTCGCGTAGGCCTTCGCGATCGGGAACTGGATGCCCTGGTTGGCGCCGATCGGGCGGCCGAAGACGGCCCGCTCGCCGGCATAGGCGCGGGCCCTGTCGATGAACCACTTGGCGTCGCCGACGCATTCGGCCGCTATCAGGATCCGCTCGGCGTTCATGCCGGACAGGATGTAGCGGAAGCCCCTGCCCTCCTCGCCGATGAGGTTCTGCGCCGGAACGCGGAGATTGTCGAAGAAGACCTCCGTCGTGGCGTGGTTCATCATCGTGCGGATCGGCCGGATCGTCAGGCCGTTGCCCTTCGCCGCGCGCATGTCGACGAGGAGCACCGACAGCCCGTCCGTGCGCTTCATGCCCTCGGCCCTCGGCGTGGTGCGGGCGAGGAGCAGCATCAGGTCCGAGTGCTCGGCGCGGCTGGTCCAGATCTTCTGGCCGTTGACGACGTAGTGGTCGCCTTCCAGGCGCGCCGTCGTCTTCAGGCTGCCCGTGTCGGTGCCGGAGGTCGGCTCGGTCACGCCGAAGGCCTGGAGCCGCAGGCGGCCCTCCGCGATGCCCGGCAGGTACGCGGCCTTCTGCGCCGCGGAGCCGTGCCGCAGCAGCGTGCCCATCGTGTACATCTGGGCGTGGCAGGCGCCGCCGTTGCAGCCCGCCCGCTGCACCTCCTCGAGGATCGCGGCGGCCGCCGAGAGCGGAAGGCCGGAGCCGCCGTACTCTTCGGGGATCAGCACCGACAGGTAGCCGCTCTCGGTCAGCGCGTTCACGAACTCGGTCGGGTAGGCCATGTCCCGGTCGAGCGCCCGCCAGTACGGGCCCGGGAAGCCGGCGCAGAGCCTGGCGACCGCCTCGCGGATCTCGGTATAGGCTTCCATAGGGACTCCTCAGGCCGTGCGGCCGCCGTCGACGGGCAGGTCGACGCCGGTGATGAACGCCGCCTCGTCGGAGGCGAGGAACAGGGCCGCCGCGGCGATGTCGCTCGCCTCAGACAGGCGCCCGAGCGGGATCGTGGCGATGAAGCGGTCGCGGTTCTCGGGGGTGTCGAGGACGCCCATGAAGTGCTCGAGGAGCCCCGTCGCTCCCATGACCGGGCAGAGGGCGTTCACCCGGATCTTCCAGGGCGCCAGTTCCAGGGCCAGCGACTTGGAGGCGAGGCTCGCCGCGCCCTTGGAGGCGTTGTACCACGTCAGCCCCGGGCGCGGCCGCAAGGCCGCCGTCGAGCTGACGTTCAGGATCGCGCCGCCGCCCGCGTCGCGCATCAGCGGGGCGACTTCCCGAACGTAGTGGAAGATCGACTTCACGTTGACCCGGAAGACCCGGTCGAAATCCTCCTCCGTCACCTCCATCAGCGGCTTGTTGCGGTGGGTGGTTCCGGCGTTGTTGACGAGGATGCTCGGCACGCCGAAGCGCTGACGCGTCTCGGCGACGCTGGCGGCGACGTCGGCGGCCAGCCCGACATCGGCGGCGATCGCGATGGCGTTGTCGCCGAGCGCCGCCGCGACGCGCTCGGCAGCAGCGCGGTCGATGTCGACGCAGGCGACCTTGGCGCCCTCCGCGGCGAACCGCTGGGCGATCCCGGCCCCGAAGCCGCTGCCGGCCCCGGTCACGAGCGCGATCTTGCCGTCGAGTCTCATCGTCTCCTCCCGGTCGTTCCGATCTGCTGACAGATCACTGTCCTCGAGCCCGGCGCCCGAATTCCTCGCGGATCCGCGTCCCGTGCTCGTCGATCGCCGGGACCGGGCCGAGGGCGCGGACCGCGCCGTCGATCAGCACCGGCGGCGCCACGATCCGGGCCGGCCCCGACGGCGTCCGGACCTCCGCGCGTATCAGCGCCGGGTGGGTGGCGAGGTCCGCCAGCGTGTTGACAAAACCGTAGGCGGTGCCCGCCGCCTTCAGCCGCGCGGCGGCCTCGTCGCGGGACAGCCGCACCAGCGCGCCGCCGACGCGCAGGTCGACCGCGGCGCGGTTGGCCACCCGGGCTGTGTTGGACGCGAAGCCCTCGGCCCGGGCGAGCTCCGGCTCCCCGAGCACGCCGGCGCAGAAGCTCGCCCACTCGCGCTCGTTCTGGATCGAGATCAGCACGAGGCTGCCGTCGGCGGTGGGGAAGGCCCCGTAGGGGCAGATCGAGGGGTGCGCGAGGCCGACCCGCCGCGGGGCCTCGCCGGTCCCCTCGAAGTAGAGCAGCGGCACGTTCATCCAGTCGGCGGCGCCGCTGAACAGGCTGACCTCCAGGGCGCAGCCCTGCCCGGTGATCCCGCGGGCGATCAGCGCCTCGAGAACCGCGGCGTGGGCGTCCATCCCGCAGGCGACGTCGCAGACGGAGACGCCGACGCGACCGGGTCCCGCCGGGTGGCCGGTGATCCCGGCGAGCCCGCTCTCGGCCTGGACCAGCAGGTCGTAGGCCTTCATGTCGCTGTAGGCGTTGCCGGCGCCGTAGCCGGAGATGTCGACGGTGATCAGCCGCGGGTAGCGCGCGCGCAGCTCCGCCGAGCCGAACCCCGCCCGGGCCGCCGCGCCGGGGGCGAGGTTCTGCACGAACACGTCGGCCTGCGCGAGGATCGCGTGCAGGAGACGGGCATCTCCCGGATCCTTGATGTCGGCGACGAGGCTCTCCTTGCCGCGGTTGAGCCAGACGAAGTAGCTCGCGAGGCCGTTGACCGCCCCGTCGTAGCCGCGGGCGAAATCACCCTCCGGCCGCTCGATCTTGATGACCCGGGCCCCGGCATCGGCGAGCCGCGAGGTGCAGTAGGGCGCGGCGACGGCCTGCTCCAGGGCGAGCACGGTCAGCCCTCGCAGCGGCAGGTTCTGGCTCATCCCCATCCTTCGGCGTCCCGCGGTCTCAGAGGGCCGGCGCCGAGGGAACTGGAACGGCGAGGAGCCCCGCCAAGCGGGCGGCAGTGACAGGGCTGCCCGGCCGTCGGCTTCGGGACGCCGCTCCCGCGACGCTCAGCGTCTCCGCGAGCGCAGCGAAGCGATCCAGGACAGCGCGACCTCGGCGAGCGCGGCGCATCTGGATGGCTTCGCTGCGCTCGCAAGGACGGTCGGCCTCACTCCGCCGCGCGCAGCGCCGGCGGGCCGCGAACCTCCTCCACCGGCTCGGGATCGTCGAGGGCCGCGTCCACCGCCCGCGGCTTGTCGCGGAACGAGAAGCGGTGCGCCAGCCGGTCGAGGTAGATGTAGATCACCGGCGTGGTGAAGAGCGTCAGCACCTGGCTCACCGCGAGGCCGCCCACCATGGCGTAGCCGAGCGGCTGCCGGATCTCCGAGCCGGTCCCGGTGGCGACCATCAGCGGGATGCCGCCGAGCAGGGCCGCCATCGTGGTCATCAGGATCGGCCGGAAGCGCAGCAGCGCGGCCTTCCGGATCGCGACCTCGGGCGAGAGGCCCTCCTCGCGCTCGGCGACGATGGCGAAGTCGACCAGCATGATGCCGTTCTTCTTCACGATGCCGATGAGGAGGATGATGCCGATCAGCGCGATCAGGCTGAAGTCGAATCCCGCCCACATCAGCACCGCGAGCGCGCCGACGCCCGCCGAGGGCAACGTCGACAGGATCGTGATCGGGTGGATGAAGCTCTCGTAGAGGATGCCGAGGATCAGGTAGACCACGAACAGGGCCGCAAGGATCAGAAGCGGCACCGTCGAGAGTGATTGCTGGAAGGCCTGGGCGGTGCCCTGGAAGCCGCTGACCACGGTCGGCGGGACCTGCAGCTCGCGCATCGCCCGGCCGATCGCCTCCGTGGCCTGCCCGAGGGCGACGTCGGGGGCGAGGTTGAAGCTGATCGTCACCGCCGGGAACTGACCCTGGTGGTTCACCGCCAGCGGCGCCACCGGGTCCGTCGTCCAGCGGGCGAAGGCCGCGAGCGGCACCTGCCCGCCGCCGATCGGTGCCTTGATGTAGATCTTGTCGAGACTCTCGACGCTGCCCTGGAGCGCCGGCAGCACCTCCAGCACCACGTGGTAGCTGTTCAGCTGCGTGAAGTACTGCGCGATCTGGCGCTGGCCGAACGCGTCGTAGAGCGTGTCGTCGATCAGCTGGGGCGTGATGCCGTAGCGCGAGGCGGCGTCGCGGTCGATCGACAGCGTCAGGGTCGTGCCGCGGGTCTGCTGGTCGGTGGCGACGTCGCGCAGCTCCGGCAGCGTCTTCATCTTGTCGAGGATGCGCGGCGCCCAGGTGTTCAGCTCGGCGAGGTCCGGATCCTGGAGGGTGTACTCGAACTGCGTCCGCGAGGTGCGGCCGCCGGTGCGCACGTCCTGGGTCGCCTGGATGAAGGTCCGGATGCCCTCGACGCGTTCCAGCTTGGGGCGCAGCCGGCCGATCACCTGGAAGGCGTTGACGTCGCGCTCGTCGCGGGGCTTGAGCGTGATGTACATGCGCCCGGAATTGAGCGCCTGGCCGTTGCCGCCGAGCGACATGCCGACGGTGGCGACCGCGGGATCGGCCTGGACGATGGCGCCGACCTTCTCCTGCAGCGCCTTCATGGCCGAGAACGAGATGTCCTGGCCCGCCTCGGTGACGCCGATCATGAAACCGGTGTCCTGCTGCGGGAAGAAGCCCTTCGGGATGGCGACGAACAGGTAGCCGGTCAGCGCCAGGGTGGCGAAGAAGACCAGCAGCGTGACGCGGCGGAAGCGCAGGGCGACGTCGAGGGCGTCGGCGTAGACCGCCAGCAGCCAGTCGAAGGCGGCCTCGCTCACGCGGTAGAGGCGGCCGTGGCGCTCGGCATCGTGGGCCTTCAGCAACCGCGAGGCCATCATCGGGGTCAGGGTCAGGGAGACGAAGGCCGAGACCGCGATGGTCATCGACAGAACCACGGCGAACTCGCGGAACAGCCGTCCGATGATGCCGCCCATCAGCAGGAGCGGGATCAGCACGGCGATCAGCGACACCGAGATCGACACGATGGTGAAGCCGATCTCGCCCGCGCCCTTGAAGGCGGCCTCCATGGGCCGCATCCCCTCCTCGACGTAGCGGCTGATATTCTCCAGCACGACGATGGCGTCGTCGACCACGAATCCCACCGAGATGGTGAGCGCCATCAGCGAGAGGTTGTCGAGGGTGTAGCCCGCCATCCACATCAGCGCGCAGGCGCCGAGCAGCGCGAGGGGCACGGTCACGCTCGGGATCACGGTCGCCCAGAAGCTGCGCAGGAAGACGAAGATCACCCCGACGACCAGCACGATCGTCAGCAGCAGGGTGAACTGCACGTCCTCGACCGAGGCGCGGATGGTCTGCGTGCGGTCGCTCAGGATACCGACCTTGATGGCGGCCGGCAGGGTGGCGGTCAGGCGCGGCAGCTGGGCCTTGATGCTGTCGACCGTGTCGATGACGTTGGCGCCGGGCTGCTTGAACACGACGAGGAAGATGCCGCGCTTGCCGTTGGTCCAGCCGGCCTGCTTGGTGTCCTCGGGGCCGGCGACGGCCTGCCCGATGTCGCGGACGCGCAGCGGCGCGCCGTCGCGATAGGCGACGATGACGTCCTTCCAGTTGTGGGCCGCGGTGAGCTGGTCGTTGGCGTAGATGGTGTAGCTGTGGCTGCCGCCGTCGATGCTGCCCTTCGGGTTGTTGACCGTGGTGAGGGTGAGCTGCGCGCGCACGTCCTCCAGCGACAGCCCCTTGGCCACGAGCTTGGCCGGGTCGATCTGGATCCGCACGGCGGGCTTCTGCTGGCCGCCGATGAAGACCTGGGCGACGCCCGAGATCTGGCTGATGCGCTGGGCGAGCTGCACGTCGACCGCGTCGTCGACGTCGATCAGCGGCATGCTGTCGGAGGTGGCCGAGAGCAGCAGGATCGGCGAATCGGCCGGGTTGACCTTGCGGTAGGTCGGCGGAGTCGGGAGGTTCTTCGGGAGCTGGCCGCTGGCGGCGTTGATCGCCGCCTGAATGTCGCTCGCCGCGCCGTCGATGTTGCGGTTGAGATCGAACTGGACCGTGACCGTCGAGATCCCGAGGGAACTCGTCGAGGTCATCTGCGACACGCCCGGGATCTGCGAGAACTGCCGCTCCAGGGGCTGCGCCACCGACGAGGCCATCGTCTCCGGGCTGGCACCGGGCAGCTGCGCGGTCACCTGGATGGTCGGGAAATCCACCTGCGGCAGCGGCGCCACGCCGAGCAGCGGGTAGGCCACCACCCCGAGGAACAGGATGCCGACCATGATGAGCGTGGTCGCCACCGGGAACCGGATGAACGGTGCCGAGATGCCGCCCTTCATGGCCGGGCCTTCCGCGGAGACGCGCCCGCCGTCATGCGTGCCGTCGTGCGTGCCGCGCGCCTCACTGGACCGCCTCCGCCTGCGCGGTGTGGGCGGCGTGCGGATCGGCCACGAGGCTGCCGTCCTGGACCTTGTACTGCCCGGCGACGATCACCCGCTCGCCGGGGCGGAGGTCGCCGCTGAGGACGCGCGTCCGCCCGGAATCCGAGCGACCCGCCTTCAGCGCGCGCTGATGGGCCCGGTTGGCATCGTCCACCACGAAGGCGAACAGCCCGTCGGGACCGTGCTGGATCGCGTTGTCCGGCACCGTCGTGGCGACCGCGACCGTGCCGACCCGCATCTTGGTGGAGACCGACAGGCCGGGCCACAGGGCGTGGTTCCTGTTCTCGTAGACGGCCTTCAGGCGGATCGTGCCCGTCGCCGTGTCGACTTGGTTGTTGAACAGGGCGAGCTTGCCGTCGGCGAGCTTGGTCAGCCCGTCGGACGTCCAGGCCTCCACCGGCACGTCGCCGGCCTTGAGGGCCGCGGTGATCGCGGGCAGCTGATCCTCCGGCGCCGTGAACACCACGAAGATCGGCTCGACCTGGGTGATCGTCACGATCGGAGTCTGGCCGGCCGCGTTGACGATGTTGCCGATATCGACTTGCCGGAAGCCCGTGACCCCGTCGATCGGCGCGCGGATCGTGGCGTAGCCGAGCTGCGTCGTGGCGTTGTCGATGGCCGCCTGGTCGGACGCCACCTGCGCGGTGAGCTGGGCGACCAGGGCCGTCTGCGTCTCGGTCTGCTGCCGGGAGGCGAAGGCGCCCAGCCCGGTGTAGCGGACGAGGTCCGCCTTCGCGTTGCCGAGGTTGGCCGTGTCCTGCTCCTTCTTGGCCTTCGCCTGATCCAGCGCCGCCTGGTACGGCCGCGGGTCGATCTGCACCAGCACGTCGCCCTTGCGGACGGTCTGTCCCTCGCGGAACGCGACCTGCTGGATCTCGCCGTCGACGCGCGTGCGCACCTGCACGGTGTTGTACGCCTGGACCGTGCCGAGACCGTTCGACACGAGGGCGAACGGCCCCTGCTCGACCGTGCCGAGGGTGACGGGCACCGGCAGCGGAGCCGCCGTCCTGGACTTCACCGGAGGCTGGTTCAGGCGCGTGTAGCCGTAGGCGCCGCCGCCCGCGACGGCGAGCAGCAGGAGGATCAGCCCGGCCGCGCCGGAGCGCTTCTTCGCCAGTCCGGCGACGGCGCGTGGCGCGTCGCCGTGGCTCCGGTCCGCGACCGTCTCGTCCGCGCGAGACCCGTCGCGGCCGTGCACGTCCTCACTCAGCATGCGCCGATATCCGCCCGTTGATCCGACCGCTTCGCGGACCGGGATAATTTTGCATTCAATAGCATACAATGACCGCGCCGGACATCGCGGGACCCCGCGGATCGCGGCAATGTTCCGCGCGCGGAAAGCGTGCTACCGCCGCGGATGAAGGGCGGCGTCGCTCCGTCGGATGCCCTGTCCGGACGGCCCGGGCCCGGTCCGGGCGCGCGGGATGACCGTCGAGGCCGCGCCGAGGATGTGAGACCGGGACGCCGCATGGCCTCGACGCTGGAACTGGACGGCCTGAACGAACTGCGCGACGCGCTGATCGAGGAGCGGCAGATCATCGTCGCGTCGGTGCGCAGGCTGCGCGACGCGCGGCGGCAGAAGGGCACCTTCGTTCTGGGCGACGGCGCGGAAGCCGGGCCGCGGCTGGTCGCCGTGCAGGAGCAGATCGAAGTGGTCGAGTCCATCATCGCCGCGCTGACGCAATCCCGGGCCTGACGCAGCCGGCCTCGGATCTCGGAAGAGCTGACCCGGTACACGCGCGCGGGCCGCTGCCGATCCGACTTGGCACAGTTCGGTGTCCGGGATGTTTCTGCGGCTTCCGCTGCCCGGATGACGGAACGGACACTTGTCTGGCGGCGGCAACTCGGGACCGGGCGCGATTTTACAGTAAAAGGTTGAGAATATTATCGATCTCGATAGGTCAAGGGCGGACGGATGGTCGTCCTTTGCTGTATACATGGCTGCGCTGCGTGACGCCGTCGCGGCCGTCACGGTCGACCGGCGCTCGCCGCGCGACGCCGCGGGCGCGGGATCAGTGTGCCGGCTTTAGATCGAGCCCGCCGTGACGATCGCCGCGGGTTGTACAAGATCTGCCCATCTTTCGGGCTGGACGATCGCGTCGCTGTCCTGTTAGCGGACCGCAACTCAAGGCGCGGGACTTCGAACATGGACGCCTTCGATCACGCCGAGATGGCGCGCGACGCCGACGCGACCATCGCAACGCCTCACGAGAGCGATCTGCTGGCGCTCTGGCGCGCGCTCGACGCCGAGAGGAGCGCGCGCGACGAGCGGACCGCGCGCCTGCGCGCGATGCGCCTCATCGGCGGCGAGGACGGGACCGACTGATCACGCGGGGTCGGGCTCACCGTCCGGCAGCCGGCTCGCCAGCATGAACCCGACGGCCATCGCCATGGCCTCGGCCTGCGCGATCAGCGCCGGCTCGCCGGCCTCGCGCGCCGCTTGCAGCAGCTCGATCGCGTGCCGGCCGAGGCGCAGGTCCACATCCTCGTCGCCGGCTGGGACCCGGTCCGGAATCCCGTGATTCTGGCTTCGGTCAGTCATTGGCGTGCGTGGGTCTCGTAGCGGTGGGCATGGGCTCGAACGGCGCCGTGGCCGCGATCCAGGATTGCGTGTCCGTGACGTCGCCGAACACCCGCATCACCGCGCTCACCGACCGGTGGATCTCGTCGGCCGAGATGCCGTCGAGGTCGTGGCTCGCGGAGGCGTCGGACAGGAAGGTCACGTCCTGTCCTCGGTGGAAGCCGTCGACCGCGGTGGCGAGGCAGGACGACTCGCCGGCGAAGCCCGCGATGACGAGCGGCGGGGAGCCGCGCTCCATCGCGTCCGCGAAGGCGGGGCTGGCGTAGCAGGACGGGCGATCCCGGTCGAAGATCATGTCGCAGCCGTGCGGCTCGAAACCCTCGATCCAGCGGACGAAGCGGCTGCCCGCCTGGAACAGGGGCGCGCCGACCCAGCGGACGTAGACCACCTGCATGCCGCTCGCGCGGGCATGCGCGAGCGCGCGGCGGCAGTTCGTGAGCGCGGGCTCGATCCCCGCCAGGGCGAGCGGTCGGCCCGCGACCTCGTATTCCCGCTGCATGTCCACGAGCACCAGGACCGGGACGCTGCGCGGCCGGCGATACAGCGCCGGGTTGATCGGCCGGTTCATCGCGCAACGACCGCCCGGTCGACGGAGGGGCGGGTCACGGCGCGGCTCCGCGAGCGGTCGAGAGCGCCCGCGCGGTGCCAGCGCCCCTCCGGCCGGATGATGACGTAGGGGTCGGCGCCGAGGCCGATGGCCTGCGGGTGCGGCTCCGCCTCCATCAGCATCTCGACGTAGTCGAAATCCGAGAAGACCAGCTCCTGCGCGCCCTCGAAGACGCGGAAGCCGAAGCGGCTCCAGAAGCCGACGAGGCGCTTCTGGGCGTGGCCGTAGAGCCGGCGGTAGCCCTTGACCCGGGCGAGCTCGATCCCGGCGCGGACCAGCGCGAAGGACAGGCGCGTGTTGCGGAACTCGGCCCGGACCGCGAGGCGCTCGATCTTGGCGAACTCGGCGAAGAACCGGAGGCGCAGGCAGCCCGCCGGCTCGTCGCCGACGTAGCCGATCAGGTGCGTCGCCGAGAGGTCGTTGCCGTCGAACTCCTCCTCGTACGGGCAGGCCTGTTCCGCCATGTAGACGGCGGCCCGCAGGGCGATCACGCGGGACAGATCCTCCATGTTCCGCGCGACCGCGACGCTGACCCCTTTCCCGCCCGGCCGGTGGCTGTCGTACGAAGGCGCCGGCTCCCCCTTCGGCGCGCGGGCGAAGTGGTACAGGGCACCGCGGGCGGAGGTCTGCGCCGTGAAGCCGAGCGTCGTCAGGAGGTCGGCCCCCTCGGGGGTGGCCGCGCGGGCGTAGAAGTCGACGCCCCGGTAGGTCGGGCTCGACAGACGATCGAAGACGAGGCCGACGCCGCCGGAGAGGCGCCGCCGCGCGTAGACGGCCCAGACGTAGATCCCGGCCGGGCGTTCGTGCTGGCCGGCCAGCAGCGCGGCGGGCGGATCGGACGCGTCGAGCGTCCCGGCCTCGAGCGCGGCCACGCCCGCGGCGTTCAGCATCAGGCAGGCGACGAAGCCCTCGCCCCGCGGATCCGCAGCGTCGAATCTGTGGCGCTGGGCGATCGCCAGCACCGCGTCGGGATTGATCGACATCACCCGCTGGACGGTGCGCAGGGGCGCGAGGTCGGGCAGATCCGCGCGCGCCGCCGCGATCAGGCGCCCCAGATCGTCCGGTGTCGGCGTGAAGATCACGAGGTGGCGGGCAATCCGGCCGACCTCGAGGGCATTCAGAGCGTGCCGCGGCGGCGGAGAGACTGGCGCTGTAGCGAGTTGATCCGCGTCCTTCGCGACGAACTGCGCGCGAGCTATGTGCACCGTCATCGGATGACCTGTCATTCGGGTACGGATTGACGGTCCAGCACTTCGCATCTAGCGCTCTGGCTGTATGTGCAAAATTTGAAACAGGGGTGTTCCGTCGATGGAACAGGCGGAGGCGAGCCGGGACCCGATGCCCGACTGGCAGAGCATCCGGGTCTTCCTGGCGCTCCAGCGGTCCGGCAGCTTCCGCTCGGCGGCGACGAAGCTCGGCCTGTCGGTGAACTCGGTGCGGCGCCGGATCGACGACCTCGAGGATCTGATCGGCGCGCCGCTGCTGACCCGCCACGTCGACGGAATCCGCCTCACCGCGGAGGGCCACGCGATCCTCGAGGCCGCCGGCCGCATGGAGGCCGCGGCCTTCAGTCTGGTGCGCACCGGCGAGGGCGCGCCCTTCGCCGAGACCGGCGAGGTGCGGATCGCCGTGACGGAGGGGCTGGGAGCCTTCTGGCTCGCGCCGCGGCTCGTCGAGTTCCAGCGCGCCAACCCGCGCCTGACCGTCGACCTGCGCTGCGCGATGGAATCCGCCGACGTCCTGCGGCTGGAGGCCGACGTCGCCATCCAGCTGACGCGACCGACCAGCCCGAACCTGCGCGTCGTCAAGCTCGGCCGGATTCACATGGTGCCGTACGCGGCGCGCAGCTACGAGGAGACCTACGGGCTTCCGGCTCGGCCCGAGGATCTCGCGCGCCACCGGATCGTGGTCCAGGACGGCGAGCAGACCATCGCCCTCGCGGACTACGTGCGCACGGTGCCGGGCTTCCCCGCGAAGGTGCCGGTCACCCTCAAGGTCAACGTCAGCAGCGCGTATTACTGGGCCATCGCCAAGGGGGCCGGCATCGGCCTGTTGCCGACCTACGCCAGCGCGATCGGCGCGCAGGTGATTCCGGTGGACAATCTGGGCCGCTCCAGCGTCGACATCTGGCTGACCTACCACCCGGACGCCGAGCGGATCACCCGGGTGCGGCGGACGATCGACTGGATCCGGTCCTCCTTCGATCCGAAGCGCTATCCCTGGTTCCGGGACGCGTTCATCCACCCCCGCGACCTGCCGGGCGCCGTGAAGGGCGCGCCGCTGCCCGACCTGTTCGCCGGCTTCGTCGCCATGACGCCGTGACGGCGCCGCACCGTCGCGGTCGGGCGGCGACGCCCGGTGGTCCGGGTCCTGCAACGGAGGCCGCCAGCCCTTGACCGCGCCGCGCGCATGATCCTTGCTCCGGCCGCCGCGACGACGAGGTTGCCCGTGCTGCTGACGCCCCGTGAGAAGGACAAGTTGCTCATCGCCATGGCGGCGCAGGTGGCGCGCAATCGCCTCGCCCGCGGCGTTAAGCTCAATCATCCGGAAGCGGTGGCGCTGATCACCGACTTCGTGGTCGAGGGCGCCCGGGACGGCCGCACCGTGGCCGACCTGATGCGGGCCGGCGCCACCGTGCTGACCGCCGATCAGGTCATGGAGGGCGTCCCCGAGATGATTCACGACATCCAGGTGGAGGCGACCTTCCCGGACGGCACCAAGCTCGTGACCGTGCACCACCCGATCCGCGGTGCGGCCTCGTCCGACGTCCCCGGCGCGGTGACGACGCTGCCGGGCGAGATCGTGTTCAACCCCGGCGCCGAGCGGACCGTGATCGAGGTGGCCAATGTCGGCGACCGTCCGATCCAGGTCGGCTCGCACTACCACTTCTTCGAGGTCAATCCGGGCCTCGTGTTCCCGCGCGAGGAGGCCCGCGGCAAGCGCCTCGACATCGCGCCGGGCACCGCCGTGCGCTTCGAGCCCGGATCGACGCGGGAGGTGGCGCTGGTGCCGCTCTCCGGCGCGCGCACGGTCTACGGGTTCCGCGGCGACGTGATGGGCAAGCTCTGACCATGGCCAACACGCCCAAGCCCGCCAGCCTGCCGCGCTCGGCCTACGCCGACATGTTCGGCCCGACCGTCGGCGACCGCATCCGGCTCGCGGACACGAGCCTGGAGATCACGGTCGAGCGCGACTTCACCACCTACGGCGAGGAGGTGAAGTTCGGCGGCGGCAAGGTCATCCGCGACGGCATGGGCCAGAGCCAGGCCACGAACGCCGACGGCGCCGTCGACACCGTGATCACCAACGCGGTGGTCCTCGACCACTGGGGCATCGTGAAGTGCGATGTCGGCATCGTGCGCGGGCGGATCTTCCGGCTCGGCAAGGCCGGCAATCCGGACGTGCAGCCCGGGGTCGACATCGTGGTCGGGCCGGGCACCGAGGTCATCGCCGGCGAGGGCAAGATCCTGACGGCGGGCGGCTTCGACAGCCACATCCACTTCATCTGCCCGCAGCAGATCGAGGAGGCGCTCTGCTCTGGCATCACCACGATGCTCGGCGGCGGCACCGGCCCGGCGCACGGCACCTTCGCCACCACCTGCACGCCCGGCCCCTGGCACATCGCCCGGATGATCGAGGCGGCGGACGCGTTCCCGATGAACCTCGCCTTCGCCGGCAAGGGCAACGCGTCCCGTCCGGAGAGCCTCGTCGAGATGGTGCGGGCGGGCGCCTGCGCGCTGAAGCTGCACGAGGACTGGGGCACCACGCCCGCGGCGATCGACACCTGCCTGTCGGTGGCGGACGCCCACGACATCCAGGTCATGATCCACACCGACACGCTCAACGAGTCGGGCTTCGTCGAGGACACGATCGCGGCGTTCAAGGGCCGGACCATCCACGCCTTCCACACCGAGGGTGCGGGCGGCGGCCACGCGCCGGACATCATCAAGGTGGCCGGGCTGCCGAACGTGCTGCCGTCGTCCACCAACCCGACGCGGCCCTACACGTGGAACACGATCGACGAGCACCTCGACATGCTCATGGTCTGCCACCACCTCGACCCGTCGATCCCCGAGGATCTCGCCTTCGCGGAGAGCCGGATCCGGCGCGAGACGATCGCGGCCGAGGACATCCTGCACGACATCGGCGCGCTCTCGATGATGTCCTCCGACAGCCAGGCGATGGGCCGGGTCGGCGAGGTCATCATCCGGACGTGGCAGACCGCCGACAAGATGAAGCGCCAGCGGGGCGCCCTGCCGGGCGACGCGTCCGGCACCGACAACCTGCGGGCGCGCCGCTACGTCGCCAAGTACACGATCAACCCGGCCATCGCGCACGGCATCTCCCGGCACATCGGCTCGGTGGAGCCCGGCAAGCTCGCCGACCTCGTGCTGTGGAATCCGGCCTTCTTCGGCGTGAAGCCCGACCTCGTGCTGAAGGGCGGCAGCATCGCGGCCGCGCCCATGGGCGACCCCAACGCCTCGATCCCGACGCCGCAGCCGGTGCATTACCGGCCGATGTTCGGCGCCTACGGCCGGGCGCCCTTCGCCACCGCCCTCACCTTCGTCTCCCGGGCGGCGGTGGAGGACGGCCTGCGGGAGCGGCTGGGCGTGCAGAAGGAGCTGGTCGCCGTTGAGAACGTCCGCGGCGGCATCTCGAAGAAGAGCATGGTGCTGAACGACGCCACGCCGGTCATCGAGGTCGATCCGGAGACCTACGACGTGCGCGCCGACGGCGAGCTTCTGGTCTGCGAGCCGGCCGAGGTGCTGCCGATGGCGCAGCGCTACTTCCTGTTCTGAGATAGGATGGGTCCGGTGGCAGGAGAGCCGCGATGACGAAGATCGCCCAGCTTCCGGCGAGGGAAGACCTCTACACGACCGATCTCTGCCTCTGGACCGAGGAGCAGGCAGCCATGCTCCGGGCCGGGCGCTGGCCGGATCTGGACAGCGCCAACATCGCCGAGGAGATCGAGAGCTTGGGCGGATCCCAGAAATCCGAGATCCGGAGCCGTCTTGCCATCCTGCTGCTGCACCTGCTGAAGTGGGAATTCCAGCCGGAAGAGCGGAAGTACGGCTGGCGCGCGACCATCCTCGAGCAGCGCATCCGGATCGATGACCTGATCGACGTGAGCCCCAGCCTCCAATCCTGGCCGGATGCGGTGCTCGCGAAGGCCTATTCCGTCGCTGTCCTCGGGGCGGCGAGCGAGACCGGCTTGCCCGGATCCGTCTTTCCGAAATCCTGTCCCTACGCGATCGAGCAGATCCGTGAGCTCGGCTTCTATCCGGGCGCGCCGGAGACGGACGTTGTCTGACCGCGCCCGAGAACCCCGCCCGATCCGTCGACCATGATCCGCGCCACCCGCATCCTCCGCCGCGACGCCCTGTCGGGCGGCGAGATCGTCGACCGCGTCGTCCTCGATCACGGCGACCGCCACCGGCGCCGCGTCGCCATGCGCGGCGCCGGGGGCTTGAGCTTCCTGTTGGACCTCCCGGAGCCGACCGTGCTGGAGGACGGCGACGCCCTGGTCCTGCAGGACGGACGCCTCGTCTGGGTCGAGGCCGCGCCGGAGCGCCTGCTCGAGATCCGGGCCGCCGGCGATCACGCCCTCAAGCGCCTGATCTGGCACATCGGCAACCGGCACATCGCCGCCGAGATCGGCCCGGACGCGGTCTGGATCGCGCACGACCACGTTCTCGCCGAGATGGTCCGGGGCCTCGGCGGCACCGCCGAGCCGGTGGTGCGCCCGTTCCGGCCCGAGGGCGGCGCCTATTCGGGCGGCCACGGGCACGACCACGGACATGACCACGGGCACGACCACCCGCATGGCGGTCACCAGCACCACCATGCCGCGGGCTGACGCCCTGGAGGCGCTGCGCCTGATGGCGTGGCTGTCGCCCGGCTACCCGGTCGGGGCCTACGCCTACTCGCACGGGCTCGAATGGGCGGTCGAAGCGGGCGACGTCCGCGACGAGGCGGGCCTGACCGCGTGGCTCCAGGACGTCTGCGAGCGCGGCGCCCTGCGCAACGACCTGATCCTGGCCGCCCACGCCCACGCGGCGGCGCTGTCCGCGGACGGCGCCGCGCTGATCGCCGTCAACGACCTCGCCCTGGCCCTGGCGCCGTCGCGCGAGCTGCACCTGGAGACGAGCCAGCAGGGCCGGAGTTTCCTCGACGCGACGCGCGGCGCGTGGCCCTGCGAAGCCCTCGACGCCCTGGCCGGGCATCTGCCGGGGCCGGTCGCCTACCCGGTCGCGGTCGGCCTCGCGGCCGGCGCGCACGGCATGGATCCGGGGCCCGTGCTCGCAGCCTACGGCCTCGCCTTCCTCCAGAACCTCGTCTCCGCGGCCCTCCGGGCGGCGCCCGTGGGTCAGGCCGCCGGCACGCGGGTCGTGGCCGCCCTCGCGCCGCGCCTCGCCGGGCTCGCCGAGGCGGCCGCCGTGGCGGATCTCGACGCCCTCGGTGCCGCCACCGTCCGCCTGGATCTCGGCTCCTTCCGCCACGAAACCCAGTATTCCCGCATCTTCCGATCCTGAGCCCGCAGCATGACCTCCACGAACGGCCCCCTCCGCGTCGGCATCGGCGGCCCTGTCGGTTCCGGCAAGACCGCCCTGATGGAGCAGCTCTGCAAGCGCTTCCGCGACCGCTACGAGATCTGCGCCATCACCAACGACATCTACACGAAGGAGGACGCGCGGATCCTCACCGTCGCCGGCGCCCTGCCGGAGGAGCGCATCCTGGGCGTCGAGACCGGGGGGTGCCCGCACACCGCGATCCGCGAGGATGCCTCGATCAATCTCGCCGCCGTCGCCGAGATGAACCGGCGCTTCCCGAAACTCGACCTCGTGCTGATCGAGTCCGGCGGCGACAACCTCGCGGCGACGTTCTCGCCGGAACTCGCCGACATCACCCTCTACGTCATCGACGTGGCCGGGGGCGAGAAGATCCCCCGCAAGGGCGGTCCGGGCATCACCCGGTCCGACCTGCTGATCGTCAACAAGACCGACCTCGCGCCGCTCGTCGGCGCGGACCTGTCGGTGATGGAGTCCGACACGCAGCGGATGCGCGGCACACGGCCCTACGTCTTCGCGTCCCTGCGCGAGGGCGCCGGCGCGGACGCGGTGGCGCGCTTCGTCGAGGAGGCGGGCGGCCTCGGCCGGTGAGACGGCGCGCCGGTCCGAGGGGCCGCCGCGTCGCGGTGCGACCTAGCGCCCGGCCTCGGCCGAGCGCGCGCGGACCGACGGCGTGCTCGGCGTGCCCATGAGCGCGTCCAGGCGGCTCATCCGCGCGTTGAAATCGTTCAGAACGGTCTGGCGCGCCTTGATCGCGGCGCTGGGCTGCGCCTTGGCGGGGGTGTGCCGGGGGCGGGCCTCCGCGCGGACTGCCGGAACGGCGAGGAGCGCGGCCAGCGCCGCGATGGTCAGAGTGCGGGTCATCCGTGAAATCCCTCGGCGCCCGCCGTGTCGAACGGCGCGACGCCTCACGAGGATATGCGTGCCCGAAGCGCGGCCGCGTGCGCGAGCGCACAGCACGCAGACGTGATCGGGACGCGCGCTGTTGGGCGCTCGCGGCGTTGACAGCGCTCGGTGACTGATCCACCCCGCGATATCGGGGCCTTCTGAACGGTATCGCGCATGCGAAATCTGCGGTGGCTGGCCGCCCTGCCCTTCCTCGGGATCCTGGTCGGCCCGTTCTTCCTGAACCGGGTCGAGCCCTTCGTGTTCGGCTTGCCGCTGCTCCTGGCCTGGCTGGTGTTCTGCGTGATCGGAACCTCGGCCGTGATGGGGGTGATCTACCTGACCGACCCTCAGAACCGCGCGCCGGAGGATCCCCGATGAGCGTCGCGCTCGTCATCGTGGCCGCCGGCTTCGCGCTGGCGATCGGCCTCGGACTCTACGCGCGGGTCGGCCGCGAGATGGGGCTGGAGCAGTGGACCGTGGGCGGCCGCGGCTTCGGCACCGCCCTGGTCTTCCTGCTTATGGCCGGGGAGATCTACACGACCTTCACGTTCCTCGGCGGCTCCGGCATCGCCTACGGGAAGGGCGGCCCGGCCTACTACATCCTCTGCTACCTGACGCTCGCCTACGTCACCTCGTACTGGCTGCTGCCGCCGGTCTGGCGCTACGCGAAGCAGCACAACCTCTACACGCAGCCCGACTTCTTCGCGCGCAAGTACGGCAGCCGCGCGCTCGGCATGCTGGTGGCGCTCGTGGGGATCGTAGCCCTCGTTCCCTACCTCGTGCTGCAGTTCAAGGGCCTCGGGATCATCGTCTCCACGGCGTCCTACGGCGCGATCTCGTCGACCGCGGCGGTCTGGATCGGCGCGGCCGCGCTCACCGCCTACGTGGTGGTGTCGGGCGTGCACGGCTCCGCCTGGACGGCGGTGATCAAGGACACCAGCATCCTGTTCGTGGTGGTGTTCCTCGGGATCTACCTGCCGGTGCACTACTACGGCGGCTACGAGGGCCTGTTCGCGGCGATCGAGGCGGCCAAGCCCGGGTTCCTGGCCCTGCCCGACCGCGGCCAGAGCCCGGTGTGGTTCACCACCACGGTCCTGCTGACCGCGCTCGGCGGCTACATGTGGCCCCACACCTTCGCGTCGCTCTACACGGCGCGCGAGCCGGGCGCCTTCCGCCGCAACGCCGTGATCCTGCCGATCTACCAGCTGATCAACCTGTTCGTGTTCGTGATCGGCTTCACCGCCGTGATGCAGGTGCCGGGCCTGGCGGGGCCCGACGTCGACCTCTCGCTGTTCAAGCTCTCCCTCGCGACCTTCCCGCCGTGGGTGATCGGGCTGATCGGCGCCACGGGGGTGCTGACCGCCCTCGTTCCGGGCTCCATGATCCTGATCGCCGGCGCCACGCTGGTCGCGAACAACCTCGTCCGACCGCTGCGCCCCGGCATGGATGACGCCGCCACCGCGCGGCTCTGCAAGATCCTCGTGCCGGTGCTCGCGCTGGTCTGCGTCGGTTTCACTCTTTCGGGCGGCGACACGATCGTGCAGCTCCTGCTCATGGGCTACAACTTCGTGACGCAGCTCTTCCCCTGCTTCATCACCAGCCTGATGCGCCGCAATCCCCTCGACCGCCGCGCCGCGATCGCCGGCATCGTCGCGGGCGTGGCCACCGTGGCGGTGACGGTCCTGTCCGGGTTCAGCTTGGCGAAGCTGCCGGTCCTGGGACCGCTCCAGGACGTGAATGTCGGCATCGTGGCGCTGGTGGTGAACGTCATCGTGACGGTCGTCGCGGCCCAGGTGCTGAGGGGCGGCGCGACCGCCGCGCAGGCCGCGGAGTGACGCGGCTCAGCGCTGCCCGCGTCGACCGGTGAGCCAGGATGCCAGCAGCACCGCGACGCTCACCAGCACGACGAGGAGCGTCGAGGCCGCGTTGATCTCCGGATTCACGCCCAGCCGGACTTGGCTGTAGAGCCGCATCGGCAGGGTGGTCGAGCCCGGGCCGGAGACGAAGCTCGCGATCACCAAGTCGTCGAGCGACAGGGTGAAGGCGAGGAGCGCGCCGGCCGCCAGGGCGGGCGCCAGCAGCGGCAGCGTCACGGTCACGAGCACGCGGCCCGGCGCCGCGCCGAGATCGGCCGCGGCCTCCTCGAGAGACCGGTCGAGGCCGCGCAGGCGCGCGCCGACCACCACCGCCACGAAGCCGGTGCAGAAGGTCGTGTGGGCGATGACGATCGTCGCGAGGCCGCGGTCCAGCCCGATCCCGATGAACATGAGCAGGAGCGACAGGCCGATCATCACCTCCGGCATCACGATCGGCCCGAAGACGAGACCGGTGAACAGGGCGCGCCCGCGGAACCGGCCGTGCCGCTCCAGAGCGAGGGCCGCCAGCGTGCCGAGGATCGTGGCGAGCAGGCTCGCGAGGAAAGCGACCTTGAGGGAAACCCAGGCGGCCGACAGGAGCGGCGCGTCGGCGAGCAGGGCGCCGTACCAGCGGGTCGAGAACCCGCCCCAGACCGTCACCATCGGCGAGGCGTTGAACGAGTAGGCGATCAGCACCAGGATCGGCCCGTACAGGAAGCCCAGGCCGGCCGCCATGGCGGTGCGGGTCACCCAGCTCACGGCGCCTCACCCTCGCCCGCGCGCAGGCTGTCCCGGAACAGCACCACCGGTCCGATGACGATGAGGAGGATCAGCACGGCGACTGCCGAGGCCAGCGGCCAGTCGCGGTTCGAGAAGAACTCGCTCCAGAGCACCCGGCCGAGCATGAGCGTCTCCGACCCGCCGAGCAGGTCCGGGATGACGAACTCGCCGACCATCGGGATGAAGCAGAGTCCCGCGCCGGCCGCGATCCCCGGCAGGCTGAGCGGCACGGTCACGGTCCAGAACACCCGGCTCGGCGCGGCGCCGAGATCGGCCGCGGCCTCGCGCAGGGCCGGATCGAGGCGGTTCATCACCGCGTAGAGCGGCAGCACCATGAAGGGCAGGTAGGCGTAGACGAGGCCGACGATCACCGCCGCGTCAGTGTTGAGGATCATCAGCGGGGCGTCGATCAGGCCGAGGCGGCGCAGAGCGAGATTCAGCAGCCCTTCGGGCTTCAGGATCGCGATCCAGGCGTAGACCCGGATGAGGAAGCTCGTCCAGAACGGCACGATCACCAGCGCCACGAGCAGCGGCTGCCAGCGCGCCGGCGCCCGCGCCAGGGCGTAGGCGAGCGGCGTCCCGAGGCCGACGAGGATCAGGCTGGCGACGCCGGCGTAGGTCAGGGAGCCGAGGGCGGCGTCGCGGTAGAGCGGATCGGCGGCGAGCGTCAGGTAATTGTCGAAGTTCAGGGCCTCGAGGAAGGCCGACCAGCCGTCGATCCCGCCGCGCCAGTCGAGCAGCGGCAGGTAGGGCGGGATCGCCGTCGCCGGCTCCGACAGGCTGATCTTGAGGGTGATGGCGAAGGGCAGCAGGAAGAACGCCGCCAGCCACAGGAAGGGCGGCAGGCGCAGCAGCCGGCCGAACAGCCGCCCGCGCGCCCGGACACGCGTGGGACCGGCCCCCGCTGGCCCCGCCGCACGGTCGGACTCCGGCACGCCGGTCCTCATGCCGGCAGGATCACGGCGGCGTCGGCCGGGAAGCCGGCGCGGGTGTCCGCGCCCGGCGACGCCCCCGCCTCCGCGGGCTGCCCGCTCGCCCGGAGCGTCGCGCCGTCGGGCAGGCGCAGCGTCCGGCGCACCCGGTCACCCAGGAACACGCTGTCGGAGACGACCACCGGGAGTCCCTCCGCGCCCAGCACCACGTCCGCGGGCCGCACCGCGACCACGACTGCGGCGCCCTCCGCGAGCGCGGGCTCGGCGACGCCCCGCACGGTGCCGTACGCGGTCTCGACCGTGCGGACCGCGTCGGGGCCCGCGGGCCCGAGCCGGCCGGGGATGAGGTTCACGTCGCCGAGCAGGCCGGCTACGAAGCGGCTCGCCGGGCGCCGGTAGAGATCGGCCGGCGGCCCGACCTGGATCAGGCGGCCCGCCTCCATGACGCCGATCCGGTCGGCGAGCATCATCGCCTCCTCGGGATCGTGCGTGACGACGACGAAGGCGGTGCCGAGGCGGCGCTGGACCGCGCGCAGCTCGCCCTGCGTCTCCTCGCGCAGGCCGCGGTCGAGCGCCCCGAGCGGCTCGTCGAGCAGCAGCAGCTTCGGCTCCCGGGCGAGCGCACGGGCCAAGGCGACCCGCTGCCGCTGCCCGCCCGAGAGCGTCTCGGGGCGACGGTCGCCGAAACCGTCCAGGCGGACGAGCTTGAGCAGCTCCGACACGCGTTTCGCCAGGGCCGCGCGGCCCGAACCCTTCAGGCCGTAGCCGATATTGCCCGCCACGCTCATGTGCGGGAACAGGGCGTAGGATTGGAACATCATGTTGACCGGCCGCCGATGGGGCGGCAGCGCGGTGAGATCCTGCTCGCCCAGCAGGATCCGCCCCGCGGTCGGGCTCTCGAAACCCGCGATCATCCGCAGGAGGGTACTCTTGCCGCAGCCGGACGGGCCGAGCAGGCAGAAGAACTCCCCCGCTTCGAGGTCGAGGGACACGGCGTCCACGGCCCGATGCGGGCCGAAGCGCTTGCTCAGCTCCTCGAGCCGCAGGCGCGGCGCCGGCCGGTCGGTCAACGGATCAGGAATCCTCGCGCAGCGCCTCGGCCACGCGCGCTTCCAGGAGGTCGGGCCGGCGCAGGACCAGGGCGCCGCGGGTGCGGTCGACCAGTCCCTCGGCCGCCATCGCGGTGAATTCCCGGGTCACCTGCTCGCGGCGGCAGCCGATCCGCGCGGCGAGGACGTGGTGGTAGGGAGGGGGCGAGACCACCCGCTCGCCCGTCGTCCCGGTGCGGGGCACGGAGAGGCGCAGCAGCTCGGCGTAGAGCCGGTGCTTGAGGTCGAGCAGGGCGTGCTCCATGAGCCGCGTGTTCAGCTCGCGCACGCGCTTGGCCAGGAGCCGGAACAGCCGGTCGGCGATCGCCTCGGAGGCGAACACGATCTGCCGGAAGACCGGCGCCGGCACGACGCAGACCTCGCCGCGCGTCAGCGCCGTGACGTTGGCCGAGCGGCCGATCCCGTCGATGGCGGCGAGTTCGCCGAAGAACGCCCCGCCCCGCATCTCACCCAGGATGACTTCCTTGCCGGACTGGGTCCGGTTCAGGATGCGGACCTCGCCGGAGGCGATGAAGTACACGTCGGTCGAGATGTCGTCGAAGTCGACGAGGACCTCGTTCTCGTCGAAGCGGCGCCAGTGGCAGCGGGGCTCGTAGGGGCTGAGCTCGATGCCGGGATCCTTGAAGAAGGGTATTGTCCCCAACCGCGCCATCGATCGTGTTCCCTCAACTCCGGCCTCCGTCCCTGCCCTGACGGGGGCCGGCCAGCAGATCTGGGGACGGGAGCAGCCCGCACAGTGAAGCCGCGCCCCGCCGGGGCGGTGCTGGATCGATCGGGCAGCGCAATCGTGACGGTCGCGGGCGGGGCGGTCAAGCCGCGCGCCAATGAACAGGAGTTTATTAGCGTGGATCAGGTATGAGGGCTAAATTCCTGGCCCGCCGAGGCGGGCGGTACCGATGCATCAAGACGTTCCCTTCCCGCGCTCCCCAACCTCCACCGGACCCCGCCAGCAGGCGACGCTCGCGCACTCCTTCGAGCGGTCGGGCCGCAGCCTCCATTCCGGTCGTCACGCCACGGTCCGCGTCAGCCCGGCCCCGGCCGGCCACGGCGTCGTCTTCCGCCGCCACCTGCGGGACGGCCGGGCCGTCGACGTCCCCGCTCACTGGCACTACCGGGAATCGCAGCCGCTCTCCTCGGCGCTGCGGCGGGACGGCGTCCTGGTGCGCACGATCGAGCACCTCATGGCCTCGCTCAGCGCGCTGCGGATCGACAACGTGCTGGCCGAGATCGACGCCGACGAGCTGCCGATCTTCGACGGGAGCGCGACCCCCTGGTGCGAGGCGATCCGGGCCGCGGGTCGGCGCGAGCAGGGCTTGCCCTGCCG
Organism: Methylobacterium sp. C33D; assembly: GCF_053345825.1. NCBI lineage: Bacteria > Pseudomonadati > Pseudomonadota > Alphaproteobacteria > Hyphomicrobiales > Methylobacteriaceae > Methylobacterium > Methylobacterium sp. C33D. The sequence continues at coordinate 225,392 of NZ_JBKFAV010000001.1, forward strand.
GGTGATCCGCCTGCTGCGCACCGTGGCGGTCGAGAACGGGCGGCGGCGCCTGCAGATCGAACCGGGTCCGGGCCTGCACATCACCGGCCACGTCGCGCTGGCGCATTTCGGGTCGATCGACTGGTCGGGCCCGATCACGCCGGACTCCTTCCAGCGGGAGATCGCGCCGGCGCGCAGCTTCGGGCGATACGTGCGGGCCATGGCGGGCCGCGCCTACGGCTACGTCATGCGGAACGACTTCCTGCAGGGCGTCTCGCCCCGGTCGGCCGCGCTGCTCGTGCGCGGGCGCGTGCTGGGCGGGATGCGGGTCGCCGGCGAGCCGGTCCGTCATCGCATCCTCGACCTTGTCGGAGACCTCGCGCTGGCGGGCCATCCGGTCGAGGGCCGGATCACGGCCTTCCACACGGGCCATGAGCTCAACCACGCCCTTGTCGCCGCGCTGATGCGGGACAGCACAGCCTGGCAACTCGTCTGACTTGCCGGCCGCCGACCGGGTGCGCTCGCAGGGAGGGCTCTCGGCCGGGCGCTCAGGCGGAAGCGCGGTGGGGTGTCTCGCAGGCGACCGCGACCGCGCCGAAGGCGCGGACCAGGTCCGCGTCCAGCTTCGTCATCATCGACTCGAGGATCGCGTAGGCCTCGCGCGGGGACTTCGGCGCCTTGTAGGGGCGCGCCTCGATCAGCGCGGCGAAGATATCGCAGATGGTGATCAGCCGGACGAGGTCCGGGATCTGCTCCCCGCGCAGGCCGTCCGGATAGCCCGAGCCGTCGAGATACTCGTGGTGCGAGCGCACCACCGACAGTGTCAGCGCGTCGTAGTCGCCCGTGAGGAGCATCTCGTGTCCGAGCGCCGGGTGGCGATCCATCTCCGCGCGCTCCGCCGGTGTCAGCGGCGCGGGCTTGTTCAGGATCGCCAGGGGGATCTTGGCTTTCCCGATGTCGTGGAGCAGCGCGCCTTTGACGAGGTACCGGGAATCGGCCTCGTTGAGCCCCAGGACGCGGGCGAACTCGGCCGCGATGCCGGCCACGCTGAGGCAGTGACGGTGCGTGACGTCGTCGAAGCTCGCCACGACCCTGAGCCAGTCGCGCACCTTGGCCTCGCGGATCGCTTGGTTGACCAAGTCGGCACCGTTCTCGACCATCGCGGCCGCAGGGACACGATCGGCGCGGAACAAGCTGACGAAGGCCGCGCGGGCATCGTTCACGTTCCGACGCCAGTCCCCGGTCCGCTGCGGAGCCTTGGCGGAGCTGGTCAGCGTCGCGACCGCGTTCAGCAACATCGCGCTGGCCGCGGCCGCCGGCATCGCGCGGGTCGCGCCGAGGGCGGTGGCCTGGATCTCGCCGCGACCGAGATTGCCGTGGATCAATGCCAGGAACGGGATGCCGGGGCCGCGCGCGGTGGACAAGGCTTGCCGCAGGCGGCGCACGGATTCGGAGGTCAGCGCACTGACATCGCTGATGATCAGCGCGGCCCCCCGCGGCGGCAGGGCGTCGCCGTAGAGGTCGTGCAGCACGACGGACGTGACGCCGCCGAGATTGCGCGCGAGCCGCTCGCCGCGCTCGACGTCGTCGGTCAGGATCAGGGTCTCGCCCAAGATTCCCCCCTGTGGCTCGCCCCGTGCCCGGGTGCTTCATCGGCTCGCGTGTTGACGCTTCAGGACCGACGAACGAGCTATCATCGCCTATATGCACAGCACTCGCCGCAGCTTTGACGGCATTCCGTTAAAATTCCGATTGCCGAAGCTGTTGATCACAGTTTCAAATAGAGGTTGAAATTGAGAGGGCGGCTTGCCGCCGAGACGGCGCGCCGTCCGCGCGGCGGGGGCGCTTGCCTCGCGGCGCCCGGACCGCCAGAACGCCGGCATGCTGCGCGTCAACGACCTCACCTATCGCATCGGCGACCGTCTGATCCTCGATTCCGCGAGCTTCACGATCCCGGAGGGCGCCCGCGTCGGGCTCGTCGGGCGCAACGGGGCCGGCAAGACCACCCTGTTCAAGGCCATTCTCGGCGACCTCCCGGTCGACGCAAAGGCGGTGGCGCTACCCAGAGGCATGCGGATCGGCGCCGTCGCCCAGGAGGCACCGGCCGGGCCGGAGACGCTGCACGCGGTCGTTCTGGCCGCCGACACGGAGCGCGCCCGCCTGATGGCGGAGGCCGAGCACGCGGACGGGCTGCGCCGGGCCGAGATCGAGACGCGGCTCGTGGATATCGGCGCCCACTCGGCGCCGGCCCGGGCCGCCGCGATCCTGCACGGGCTGGGCTTCGACGCGGCGGCCCAGGCACGGCCCTGCGCGGACTTCTCCGGCGGCTGGCGGATGCGCGTGGCGCTCGCCGCAGTCCTGTTCTCGGAGCCGGACCTGCTGCTCCTCGACGAGCCGACCAACTACCTCGACATCGAGGGCACGCTCTGGCTGTACGACTACCTGGAGCGCTACCCGCGCACCGCGATCATCATCAGCCACGACCGTGACCTGCTCGACACGAGCGTCGACCACATCCTGCACCTCGACCGCGGCAAGCTGACGATCTACCGCGGCGGCTACACCAGCTTCGCCAAGCAGCTCTCGGAGAAGCGCGTCCTCCAGGCCAAGGCGAAGGCCAAGCAGGATGCCGAGCGCGCGCACCTGCAGAGCTTCATCGACCGCTTCAAGGCCAAGGCCACCAAGGCGCGGCAGGCCCAGTCGCGGATGAAGCGGCTCGCCAAGATGGAGCCGATCGCGGCGCTGCTCGAGGACGACGTGCCGGTGATCCATCTGCCGAGCCCGGAGAAGCCGCTGTCGCCGCCGATCGTCGCCCTGGAGCGGGTGAAGGCCGGCTACGGGGACCGGATCGTCCTGACCGGCCTCGACCTCAGCCTCGCGCCGGACGACCGGGTCGCGCTGCTGGGCGCCAACGGCAACGGCAAGTCGACCTTCTGCAAGCTGATCGGCGGCCGGCTCGGCCCGGTCGCCGGCGAGGTGAAGCGCTCGTCCAAGATGGAGGTCGCCTACTTCGCCCAGCACCAGCTCGACGAGCTGCGCCCCGCCGAGAGCGCCTACGCGCATGTCCGGACCCTGATGCCGGACGTGCCGGAGGCGAAAGTGCGCAGCGCGACGGCGCGGCTCGGTTTCGGCGCCAACAAGGCCGACACGCCGGTCGAGAAGCTGTCGGGCGGCGAGAAGGCGCGGCTGCTCATGGGGCTCGCGGCCTTCCACGGCCCGCACCTCCTGATCCTCGACGAGCCGACCAACCACCTCGACATCGAGAGCCGGCAGGCTCTCGTGGAGGCGATCAACGACTACGAGGGCGCCGTCATCCTCGTCTCGCACGACCGATTCCTGGTCGAGGCCTGTGCCGACCGGCTCTGGCTGGTCGCGGACGGCACGGTGAAGACCTTCGACGGCGACATGGACGATTACCGGCGCTTCGTCCTGTCGGGGCCCGAGCGGGAGTCCGAGCGCGAGTCCGAGCCGTCCGGCGGCCAGAAGGCCGAGGCGCGCCGCGCCGGCGTCGAGCGCCGCGCGGCCCTCGCGCCCCTGCGCAAGCGGCTGGAGTCGATCGAGGCCCGGATGGCCAAGCTGACCGCGGCGATCCAGAAGATCGACGCGGCCCTGGAGGACGGGTCCGCGTTCCGGGAGAACGCCGCCAAGGCCGGCGAGATCGCCAGGATGCGGTCGGACGCCGCGACCGCGCTCGCCGCCGCCGAGGAGGAGTGGCTGTCGGTCAGCGCGGAGATCGAGGCGGCCTGACGGGGCCGCCCGTCGCCTCACACCGAGGCTTCGATCGCCCGTTCCAGGATGTCGACACCGAGGTCGATCTCCGCGTCGGTGGCGGTCAGCGGCGGGGCGATGCGGAACACGCCGCCCATGCCGGGCAGCTGCACGATGTTCATGCTCAGCCCGAGCGCGAGGCAGCGCCGCGTGATCGCGTCGCCGAGTTCCGGCGCGGGCACTTTCGTGTCCCGGTCGGCCACGATCTCCATGCCCTGCAGAAGGCCGCGCCCGCGCACGTCGCCGATGCAGGCGAAGCGCTGCTGCAGCGCCCGCAGCCGCGCCGCCAGCCGCGCGCCGGCCGTCTGGGCCCGGTCGACCAGGCCGTCGCGCCGGACGATCTCCAGCACCTTGAGTCCGACCGCGGCGGGAAGCGGGTCGGAGACGTGCGTCGTGTAGAACAGGAAGCCGCGCGCGTGGCAGAGATCCTCGATCTCCGGCGTGGTCAGGACCGCCGCGAGGGGCAGGCCGGCGCCCAGGGTCTTCGACAGGGTCAGGATGTCGGGCACCACGCCGTCGCGCTCGCAGGCGAACATCAGGCCGGTGCGGCCGATGCCGGTCTGGGCCTCGTCGAGGATCAGCAGCATGCCCCGCTCGGTGCACTTGCGCTTGAGCGCCGCGAGATAGCCGGGCGGGAGTTCGAGGATGCCCCCGGAGCTGAGGATCGGCTCGGCCAGGAAGGCCGCGAGGTTGCCGGTCGACTGCCGGTCCACCAGGGCGAAGGCGTAGTCGAGCTCGGTCTGCCAGTCGGCGGCCCCGTCGCGCGCGAAGGTCGGGCGGTAGGCGTTCGGTGCGGGGATCGCGAAGGACCCGACGGGGGCCGGGCCATAACCCTTGCGGCCGGCGCTGTAGGTCGCCGAGGCGGCGCCCGCCGTCATGCCGTGCCACGACTGCGCGAAGCTCACGATCTCCCAGCCGCCGGTGGCGAGCTTGGCCATGCGCAGGGCCGCCTCGTTGGCCTCGGCGCCGGTGGTCAGGAGAAGCGCCCGCTCCAGGCCGCCGGGGGCGAGGCCGGCCAGCGCCGTGGCGAGGTCGACGACCGGCCGGCTCAGCATGCCGCTGAACAGGTGATCCAGGCGGCCGACATGGTCCGAGACGACCGCGGCGATCTCGGGATGACCGTGTCCCAGGATCGCGCTCATCTGTCCGGAGGTGAAGTCGAGGATCTCCCGGCCGTCCGCGTCGTAGACGAAGCTGCCCTGCGCGCGCTCGATGATGACCGGCGCGAAGGCGCCGCCGTAGCGCACGAGGTGCCGGCGGGCGCGCGTCCAGAAATCGGGGTCGTCGTTCCGCGTCGTCATCGAGCCGGGTCCCGTGTCAGGCGCCACCATGCTAGGACCGCCGGCGACACCAGAGAAGCTTATAGTTCTCAAGCGAGGGTTCAGCGATCCTGATGGCCCGGAGCCTCGACATCGACCTCCTGCGCAGCTTCGCCACGGTGGCGGAGACGGGCGCGCTGAGCCGGGCCGCGGAGCGTGTCGGGCGCAGCCAGGCCGCCCTCAGCATGCAGATGAAGCGGCTGGAGGAGCTGGTCGCGCAGCCGCTGCTGCGGCGGACCGGCCGCGGTGCGGTGCTCACCGTCCAGGGCGAGCGCCTCCTCGTCCACGCGCGCCGGATCCTGGCCTCGCACGACGATGCGGTGGCGGAGCTGTGCGGCGGGCGCCTCGACGGCACCCTGCGGTTCGGCTGCCCGGACGATTACGCGCAGGCCTTCCTCCCCGCCCTGCTGCGCGGCTTCGCGCGCCTCCACCCCGACGCGGCGATCGAGGTGGTCTGCGCCGCGACGCCCCGTCTGGAGGATCGGCTCGCCCGCGGCGGGCTCGATCTGGCCCTCGTCTCCGTCGCGCTGGACGGCGGGCGGGAGATCCTCCGGCGCGAGGACCTCGTCTGGGTCGCGCCGCGCGGCGGCGGCGCGCCCTGGCCCGACCCGCTGCCGCTCGCGCTCGGCGACCCCGACACCCTGGACCACCGCGCGGCCCGGACCGCCCTCGACGCGGCCGGGCGCGCCTACAGGATCGCCTACGCGAGCGGCAGCCTGTCCGGCCTGCTCGCGGTGGCGCGCTCCGCCCAGGCGGTCGCGGTCCTGACCCGCGCCGCGGTCCCGCCCGACCTGCGCATCCTGACCCGCGGCAGCGGCCTGCCCGCGCTCGCGCGGATCGGCCTGACGATCCGCCTGGACGCGGCGCACGCCGCGCCGCTGACCCGCGCCTTCGCCGCCCACCTGCGCGCGGTGCTGCCGACGCTCTGATCGGGCCGTGGCGCGTGTCACCGTCCCGTCCGGGGCGGGCTGCCCGCAACCGGGCTCGCGCGGCCCTAGGCTTCCTCGGACGGCTTCCGCCAGACGACGACGATCTCGTCGTTGTCGACGTTGATCCAGTTGATGTGCGCGCTCGGATGGGCCTGTCGGATCGTCTCGAAATGCGCGCTGTTGCAGAGCAGGAAGACGTCGCTGCCCGTGTCGTCCATGTCGGCCTCGGCCTCGTGCAGGACGGAGCGCAGACTCGGACCCGGCCCTTGCACGGCCCGGTACTTCCGGCCTGCCAGCTCCGGGAAGGCGACGCTCCAGGCCGCCGTCACCCGCGGGGAATCGTAGTCCACGACCGTGTCGGTCCCGACGTGGCGGGTCGGGCTGTGGTCTAACCGGGCATCCTCGCTCCAGTTGCGATGGGCGGCGGCGATCGTCTTCGTCGTCTCCGGCGACACGACCGGCGTCGTCGCCGTGGCCGTCGCCATCGCCGCGGCGGCGGCTCGCGTGCCCCGCCGGTCGGTCGCGTCGAGCGCGGCCTCGATCACCCGGATCCGATTCTCGACCAGGGCGAAGACCGCCCCGGCCGCCTCCGGCGTGAGCGTGTAGATCGACCGCGGATCCGGCGCCGAGGCGGATTTCACCGCCTGTGTCGGCGCGAGCGCGGCCGCGTCGGCGGCGTGCGTCTTCGGCGAGGCCGCCGCGATCGCCGCCATGGGAGGGACGTAATCCATCGCACAGTCTCCAGCTTTCGACCCGATGCGGAACCCGACCCTCATCCCGCCCAGCATCTTCGCCCGTGCATCGATCGGTCTTCGACAGTGCTGCGGGGCGTGGGTCGTCGGCCGTCGCGGAGAAGCGGAACCGCGGGCGTCCCACCGACGCGCCGTTCGGTCCTTGCGGACCGAGTCAGGCCGTGCGGAGTGATCGATCCGGAGCCCGCCGCGCCTGTCCGGGCAGCCGGTTACGCGGAGTGGAGGCGAGGGAGGCGGACCACCTCGGTCATCGGGGGCCCGCCGGTCCTCATGACCGCGAACGCCCCATCCGCGAGCTTCATGCCTCGTTGAATCCGATGTGCATCCAACGACTTGACTCTGTCAACGGTGCGCAAGTTGAATCGCTGTATCGTTCCGATCTTTCCGCGCGGCCGTCACCGCGGAATGCGGACGTTGAGTCGTGACGATCTATGCGTTGCTTTACTGGATTCTGCGCGCGATCGGACTGTGTTTCGCGTCATCGCGGCCGTCGGATCGCGCGCCTCGAGCGCCGGTGTTTTACGAAAGCGATCGATGCCGGAGCCTCGGCTGCGCCGCGCGGCGCTCGCGACCCGCGAGGCGTTCGCTTCCTCGGACGCGGCCGTCGTGGCGGCTGAAACGGCGGTTCGGCTCTGCGGGATCCGCATGGGTGCGGTGTTTGCCCGCGGCCCGTGGACATGCGAGAGAGGCCGGATGTTGACCGTCGATAGCCTCTGGCGCGCGCGGCACCGGCTCGCGCAATTCGGGAAGAAGCGGACCGGCTCGCCGCGAATCCTCGTGATCGGCGTCTGCCAAGCCGGATCCATCGCCAAGACGATGCGCTACCTGCTCCCGCACGCGCAGGTAGATTTCGTCTCGGCGTTCACCGCGTCCCGCCGGTTCCCGCGGCTCGCCGACCTGATGGCGCACGCGGACGGGTACGATCACGTCTTCACCAGCATCTACCTGCCCAAATTCAAGGGCGGCGGCACGATCGACACGCTGCGGACCCATCCGAAGGTCCGGCTGATCCCCACCATCGTGTTCAGCGCCTACCATCCCGACCTCGTCCATGTCGGCGTTCAGGATCACGTCACGCTCAACGGCCTGATCTCGGGACCGATGGGGCACTCGCACTCGGCGATCACGCTGTTCGCCTACCTGTCGGGCTTCTCCCAGGCGCAGGCGCTGCGGCTGTTCTCCGAGCCGGTCTTCGAGCGCCTCGGATACTTCAACCTCTGGGACGAGTCGGTCGCGTACCTGCGCGGGCTCGGCGTCCAGGCCGGGTACGATCTCGACACGCACCTCACGCGCTGGGCGCGTCGGGGCTGCTTCATGCACTCGATCAACCACACCAAGCTCTACGTCGTGGCCGACCTCGCCCGCGGCCTGCTGACCCGGGCCGGTGTGCCCTTCGAGGAATGCGACCTCGACGCGTTCCTCCCGGACGATCTCGGCGGTCAGGGCAGCTGGCCGGTCTATCCGGAGATCGCCCAGCACTACGGCGTGCCCGGCAGCGCCCTGTTCTTCAAGGCGGAGACGCGACGGTCCGGCCCGGCGCGCACGATGAGCCGGCCGGAATTCGTCGCCGCCTCCTACGCGAATTACGACCGGCGCGAGCGGAAGCTCCTGATCTCGCAGCGCGTCCAGGGCTGGCTCAACGATCCGCCGACGGTAGATTTCCTGCGCGAGGCCGCGGGCCGCGGCGACGCGCCGGTGCGGCCCGCGAGTCGGGCCCCGGCGGTGAATGCCGGCAGCCTCGCCGGCCACGCCTCGTAGCGTCCGTCCGGGCACTTCCCAGCCGTCCCGGCGTTGTCGCGCACGGCCCGCCGCCGCGGGATGGACGTCGAGGTGTCCCGATGAGTTCCGTGTCCCGCCATCGCGCCGGTCGCACCGCGACCGCGGCGGCCCTCACGCTCGTCGGCTCGGCCTCGGCCCTGGTCGGTTGGAGCGCGCTCGCGGTGGACCGGCGCATGGCCCTGCCGCCGGCTCTGCCGGGCCGGCACGAGCGGATCCGGTCCCGGCGCGCCGGCGCGCTCTCGCTCTACGGGGCCGCCGAGGCCGAGGGCGTACCGCTCCTGCTGATCCACTCGATCAACGCGGCGGCCAACGCCTACGAGGTCCGGCCGCTGTACCTGCGCTACCGCGGGTCCCGGCCGGTCTACGCCCTGGACCTGCCGGGCTTCGGTTTCTCGGAGCGCTCGCGCCGCGCCTACACGCCGCGCCTGATGGTGGAGGCGATCCACGCGGCCGTCGACGAGATCCGCAGCCGGCACGGCGGCTGGCCGATCGACGCCCTGGCGCTGTCGCTCTCGTGCTCGTTCCTGGCGCGGGCGAGCCTGGAGCGGTCCGACGCGTATCGCAGCCTCGCGCTGATCAGCCCGACCGGGTTCGACGCCCGCCTCTCCGGGGAAGGCCCGCCGGACGGCCACCGCGGCCGCGACTGGCTGCGCCGGGTCCTCGATCGCCCCCCTCTGGGGCGGCCGCTCTTCGACGCCCTGGTGACCCGGCCGAGCATGCGGTTCTTCCTCGAGAAGACCTTCGGCACGTCCGAGATCGACGAGGGCCTCCTCGCCTACGATCACGCCTCGGCCCACCAGCCCGGCGCCGAGCACGCCCCGTTCTGCTTCATCGCGGGCCACCTGTTCCCGACCGACGCGACGCGCCTCTACGAGCGCCTGCGCCTCCCGGTCTGGATGGTGCACGGCGTGCGCGGCGACTTCGTCGACTACCGGCTGGTGCCGCGGGTCGCCGGCCGGCCCAACTGGCGCGTCGAGACCCTGCCGACCGGCGCGTTCCCGCATTTCGAGCAGCCGGAGGCGGTCGCCGCCGGCTACGACGCGTTCCTGACCGGCATCATTCGCCTGCCGGCGGCTCGACCGGCGTGATCCGGTAGCGCAGCCACACGACGCCGTCCGGCAGGCGCTCGCAGGCCGTCAGGTCGAGCTTGCGCCGGCTGCCCATCGTGTCCGCCTCCTCGCCTGCGAAGTCGAACACGGCCGGCGTTCCGCTCAGGCCGTCGACCGCGGGGGCGAGGAGCAGGCTCAGCTCGTCGATGAGGCCGGCCTTCAGCATCGAGCCGTTGATGCGGCCGCCGCCCTCGACGAGCAGCCGCTCGATCCCGAAGAGGGCCCGCAGCTTCGCGGCCGCCAGGGCGAAGTCGACCGCCCGGTCCCCCGCGAACAGGTAGGACTGGCCGCGGGCCCGGAGCGCGCGCAGGTGCTCATCGGGTACGGACTCGGTGAGCACCACCACGACGTGGTCGCCCTCGATCGCGTCGCGCGCGCCCCAGTCCAGGCGTCCGCGCGCGTCGAGGGCCACGGCGTAGCCGGACGCGTCGCGGCGGGCGACGTGGTCCTCCCGCGGGATCGGCACGCCGTCGTCGGCGACCGGCTCGGGCAGCGGGTCGGCGCTGTCGGCGTAGCCCTGCATGGTGACGCGGCCGCACATCCAGGCATCGCCCTTCAGTTCGCCGTGGACGCGCTCGTAATGGCTGTCGGCGTCCAGCGTCGTCCAGCGGCGTACCTTGATCCGGCCGTCGACCGACGCGGTCATGTGACAGATCACGTAGGGGCGTTCGGCCGATGCCATGGACGATCCTCGCTCGGCGCGCCGGCATTTCCCGCGCGGGCCAACGCGGAACTAGGCGGCGCGCCGGCCGGGCCCAGCGGAGCGAACGCCGCAGCGACCGGCGTCGGTGGACCCGGCCGGCCCCGGTCCTTAAGGATGAGGACGCCGCACGGAGCGGCGTCCGTGTTGGAATCCGATGATCGACCTGACCCTCGAGGCCGCCCGCACCGTCGTCGACACTGCCCTGCGCGAGGCGCGGGCGCGCGGCCTCAAGCCCCTGGCCGTCGTCGTCTACGACGCCCGCGGCGCCCTCAAGGCGGTCGCGGTCGAGGACGGCACGTCCCTGCGCCGCGCCGAGATCGCCAGCGGGAAGGCCAACGGCGCCCTGGCGCTCGGCCTCGGCTCCCGGGCGATCCACGCGCGGGCGGAGCAGCAGCCCTACTTCGTCGCCGCCGTCACCCACGTCGCCGGGCCCGACGCCCTCGTGCCGGTGCCGGGCGGCGTGCTGATCCGGTCCGGCGAGGGACGTCTCCTCGGCGCGGTCGGCATCTCCGGCGACACCTCCGACAACGACGAGATCTGCGCGGTGGCCGGGATCGAGGCGGCCGGCCTGAAGCCGGATACCGGCGCCTGACCGTGCGCCCGCGCCGGCGCGACTGGCTGGCCGGCGCGATCGCCCTCGCGGCCGTGCGGCCCGCGCGCGCGGCCGACGCGCTCTACCGCCGCGGCAACGACGCCGATCCCGAGACCCTGGACCCGCACCGCTCGTCCACGGTCGCGGAGGCGCATATCCTGCGCGACCTCTGCGACGGGCTGCTCACCTACGACAACCGGGGCGCGATCATCCCGGGCGCGGCGCGCGCCTGGTCGGTCTCCGAGGACGGGATGAGCCTGCACTTCGACCTGCGCCCCGACGGCCGCTGGTCGAACGGCGAGCCGGTCACCGCGGACGACTTCGTCTACGCGTTCCGCCGGATGCTCGACCCGGCCACGGCGGCGAAATACGCCGAGATCCTGTTCCCGATCCGCGCCGCCGCCGCCGTGAACCGCGGCGAGACGCCGGCCGAGACTCTCGGCGTCGCCGCGGAGGCGCCGCTCCGGCTGGCGATCGGCCTGGAGCAGCCGACGCCCTACATCCTGGAACTCCTGACCCACCAGACCGCCCTGCCGGTCCACCGCGCCTCGGTCGAGCGCTACGGCGACAGCTTCACCCGGCCGGGAAACCTCGTGACCAACGGACCGTACCGGCTCGCCGACCGCGTGCCGGGCGGCGCCATCACGCTGGAGGCCAACCCGCACCATCCGGACGCGGCGAGCCTCGCGATCCGGCGCGTCGCCTTCCTGCCGACACCCGACATCGCCGCGTCGGTGCGCCGCTACGCTGCCGGCGAGATCGACTCGCTGTCCGACCTGCCCGTCGACCAGATCGCCGACCTGCGCCGCCGGTTCGGGTCGCAGGTGGTGCTCGGCCCCTCGCTGGGGCTCGCGGCGCTGGTGGTGAACACCCGCAAGGCGCCGTTCTCGGACCGCCGCGTCCGCCGGGCCCTGTCGCTCGTGATCGACCGCGAGTACCTCGCCGACGGCCTCAACGGCGGCACCATGAGCCCGGCCTACTCCCTGTGCCCGCCCGGCCTCGACAATTACCGGACGCCGCCCGAGACCGAGGGCCGCCTCGGCCTGCCGATCGACCACGAGGCGGAGGCGCGCCGGCTGCTCGCGGAGGCGGGGTTCGGCCCGGACCGGCCGCTCACCGTGGAGTACCGGTTCAACATCAGCGACAACAACCGCACCGTCGCGGTGGCGATCGGCGAGATGTGGCGCGACCTCGGGATCGTGACGCGCTACGTCTACACGGACGCGAAGACGCATTTCGCCTACCTGCGCGACGGCGGCGACTTCGATGTCGCCCGCTACAGCTGGATCGCCGACTATTCCGATCCGCAGAACTTCCTGTTCCTGCTCCAGAGCGGGAATGACGGGATGAACGCCGGCCACTGGTCGGACGCGGCCTACGACGCGCTGATGGCGCGGGCCGCCACCGAGCGCGACCTCACCCGCCGGGCCGGCCTGCTCTACGACGCGGAGGCGATCGCCCTGCGCGAGCTGCCCTGGATCCCGCTGATGCACTACCGCTCGAAGGCGCTGATCGCGCCGCGGCTGCACGGCTACCACCCGAACCTGCGCAACGCCGCGCCGACCCGCTTCATGAGGCTCGACGCGTGATCCGCTTCATCCTGCGCCGCCTCCTCCAGGCGGTGCCGACGCTGCTCGCCGTGGTGACCGTCAGCTTCTTCCTGATGCGGCTCGCCCCGGGCGGGCCGTTCGACCTGGAGCGGCCGCTGGCGCCCGCCGCCATGGAGAATCTCCGGCGGGTCTACGGCCTCGACCGGCCGCTGATCGCGCAGTTCGGCAGCTACCTCGCGGCGCTGGCGCGGGGCGACCTCGGTCCGTCCTTCTCGTTCCGCGACCAGAGCGTCCTCGGCCTGATCGCGCGGGGCCTGCCGGTCTCCGCGACGCTGGGCGCCCTCGCCCTCGCGCTCGCCACCGCGCTCGGCGTCGGGCTCGGGATCGCGGCGGCGCTCCGGCGCGGCGGGCTCGTCGACCGGCTCCTCGGCGTCGGGGCCGCCCTGACCCTCTCGCTGCCGAGCTTCGTCGTCGCCCCCCTGCTGCAGATCGCCTTCGGCCTGACCCTGCGCTGGCTGCCGCTCGGCGGCTGGAACGACGGTGCCCCGAGCCACCTGGTCCTGCCGGTGGTGACCCTGGCCCTGCCGCAGGTCGGTGCCCTGGCCCGGCTGACCCGGACCTCGCTCGCCGAGGCCCTGCGGACGCAGCCGGTCCGCACCATGCGCAGCCTCGGCCTGCCGCCGGCCCGCGTCACCCGGCACGCCCTGCGCGGGGCGCTGCTGCCGGTGGTGGCCTATCTCGGACCGCTGGCGGCGGCGCTGCTCACCGGCTCGGTGGTGGTGGAGACGATCTTCGGGCTGCCGGGGATCGGCCGCTACTTCGTCGAGGGCGCGCTCAACCGCGACTACACGCTGGTGATGGGCACCGTCCTGCTCGTCGCCGGGCTGGTGATCCTGCTCAACCTCGCCGCCGACCTCGCCTGCGCGTGGCTCGACCCGCGCCTCCGGGTGGCGGCGTGATTGCGGCCGCCGCGGCGCCGGGCCCGGCCCGGCGCGCCGTCCTCCGGTTCGCGCGGGAGCGGACCGCCGTGGCGGCGCTGGCCGTGCTGGTCCTGATCGCCCTCGCCTGCCTGATCGGCCCGGGCCTCACCGGCCACGACCCCGAGCGCGCCTATCCGGACCTGCGCCAGCTCCCGGCCGGCCTCACCGCGCAGCCCAACGCCGACCGTCTCCGGCCGGCGCTCGAGCGCCTGGCCTTCCGCATGCGCGCCCGGCTCGACGCGGTCGAGCGCGAGGGCGACACCCTGCGGCTCACCCTCGGCTGCGACGCGGGCGTCGACCGGCGCAGCCTCGTCTACCTGCCCCGCTCGGCCCTGTTCGGGACGCCGCGCGTGGTCGACGAGCGGGACGGCGGCCGCGGCCTCGTCGTGGCGGTGCCGGTCCGGCGCCTGCACTTCCCCCTCGGCACCGACATCCAGGGCCGCGACCTGCTGACCCGCTGCCTCGTCGCCGGCCGGATCTCGCTGGCGATCGGGCTCGCGGCCAGCCTCGTCGCCCTGCTCATCGGCGTCGCCTACGGGGCGACGGCGGGCTTCGTCGGGGGCGCCGTCGACGCCGTGATGATGCGCGGCGTCGACGTGCTCTACGCCCTCCCCTTCGTGTTCTTCGTGATCCTGCTGCTGGTGTTCTTCCGCCCCAGCCTGCTGCTCATGCTGGTGGCGATCGCCGCGGTGGAGTGGCTCGACATGGCCCGGGTGGTGCGCGCCGTGACGCTGTCGCTGCGCGAGCGCGATTTCGTCCGCGCCGCGCGGGCGCTCGGCCTCGGAACCCCCCGCATCATCCTCCGGCACATCGTACCGAACACCCTCGGCCCTGTGGCCGTGACCGCGACGCTGCTGGTGCCGCAGGTGATCCTGCTGGAGAGCTTCCTGTCGTTCCTCGGGCTCGGCGTGCAGGAGCCGCAGACCAGCTGGGGCGTCCTGATCGCCGAGGGCGCCCGCTCCATCGAGGCGGCGCCGCACCTGCTCGCGGCCCCGGCCGCGCTCCTGATCGCGACCCTGGTGGCGCTCAACCTGATCGGCGACGGCCTCGCGGACGCGCTGGATCCCCGCGGGGAGTGAGTCCGGGGCCGGCGGGGTCCGCGACGTCAGCCCAGTTGCCGGATCGGGGCGCCGGCGAGCCAGGCCTCGATGTCCTCCACCGCCTGGGTGAAGAAGGTCCGGTAGTTGTTGCGCGACACGTAGCCGAGATGCGGCAGCGCCAGCACGTTCGGCAGGCGCCGGAACGGGCTGTCGGCCGGCAGCGGCTCGGTCTCGAACACGTCGAGGCCCGCGCCGGCGATCCAGCCCTCCGCCAGCGCCTGGACCAGCGCGGCCTGGTCGACGATCGGTGCGCGCGAGGTGTTCACGAGGAACGCGTCGCGGCGCATGCGGCGCAGCTCGGCCGCGCCCAGGAGGCCGCGCGTCCGGTCGCCGAGCACGAGGTGGATCGTGACGACGTCGCTGGCCTCCAGCAGCGCCTCCTTCGAGGCCGCCCGCTCCACACCGGCTGCGGCGGCGCGGGCGTCGTCGAGGTTCGGGCTCCAGGCGATCACGCGCATGCCGAAGGCGCGCCCGATCTCGGCCACCCGCGTCCCGATCTTTCCGAGGCCCAGAACGCCGAGCGTCGATCCCGCGAGGTCGGTCCCGATCGTGCTCTGCCAGGGGCCGCCCGCGCGCAGGGTCAGGCTCTCCGGCGCCACGTGACGGGCCAGTCCCAGGATCAGCGCCCAGGTCAGCTCCGTCGGCGGTGTCGGGCTCGACTCCGTCCCGCAGACGACGACGCCGCGCGCCCGGGCCGCCGCGAGGTCGATGGCGAGGTTGCGCATTCCGCTGGTGACGAGCAGCTCGAGCCTGGGCAGCCGCTCCAGCAGCGCCGCCGGGAACGGCGTCCGCTCCCGCATGATCACGAGGATCTCGGCCTGCGCGATCCGCGCCACGAGGTCGTCGGGCTTCGGGATGTGCTGAGCGATCGCCGAGACGGCGACGCGGTCGGACAGGCGCGCCCAGTCCGCGAGCGCGAGGGCCGCCTGCTGGTAATCGTCGAGGATCAGGCAGGTGCGCATGGGGATGGGGTAGGCCTCGGTGAGCGGAGCGTCAACGGACGCCGGACGGCGACGCGCGGCGCCCGGCTCCTACGCCCCGGCCAGGGCCGCGAACGCCGCCGCGACGCCGGCGGCGCCGGGATCCTGGACGCCGGCGAGGTCCCCGGCGGCCAGGTAGCTGGAGCGGCCCGCGCCGGCGCGATCCATGCCGGCCGTGGCCTCGGCGCCGGCGCGGGCGGCCGCCGCCGCGGCCGCGAGGTCGCTGCCCTTCAGGGCCTCGACAGCGGGGATCAGGGCGTCGAGCAGCGTGCGGTCGCCGGCCTGGGCGCCGCCGTAGCCCTGGACGCGCGCCACGCCCTGCCCGAGCGCCTCGGGCCACGCGGCGCCGCCGGTGAGGGCCGAGGCCGTCGCGGCGAAGAAGATCGAGCCGAGCACGCCGCTCGACCCGCCCACCGCGCGCCCGATCCGCTCGGCGAGCGCCCGGCACAGGGCCGCGGGTTCCGCCTGTGGCAGCCGGTCGAGGTCGGCCTGGACGGCGCGCGCCGCGCCCGCGAAGGTCGTGCCGGCGTCGCCGTCGCCGACCTTGGCATCGAGGCCGTTCAGGGCATCCTCGGCCCCGATCAGCGCCTCCGCGACGGCCCGGATCCGCGCGGCGGTGACGGCGTCGTGCGAGGGCGTGAAGGCCTCGCCCGCGAGCCCCTCGGGCACCGGCCGAAAGATCTGCGGCGCGATCCGCACGGCCGCGGGCCAGGCCGGGACCGGGACGGGCTCCGACAGGGCGCGCTCCAGCGCGTCGTCGAGCGGCAGGACCGACAGCGAGGCACCGTGCATGTCGAGCGCCGTCATCAGCGGCGCCGGCCCGAGCAGCAGGTGGACGCGCCGCCCCAGATCGGTCGCGAGCACGGCGCGGGTGAGGACCTGCATCTCCAGCGCGGAGGCGGAGCCGAGATTGTTCACGAGCAGTGCCAGCCGGTCGGCACCGGACACGGCCCGCGCGAGACGCTCGGCCATCATGCGGGCGAGCTCGCTGACCTTCGGCAGCGCGATGCGCTCCGCGCCGGGCTCGCCGTGGATGCCGAGGCCGAGCTCGGCCTGTCCCTCCGCCAGACGCTCGCTGCGCGGCGAGCCGGGGATCGTGCAGGTCGAGACCGCGATGCCGAGCGACTTCGCCGCCCCGGCGGCGCGTCGGGCGAGCGCCGCCACGGTCTCGAGCGGTTCCCCGGCCTCCGCGGCGTGGCCCGCCACCTTGTGGACGAACAGCGTCCCGGCGACGCCGCGGGGCTGCTTGGCATCCGGCAGCGCGATGTCGTCCGCGACGATAACGGTCTCGACCCTGTGGCCGAGCGCCCGGGCGCGCTCGGCGGCGAGGCCGAAATTCAGCCGGTCGCCCGCGTAGTTCTTGATGACGAGCAGGCATCCCGCCGGCCCCGTGACCGCGAGGATCCCGGCCAGCACCGCGTCGACGCTCGGCGAGGCGAAGACGTCGCCGCAGACGGCCGCGCTCAGCAGGCCAGGCCCCACGAAGCCCGCATGGGCCGGCTCGTGGCCGGAGCCGCCGCCGGAGATGACCGCGACCGTCCCGGGATCCGGAGCGGCGCGGAGGACGACGCGGATGCCCGGGTCGCCGTCGAGCCGTGCCAAGCGTCCGCCGCTCGCGGCGACGAGGCCGTCGACGGCGTCGTT
Source organism: Methylobacterium sp. C33D (assembly GCF_053345825.1). NCBI lineage: Bacteria > Pseudomonadati > Pseudomonadota > Alphaproteobacteria > Hyphomicrobiales > Methylobacteriaceae > Methylobacterium > Methylobacterium sp. C33D. Next base: position 242,576 of record NZ_JBKFAV010000001.1, read on the forward strand.
GACCAGGGTGGAGCGGGCGTCGATGAAGTGGGCCATGGCGTGACCTTCGATGGGGCCGGTCCGCGATTCTGCGCCGGCGGATCCGCGCGCATTGTCCGCCTCGTCGAGCCCTGCTGGCAACGGTCTGCGTCCCCGCGAGCACAGCGCCCCGATCCGGCCAGCGACACGCCGACCGGGGCCCCGCCGCCCCGGCTCGCTTCGCCGCGCGCGCGACGCCGGAGGCCCGGCCCGTCCCCTATTCCTTCACGGCGCCGGTGAGCGCGGAGACGTAGTACTCGACGAAGAACGAGTAGAGGATCACCAGCGGCAGCGAGCCGAGCAGCGCGCCGGCCATCAGCGATCCCCACTTATAGACGTCGCCGTCCACGAACTCGCTCACCACGGCGATGGGCACCGTCTTGTTCTGCGTCGAGGACAGGAAGGTCAGCGCGTAGATGAACTCGTTCCAGCACAGGGTCAGCGAGAAGATCCCCGCCGAGATCAGCCCCGGGAAGGCGAGCGGCAGGATGATCTTGGTGAGGATCTGCCACCGGCTGGCGCCGTCCATCAGCGCGCATTCCTCCAGCTCGTAGGGAATGGTCTTGAAGTAGCCCATCAGGAGCCACGTCGAGAACGGGATCAGGATCGTCGGGTAGGCGAGGATCAGGGCGATCGGCGAGTCGAACAGGCCGTAGGCCTGGATGATCGTGGCGAGCGGGATGAACAGGATCGAGGGCGGCACGAGGTAGGCGAGGAAGATCGCCGCCCCGACCCAGCCGGCGCCCCGGTAGCGCACCCGGACGCAGGCGTAGGCGGCGAGCACGCTCGCGAACAGCGACAGCACGGTCGCCGCCACCGACACGTACATCGTGTTCCAGAGCCAGCGCGGATACTGCGTCTCGAAGAGGAGCTTGTTGATGTGCTTGAGCGTCGGGTCCACGACCCAGAACGGGTTGAACCGCTCCATGTCGATCAGCTGCTCGTCCGGTTTGATGGCCGTCAGCGCCATCCAGTAGAACGGGAACAGCAGCACGGCGAGGATGAGGAGGAGCGGCAGGTAGGTCGTCACGAGCCGCCGGGGCAACCGTTCGAGATAGGCCATGCCCTCCGAATTGTCGGTGAGCCCGGCGGGCCGCGCCTCCAAGACGGAGTTGAGATGCGGATCGGCGTGGGCGGGCGGTGCGGGCGCGCTCATCGGTCGTTCCCCCCGGATTGCCAGGCCCTGCGCTGCAGGCCGAACCACGAGATGCCGATGGCCGCGAGCAGGAACGGCACCATGGCGGTGGCGATGGCCGCGCCCTCGCCGAGCGTCCCCGACAGGATGCCGCGCTGGTACGACAGGGTCGCCATCAGGTGGGTGGCGTTCACCGGGCCGCCGCGCGTCATCGCCCAGATCAGCTGGAAGTCGGTGAAGGTGAACAGCACCGAGAAGGTCATCACGACCGCGATGATCGGGGTCAGGAGCGGCAGGGTGATCCGCGAGAAGATCTGCCAGTTGGAGGCGCCGTCCAGCGTCGCGGCCTCGTAGAGCGAGGGCGAGACCGTCTGGAGGCCGGCGAGCAGCGTGATCGCGATGAACGGCACGCCCCGCCAGATGTTGGCGAAGATCACGCAGGCGCGCGCCATGGCCGGCTCGCCGAGGAAGTCGATGTTGCCGTCGATCACCCCGAGATGCCGCAGAGACCAGGAGATGATCGAGAACTGGCTGTCGAAGATCCACCAGAACGCGATGGCCGACAGAACCGTCGGCACCACGAACGGGATCAGCACGATCGACCGGATGATCGACTTGAACGGCATGTTCTTGTTGAGCAGCAGCGCGAGGTAGAGGCCGACGCCGAACTTCACCACGGACGCCACCGCCGTGTAGAGGCAGGTGTTGAACACCGAGAGCCAGAAGACGTCGTCGTCCCAGAGCCACTCGTAGTTCTCCAGGCCGACGAAGACGCCCTCGCGGCCGATCCGCGCGTTGGTGAAGGACAGCCAGATGCCCTTCAGGAGCGGGTAGGCCAGGAACAGGCCGAGGATCAGCGCGGTCGGCAGCATGAACCAGAAACCCGCCCAGCCGCGGCTCGCGCGCACGCGCTGCCAGGCCGAGCGGGTCGGGATTGCGGCCGGGGCGGGCTGCGTCAGGGCCGTGTGCGCCATGGTCTCGCCTCCGGCGGGTGCGGTCAGGTGTTCCGGAAGATGCGCGTGGCGGCGCGCTCGGCGTTCTTGATCGCGCCCTTCACGTCCTCGCGGCCCGTGCAGTGGCTGGCGAACATGTCGACGATCACGAAGTCGGCCAGCACGGCGGCGATCCGCTCGCTCACCGGCGCGAGGCCGCCCGCCGCCAGGGAGCGCCGCCCGGCCTCGGCGAAGACCGCGTTCTTCGGGTCGCTCGTCCAGATCGGGTTCTTCGGGTAGTTCGACAGCGGCTCGCAGAGGTAGCCCTGCGCCGCCTCCAGCCAGGGATTGTAGTTCGCCGCCTCCATCATGAAGGCGATGAAGGCCTTACAGGCGTTCGGCGCCTTGGAGTACTTGAAGGCCAGGATCGGGAAGGCGAGCTGGAACTCGGTGGGCTTGCCGACGGGGCCGATCGGCCAGACCGCGTGGTCCATGTCCTCGGCGAGCTTCGGGTTGTCCTTCTTGGCCGCCGCGTAGATCGAGATGCCGTTGTTGGTCAGGTACAGGTCGCCGGCCAGGAACGCCTTGTTGTTCGACGAATCGTTCCACGACACCGTGCCGGGCACGAAGGTCTCGTACAGGGACTTGACGTATTCGAGCGCCTTGGCGGTCTCGGGCGAGTTGATGACGATCTTCTCGTTGGCGTCGACGAGGTTGCCGCCGTGCGACCACAGCGCCCAGTGGCACCACGTGTTGCCGTCGCCGGTCGCGTGGCCGAGGGCGAAGCCGGCGGGCGTGTTGTTCTTCTTCAGGCCGCGGCAGAGTTCGAGGAAGCCCGCCGTGTCGGTCGGGAACTTGTCGAACCCGGCCTTCTTCATCGCCGAGATGCGGTAGTTCGGGTAGCCGCCGTTGAACGCCACGGGGATCGCGATCCACTTGCCCTTGACCTTGCCGTAGGCCTCCGCGGACGGGAACCAGGGGCCGTACTTCTTGCCGAGGGATTCCGCCACGTCCTCGAGCGGCAGGCACTTGTCGGGGAAGAGCGCCGGGAACGAGAACAGGCCCCAGACCATGTCGGGCCCCTGGCCCGTATTGGCGGCGACCGACGCCTTGGGCTGGATGTCGTCGAAGGACTCGTTGCTCACCGTCACCTTCACGCCCGTCGCCTTCGTGAAGGCGTCGACCAGCTTCATGAAGGCCTCGTCCTCGGCCGGCACGAAGCGCTTCCAGCGCAGGAGCGAGAGGCTCGCCCCCGGCTCGGGCTTCCACTCCGCGCTCTGCGCCCAGGCCTTGGCGAAGCCGAGGAGGTCGCTGCCGGCGGCGAGGCCGGTCGCTGCGGCGCCCGCGAGGAGGGACCGGCGATCGAGAACGGACATCGTTTCTTCTCCCTCGGTGATCGTGATCCTGGAGGCGCCGCGCGCCTCGAATCCGCGCCGGATCCGACGCGGGTCAGTTCGGCAGGCGACGGCCGGTCTCGGCGTCGAAGAAGTGCACGCGGTTCGGCCGCAGGGAGACGGTCTCGCCCGGCCGCTCCCGCACGCGCTCGCGCAGCACGCAGGTGAGGTCCTGGCCCCCCGCCCGCACCGCCAGCATGGTCTCGGAGCCGGTCGGCTCCACGACGACGACCTCCGCGGCGATCCCCTCGGGCGCGAGGTCGAAATGCTCGGGGCGGATGCCCAGGATGAGTGAGCGCCCCTCGACGCCGGACGGCGCGTCGGCGAGCGGGATCGACAGGCCGGTCTCGGTTGTGAAGGTCAGGCGCCCGTTCGCCCGCACCTGGCCGGGCATGAAGTTCATCGCCGGCGAGCCGATGAAGCCCGCGACGAACAGGTTGTCGGGCCGGTCGTAGAGTTCGAGGGGCGGCCCGATCTGCTCGACGACCCCGTCGTGCATCACCACGATCCGGTCGGCCATCGTCATGGCCTCGATCTGGTCGTGGGTGACGTAGATGGTCGTCGTCTTCAGGCGCTGGTGCAGTTCCTTGATCTCGGTACGCATCGCCACGCGCAGCTTGGCGTCGAGGTTGGAGAGCGGCTCGTCGAACAGGAAGACCTGCGGGTCGCGCACGATCGCCCGGCCCATGGCGACGCGCTGGCGCTGGCCGCCCGAGAGCTGGCGCGGGTAGCGGTCCAGCAGGGGCGCCAGTCCGAGGATCTGCGCGGCCTTGTTGACCCGGAGGTCGATCTCGGAGGCCGGCGCCTTCCGGATCCGCATCGAGAACGCCATGTTCTCGCGGACCGTGAGATGCGGGTAGAGGGCGTAGTTCTGGAACACCATGGCGATGTCCCGCTCCTTGGGCGGCACATCGTTCACCACGCGCTCGCCGATGCGGATCTCGCCGCCGGAGATGTTCTCGAGCCCGGCGATCATCCGCAGGAGCGTCGATTTCCCGCAGCCCGACGGGCCGACCAGGATCACGAATTCACCGTCCCGGATATCCACCGACACGCCGTGCAGGACATTCGTCGATCCGAAAGCCTTGCGAACCTCGCGGATTCCCACCGAGGCCATGCTTCCTCCCGATCAAGGCCACTCTGTCGGCGGCTCTAGGGCGGCAGTACAAATGAGGGTTCGCGGGAAAGCAAGCCGACCTCCCGGCAAAGCTGCAGATAATCTTGGATCTGTCAGGCGAGCCCGCCCGGCGCCGGTGACGAGCGCGGTCCGGTGAAACATCCGGCGGGATGACGGGCGGCGCGGAATGCTATGGGATCGCGCGCCGGCCGCGGTCCCGGAACCGGGCCCGCCGCGCGCGGACAACGCAGGGTCACACATCCAGGGGACATGAGCACATGTCGTTATCGGGCCTGACCGCGCGGGAGATCCTGCCCGCCGACGGATGCCGGGGCGCCCTCGCGGGCCGGGTGTGGCGGCCGGACGTGACCGGTCCGAGCGTCGTGGCGATCCGCGCAGACGGGGACGGCGCGCCCCGACTCGTCGACGTCACCGCCGCCTTCCCGACGGTCAGCGACCTGTGCGAGGCCCGAGACCCCGCCGCCGCCCTGCGCGGCGCCCAGGGCGAGGACCTCGGCAGCCTCGACGCGGTGCTGGCCAACACGCCGCCCGACGCGCGCGATGCCACCAAGCCCTGGCTCCTGGCACCGGTCGACCTCCAGGCCCTGAAGGCGGCGGGCGTGACCTTCGCCACGTCCATGCTGGAGCGGGTCATCGAGGAGCGCGCCCGCGGCGATCTCGCCGCCGCGGCGGCGATCCGCGCCGAGGTCGAGCGCCTGGTCGGCCGCGACCTGCGCCGGCTCAAGCCCGGCTCGCCCGAGGCGATGGCCCTCAAGGAGGTGCTGGTCGCGCAGGGCGCCTGGAGCCAGTACCTGGAGGTCGGCATCGGCCCGGACGCCGAGATCTTCACGAAGGCGCAGCCGCTCTCGGCCGTGGGCTGCGGCGCGGATGCGGGCCTGCACCCGGAGTCGCACTGGAACAACCCCGAGCCCGAGGTGGCGCTCGCGGTCACCTCCGACCAGCGCATCGTCGGGGCGACGCTCGCCAACGACGTGAACCTGCGCGACTTCGAGGGCCGGTCGGCGCTGCTCCTCGGTAAGGCCAAGGACAACAACGCCTCCTGCGCCCTGGGGCCGTTCCTGCGCCTGTTCGACGACACGTTCGGCCTCGACGACGTCCGGCGCACCACCGTGACCCTCGAGGTCACCGGCGCGGACGGTTTCCGGCTTCAGGGCACCTCGCCGCTCTCCGAGATCAGCCGCGACCCCGAGGAACTGGCGGAAGCGCTGATGGGGCGGACGCACGACTACCCCGACGGCGCCCTCCTCCTCCTCGGCACGATGTTCGCGCCGATCCAGGACCGGCACGGGCCGGGCCTCGGCTTCACCCACGCCGACGGCGACCGCGTCGTGGTGGCGAGCCCGGAACTCGGCAGCCTCGTCAACCGCATGCGCCCGTGCGACGCCTGCGAGCCCTGGACCTTCGGCGCCCGCGCGCTCATGCGGAACCTCGCCGCGCGCGGGATCCTGTGACAGTGCGGCGACCGGACCGAGCCCCGTGAGGATGCCGATGACCGACACCGCCTTCCTCGACCGCCTCGCCGCGATCGTCGGACCGTCCGGTCTCGTCACCGGCGCGGAACTGCGCGGGCGGTCGGCCAACTGGACGCGCCCGACCGAGCCCTGCGCCGCCCTGGCGCTGGTCCGGCCGCGCAGCACGGAGGAGACCGGCGCCGTCATGGCCGCCTGCCGCGCGGCGGGCGTCGCGGTGGTCCCGCGGGGCGGCGCCACCGGCCTCGTCGACGGCACGCTCTGCCAGCCGGACGAGATCACCCTGTCGACCGAGCGCATGACCGGCATCGAGCCGGTGGACCCGCTCGGCATGACGGTGGTGGTCGGCACCGGCGCGACGCTCGAGAGCGTGCAGGACGCCGCGTCAGCGGCGGGCCTCTTCTTCCCCCTCGATCTCGGGGCCCGCGGCTCGGCGACGATCGGCGGCGCGATCTCCACCAACGCCGGCGGCCTGCGGGTGCTGCGCTACGGCATGATGCGCGAGATGGTGCTGGGGCTGGAGGCGGTGCTCGCCGACGGCACGGTCGTGTCGTCGATGCGACCGCTCATCAAGAACAACACCGGGCTCGACCTCAAGCAGCTCTTCCTCGGCACCGAGGGCACGATGGGCATCGTCACGCGGGCCGTCATCCGCCTCCGGCCGGAGCCCGCCGGCTACGCGACCGCGCTGATCGCGTGCCCCGGAGTCGACGATGGCGCCCGGGTGCTGCGGGCGGCGCAGAGCGCCTTCCAGGGACGTGTCTCCTCGTTCGAGGGCCTCTGGCCGGACTTCTACCGGCTGATGACGGCGCCGGGCCGCGCGACCCCGCCGCTGGGACCGGACTACCCGTTCTACGCCATCATCGAGGTCGAGTGCGTGCCCGAGGAATCCGACCGGTTCCTGGGCCTGCTGGAAGGGCTGATGGGCGAGGGCACGATCCTCGACGCCGCCGTCGCCTCGTCGGAGGAGCAGCGTCGGGGCATGTGGCGGATCCGCGACCGCGTGGAGCACCTGAACGCCGACGGGATCGACCGGGCCTTCGACGTGAGCGTGCCGCTCGCGCGGATGGACGGCTACGTCCGCGGCGCGCTCGACCGGCTCGCGACGATCCCGGGCTGCCGTGCGGTCGTCTACGGGCATATCGGCGACAACAACCTCCACTGGAACACCACCCGCCTCGACGCCGCCGGCAACGCGGCGATCGACGCCGCGATCTACGAGCCGCTGGCGGAGCTGAACGGCTCCGTCTCGGCGGAGCACGGGATCGGGCTCGAGAAACGGGCCAAGCTGAAGCTGTCGCGCTCGCCCGAGGAGATCGCCGTCATGCGGCTCGTGAAGCGGGCGCTCGATCCGGACAACCGGCTGAACCCGGGCAAGATCTTCTGAGGGCCTCGCCGTGGCGATCCGGCTGGCGGTGCGCCTCACGCCGCGCGGAGGCCGCGACGCCGCGGAGGGCTGGGCCCGGGACGAGAACGGACAGCCCTACCTGAAGGCCCGCGTCGCCGCCCCGCCGGTCGACGGCGCGGCCAACGGGGCGCTGGTCGCGCTGGTCGCCAAGGCGCTGAAGGTCAGCCGCGGCTCGGTCCGCATCGTGACCGGCGATCAGAGCCGACTGAAGATCCTGGAGATCGACGGCGCCAAGCAGGCGGATCTGGACCGGGTATTCGGGGCGCCGTGAGGGCTTCTCGACGTCTTTGCGAGCGCAGCGAAGCGATCCAGAGGCGCCCAGGCCTCAGATGGCGCGCTACACTGGATTGCTTCGCTGCGCTCGCGAGGACGGGAAGGCGCGAACGTCAGCCTGTCCTGGACGATGCGTCCCACCTTCCGCGACGCATCGTCCATCGACTGATCGGTCAGAACGCGACCTTGTCGCCCCCCTTCAGCGCCAGGATCTCCCGGGCCTCGTCGGGCGAGGCGACCGCGAGGCCCAGCCCCTCGATGATCGCGCGGACGCGGCGGACCTGCGCGGCGTTGGTCTCGGCGAGCTTGCCCGGGCCGTCCCAGAGGCTGTCCTCGAGGCCGACGCGGACGTTGCCGCCCATCGCGGCCGCCATGGCGGCGATGTTCATCTGGTTGCGGCCCGCGCCGAGCACCGACCAGCGGTACTGGTCGCCGAACAGCCGGTCGGCGGTGCGCTTCATGTGCATCACGTCGTCCGGATGCGCGCCGATGCCGCCCTGAAGGCCGAAGACCGTCTGGATGAACAGCGGCGCCTGCACGAGCCCGCGGTCGAAGAAGTATTTGAGATTGTAGAGATGCGCGGTGTCGTAGCACTCGAACTCGAACTTCGTCCCGTTCGATCCGCAGGTCGTCAGGATGTGCTCGATCTGGCCGAACGTGTTGCGGAAGATGATGTCCTTGTTGCCGAGATAGTCCCGCTCCCACTGGTGCTTCAGGTCCTTGAATCGGTCGAGCATGCCGAACAGGCCGAAATTCATCGAGCCGAGATTCAACGAGGCGACTTCCGGCTGGAAGGTTGCGGCAGGGCGCACCCGCTCCTCGATCGACATGGTCGGCGCGCCGCCGGTGGTGATGTTCACCACGCAGTTCGAGCGCTGCTTGATCACCGGCAGGAACTTGGCGAACGCCTCGGGTGTCTGGTCGGGCTGGCCGTTCTCCGGATTGCGGGCGTGCAGGTGCACGATGGCCGCGCCCGCCTCGGCGGCGCCGATCGCGGCGTCGGCGATCTCCTCGGGCGTCACCGGCAGGTGCGGCGACATGCTGGGCGTGTGGATCGCGCCGGTCACCGCGCAGGTGATGATGACTTTCCGCTGTGAGGCCATGCTCAGTCCTTCCGTGAAGCCTTGTGGGCGCGGAGCGCCGCCAGCCGCGCGTCGCGGCGGTTCATGCGTGCGGGCAGATCGGTCGGCGGCCGCCACTTGGCCAGGATCGCCTCGGTCGCCGGCGCCTCGTAGACCGAGGGTGGCGCCGGGTCGGCGGCAAGAGTCTTGTAGAAGCCGGTGTAGCGCGCGCAGTAATCGGCGATGCCGCCCGGCGCGTTGAGCTCGATCGTCTCGAACGGACCCATGAAGCTCCAGCGCAAGCCGAGGCCGTCCGCGACCGTCTTGTCGAGGTCCTGCGGGGTCACGTAGCCCTCCGAGGCGAGGCGGAACGCCTCCGCTAGCAGGGCGCCCTGGAGCCGGTTGAGGATGAAGCCCTCGATCTCCTTCAGCACGGTGATCGGGACCTGCCCGATCTGCTCGTAGACCTGCCGGGCCCGTGCCAGAGCCTCGGGCGCCGTCCACGGGGCGCCGGAGATCTCGACGAGCGGGATCAGGTGCGGCGGGTTCACCGGATGGCCGACGAGGCACCGGGCCCGATCCGGCAGATCCTCGGTGAACAGGGAGCAGCGGATCGCCGAGGAGGACGAGGCGATGACGGCCTCACGCGGCGCCGCGGCGTCGAGGTCCGCGAACAGGCTCCGCTTCACCTCCAGCCGCTCCGGTCCGTTCTCCTGCACGAAGGCGACGCCGTCGAGGGCGGAACCGAGGGTGCCGGCCGCGCGGATGCGCTCCGCGGCACCGGCGGGGTCGGCGCAGAGATCGTTCGCCGCGAGCGTCCGCAGTCCCTCGGCGCAGGCCGGGATCGCGGCCTCGGCCACGCCCGCCGCGGGGTCGAACAGGCGCACGTCCCAGCCGGCACGGGCGAAGATCATCGCCCAGGCCCGGCCGATCAGGCCGGCGCCGACGATCGCGACGCTCTCGGTCATAGCCACAGCACCTTCCGCCTCAAATCCTGATCCTCGCGCAGGAGACGCGACTCGCCCGTCCACTGCACGCTGCCGCGCTCCAGGGCGACGGTGCGGTCGGACAGCGCCAGGGCGAGGTCGAGATGGTGGTCCACCAGGATGATCGCGATCTCCCGGCGCAGCCGGTCGAAGGCCTCGAACAGCTCCTCCGTCACGGCCGGCGACAGGCCCTCGAAGGGCTCGTCGAGGAGGAGGAGCCGCGTGTCGCCCGAGAGGGCGCGGGCCACCGCCACCATCTGCTGCTCGCCCCCGGACAGACGGGCCGCGTCGACGGTCCAGCGCTCCTTCAGACGCGGGAAGAACTCGAGGACCTTCTCCTCGTCCCAGTGGATACCGGCGCCGGTGAGCCGCCGCAGGCGGCCGAGGCCCAGATTCTCCGCGACGGTCATGCCGGCGAACAGCGCCCGCCCCTGCGGCACGTAGCCGATCCCGAGCCGGGCGATCCGGTCGGGCGACAGGCCGGCGATGTCCTGGCCGGCGAGCACGATCCGGCCGGCGGCCGGCGGCGCGGTGCCGATCAGCGTCTTGAGCAGCGTCGACTTGCCGGCGCCGTTCCGGCCGAGCAAGGCCAAGACCTCGCCCCGGCGCACCGCGAGGTTCACGCCGTTGAGGATGTGCGACTTGCCGTAGAAGGTGTCGACGCCGTCCATGGCGAGCAGCGTCTCGGCCTCGGCCGCGCTGGCGCGCGGCTTCGCGGCGATCGCCGCCGTGCCCGATCCGAGGTAGACCGCCTGCACCCGCGCGTCGTCGCGGGCATCCGCGACCGAGCCGTCGACCAGCACGGCGCCGTCGGCCATGACGGTGACGCGGTCGGCGAGGCGGAAGACGCGGTCGATGTCGTGCTCGACGAGGAGCACCGGGATGTCGGCCGACAGCGCCTTGATCAAGTCGCCGACCCGCTCGCGCTCGGCGGCCGCGAGGCCCGCGAGCGGCTCGTCGAGGAGCAGCACGCGCGGCCGCGTGGCCAGGGCGAGACCCATGTCGAGCAGTCGCTGACCGCCGTAGGACAGGCTGCCGGCCTCGGCCCGTTCGATGCCGGACAGGCCGGTCCAGCGCAGAAGCTCGGCGGTGTCGTCGGCGATCTCGCGGACGGCCAGCGCGTCCCGCCACGGACTGAAATGCGCGGCGTGCCGGGCCTGCACCGCGAGGCGGACGTTCTCCTCCACGGAGAGGCCCGGGAACAGGTTGGTGATCTGGAACGAGCGGCCGATCCCGGCCCGGGTGATGGCGTGCGGCTCCAGCCCGGCGATCTCGCGCCCGTCGAGGCGGATGCTGCCGCCGCTCGGCCGGAACATCCCGGACAGCAGGTTGAAGGCGGTGGTCTTGCCGGCGCCGTTCGGTCCGATCAGGGCGTGGAGCGTCCGGTCGGCGACCGCGAAGGACACGCCGCGCACAGCCTTCACGGGCCCGAAACTTTTCCGGATCTCGCCGGCGACCAGCACCGGGCCGTCGCCGCGCCCCTCCGCGATGAAGCGGGCCGGGACGCGGCCCGAGGCGCCGGCGCGGCGGGCCGACATGGCCGCGCCCTCGGTCGGGACGCGCCGGAACGGCTTGAGCAGCCGCGCCGCGATGCCGACGAGCCCGTCCGGCGAGAACACGATGAAGGCGACGAACAGCAGGCCGAAATACAGGAGCCAGTCGGCGGTGTAGATCGACAGGAACTCGCGGAACAGGATGTAGAACAGCGCGCCGAGCGCCGGCCCGAGGAACGAGCGCATCCCGCCGATCACCACCATGGCGAGCAGCTCGCCCGAGAAGGCGATGGAGATCGGGTCGGCCGACGTGAAGCGGTGGCTGTAGGCCGAGAGCGCGCCGGCGAGACCGGTGATCGTCGCCGAGATCACGAAGGCGGCGAGCTTGTAGCGGTTGGTGGCGTAGCCGAGGAAACCGGCGCGCTGCTCGTTCTCGCGGATCGCCACCAGCACGGTGCCCATCGGCGAGCGACGGAAGCGCCACAGGGCGATCAGAACCGCGAAGGCGATGCCGGACACGGCGGCGTAGTAGGCGCCCGGCTCCTGCAGCGAAGCCCAGCGGTGCAGGTTGCCGATGCCGTTCTCGCCGCCGGTCAGGTCTGTCCAGCGGAACGCGATGGCGTAGAGCATCGCCGTGAAGGCGAGGGTCAGGAGCGAGAAGTAGACGCCCCGCCGCCGCAGGATCAGGCCGCCGGCCATGAGCGCGGCGACGCCGGTGATCGCCAGGGCGCCGAGGAGCGGCAGCGCCATGTCGCCGGGGAACAGCCGCGTCTGGAGGATCGCCACCGCGTAGGCGCCGATCCCGAACCACGCCCCGTGGCCGAAGGAGGTGAGCCCGGTCCAGCCGACCAGGATGTTGAGGCCGAGCACCGCAAGGGCGAAGATCACCGCGTCGGTGGCGGTGATCAGCGTCAGGCCGATCGCGTCCAGGGCGAAGGGCAGGACGATCAGGGCGGCGAGCGCCGCCCAGAGCTGGCGGCTCTCGCGCAGGATCAGGCCGCGCTGCGGCAGGGCGAGCGGCAGCGGCTCGGCGGTTCCGGACATGGGACGCTCTCCGCTCACTCGAACCGGGCGATGTGCTCGCCGAACAGGCCGCGCGGGCGCAGCAGCAGGACGAGCACCATGAGGGCGTAGACGGCGGCCTCGGTGGCCGGCGGGTAGGCGTAGGCGGTGAGGCCCCGGACCACGCCCACGATCAGCGCGGCGAGCACCACGCCCCAGAACGAGCCGAGACCGCCGATCACCACCACCACGAAGGCGAAGGTCAGGATCTCGGCGCCCATGGCGGGCTGCACGCCCGTGACCGGCGCCATCATGGTCCCGGCGAGCGCCGCGAGCCCCACCGCGATCGTCACCACCGCCGTCATGTAGGGCCGGAGCGAGATGCCCAGCGCCGCGACCATGTCGGGGTTCTGCACGCCGGCCCGGACCACGCGCCCGAAGCTGGTCCGCGTGAGCAGCAGCCACAGGCCGGCGACGCAGGCGAGGGCCACCACGAGGATCGAGAGCCGGTAGCGCGAGTAGATCAGGTCGCCGATGAAGACCTGCCCGCGCAGCCACGGCGGGATCCCGAACGGCACCGGCGCCGCCCCGAAGGCCATGCGCAGCGCCTGCTCGGCCACCATGGCGAGCCCGAAGGTGAGGAGGAGGCCGAGCGTCGGGTCGCCGCGGTAGAAGCGCCGCAGCAGGAACCGCTCGATCAGCAGGCCGAGCACCGCCACCGCCAGCGGCGAGGCGACGAGGGCGCCGCCGAAGCCGATGGTCGGCGTCAGCAGCACGGTCATGTAGGCGCCGATCGCGTAGAAGGCGCCGTGGGCGAGGTTCACGATCCCGCCCAGGCTGAAGATCAGCGACAGGCCCAGCGCGATCAGCAGGTACTGCACGCCGATCAGCAGGCCGTTGAGCACCTGCTCCAGGATGAAGACGAGCTGCATGGCCGCCTCACGCCGGGAAGGTGCAGGCGTTCTCGTCGCGGGTGGTGGCGAGCACTTCCAGGCTCTCGCCGGGGCCGGGCAGCGGGCCGGTCGAGGTGAAGATGTCGAAAGGGTTCTTGACCTGATCCGCCGGCAGGGCGGTGATCGCGAACATCTCCTGCATCAGCTCGTGGTCCCAGGGGCGGAAATAGCCCTCGCGGACCTTCGCGATGTCGAACTTGGCGCCCGATTCGAGGTGCTCCACGACCTTGATCGACTCGGTCGATTTCAGCTCGTTCATGGATTGCGCGACGATCTTCATCGCGGTGTAGTCGCCCCAGCCCTGGTTCTCCGGCGGCTTCTTGTACTTGGCCTTGAAGGCGGCGACGAACTTCTTGGCCGAGGGCGAGTCGATCTGGTGATGCCAGATCACCGGCCACGTACCGAGGAAGTTGCCCGGCCCGGCGCCCCAGGCGAGCGCCGTGTCGAAGCCGAATCCGGCGACCGGGAACGGCAGGCCGAACTCGCTGTACTGCTTGAGGAAGTTGGTGATCTGCGCGCCCGCGAGGTTGCAGATCACGAGGTCCGGCTTGGCCTGACGGAGCTTCAGCAGGAACGGCGAGAAGTCGGTCAGCTCGGTGGGGATCAGGTCCTCGCCCACGAGGGTGGCGTCGTTGGCCGCGAAGTACTTCTTCGCCTGCTTCAGGAGATCGTGGCCGAAGGCGTAGTCGGCCGTGAGCGCGTAGACCTTGCGGCCCTTGATCAGGCCCCGGTCGAGCAGCGCCCGCCCGCAGGCGCGCACCATCATGGTGTTCTGCGACTCGACGTGGAACATGAAGCGCTTGCAGTCGGAGCCGCGCAGCGCGTCCGAGTTGGCGCCGGTGTTGATGAACAGGATCTTCTCCCGCTGGGCGACCTGGCTGATCGCCAGCGCGGAGGCCGAGTTGATCTCGCCGACGAGGCAGGCCACGCGGTCGCGCTGGACCATGCGCTCGGCCTTGGCCGAGGCGGTCTGCGGATTGACGCTGTCCTCCGAGAGCAGCTCGACCTTCCGGCCCGCGATGCCGCCGGCGGCGTTGATCTCCTCCACCGCGAGCTGGGCCGCCTGCACGGCGAACTCCCCGAGCGGGCCGAGGAAGCCCGTGCGCGGCGTCAGATGGCCGATCCGGATCACCTCCGACTGTCCCTGTGAGAGCGCCGGGCTCGCGAGGGCCGGCGCGAGGAGCGCCGCGCCGCCGGCGCGTAGAAGGCTGCGGCGAGAAAGGGAATCCCCGTACCGGTCCGTCATCGTTCCGCTCCCGTGCGTGTCCTCCAGCCGGGTTGTTGCGGCGGGCTCTGACGGCCCTCACCCGAACTGTGATCACAGATCACTAGCGCGATAGTGCCGGATCCGTCTAGTGTCGGCACATGAATTCCACCCTGGCCCTCGCCGAACTGCCCCAGCTCGCGCGGCGGACCCTGTCCGATACCGTCTACGAGGCCCTGTCGGACCTCCTCGCCTCGGGGCGGCTGGCGCCGGGCGACCGGCTGTCCCTGCGCCAGAGCGCGGCGGCCCTCGGCGTCTCGGTCATGCCGGTGCGCGAGGCGGTGAGCCGGCTCGCGGCGGACGGCGTGCTGGAAGTGGCGCCGAATCGTGTAATCCGCGTGCCGGTGATGGGCGCGGCCGCGTTCCGGGCCCTGGTCGAGACCCGCATCGCGGTCGAGGGCATCGCCGTAGCGCGGGCGGCCGAGCGGCGGACCGGGTCCGAGCTGGCGGCGATCCGGAGCGCCGAGGCGGCCTTCCGGGCCGAGGCCGAGGCGCCGGAGCCCGACAGGGCGCGCGCCGTCCAGCTCAACCGCGACCTGCATTTCGCCATCTACGGCGCCTGCGGGCTGGGACCCCTGCAGGAGATCATCGCCCGGCTCTGGCTGAAGGCCGGCCCGGTGATCAACCTGGATCTGCGCGCCCACCCGGAGCGCCTGCTCCAGGGCTTCGCCCTCCGGCGGCACGCCGAGGCGGTGGCGGCCATCGAGGTCCGGGACGGCGCGGCGGCCGCGGCCGCGATCGCCGCCGACATCCGGGAAGCGGCGGAGTTCATCTTGACCCGCGGCGGGTTGCGGGACGTTCACGGAGAGGATTGATCATGGATCTGGGGATTGCCGGCCTGCGCGTCCTGGTGACCGCGGGCGCTGCCGGGATCGGTCGCGAGATCGTCGACGCCTTCGTGGACGAAGGCGCGCGCGTCTTCGCCTGCGACGTCGACGCGGAGGCCCTGGCGGCGCTGCCGGAGACGATCGGGCGCAGCCGCACCGACGTCGCCGACCGCGACGCGGTCGCCGCGATGATGGACCAGGCGGTCGAGTTCCTCGGCGGCCTCGACGTGCTCGTCAACAATGCCGGGATCGCCGGCCCGACCGGCCGTGTCGAGGAGATCGCCCCCGAGGAGTGGGACCGCTGCGTCACGGTCTGCCTGACCAGCCAATTCAACTGCGCGCGCCTGGCGGTGCCGCACCTTCGCCAGAGCGCCAACGCCTCGATCGTCAATCTGTCCTCGGCCGCCGGCAAGTTCGGCTTCGCTCTGCGCAGCCCCTACGCGGCCGCCAAGTGGGGGGTGATCGGCTTCACAAAGTCCCTGGCGATCGAGCTCGGCGGCGCTGGTATCCGGGTGAACGCGATCCTGCCGGGTCTCGTCGCCGGGGATCGCCAGCGCCGGGTGCTCGAATCGAAGGCCCAGCAGCAGGGGACAAGCTTCGCCGACATGGAGGCGCGGGCGTTCTCGTTCGTGTCGGTGAAGGAGTACGTCACGGCGCGCCAGCTCGCCGACCAGATCCTGCTGCTCTGCTCGCCGCGCGGCCGGACGATCTCGGGGCAGGCGATCTCCATCGACGGTGACACCCGGATGCTGTCCTGAAATCGTTCCAGCGCCGAAGATGCTGCGGGCGATCAATCCTCAGAGTATTGCAAGAGCGAGCCGAGGGCGCCGCGACCGGAGTCGCGATGCCCGCGGCGGCAGCGGAAGACGGGAGCCGGACCGCCAGCGCCGGCCTCAGGATGCGAGGAAGCGACCATGAGCGACAAACGCCGGATCACGCCCGCCGACCTGCGCTCGAAGGCCTGGTTCGACAACCCGCACAACCCGGGCATGACCGCCCTCTACCTCGAGCGCTACCTCAATTACGGGCTGACGCCGGAGGAGCTGCGCTCGGGCAAGCCGCTGATCGGCATCGCCCAGACGGGATCCGACCTGTCGCCCTGTAATCGCCACCACATCGAGCTCGCCAAGCGGGTGCGCGAGGGGATCACGGCGGCCGGCGGCGTCGCCTTCGAGTTTCCCTGCCACCCGATCCAGGAGACGGGGAAGCGGCCGACCGCGTCGCTCGACCGGAACCTCGCCTACCTGTCCCTGGTCGAGGTGCTGTACGGCTACCCGCTGGACGGCGTCGTGCTGCTCACCGGTTGCGACAAGACCATGCCGGCCTGTCTGATGGCGGCGGCGACGGTCAACATCCCGGCGATCTCGCTGAATGTCGGGCCGATGCTCAACGGCTACTTCCACAAGGAGCTGACCGGCTCGGGCACGATCGTGTGGAAGGCGCGCGAGCGGCACGCGGCAGGCGACATCGACTTCCAGCAGTTCATGGACATCGTCGGGTCGTCGGCGCCGTCGACGGGCCATTGCAACACGATGGGCACGGCCTCGACGATGAACGCCCTCGCCGAGGCACTCGGTTTCGCCCTTCCCGGCTCGGCGGCGATCCCGGCGCCCTACCGCGAGCGTGGCCAAGCCGCCTACGCCACCGGGCAGCGGATCGTCGAGATGGTCTGGGAAGACCTGAAGCCCTCCGACATCCTCACCCGCGAGGCCTTCGAGAACGCCATCGTGGCCAACGCCGCGATCGGCGGCTCGACCAACGCGCCGATCCACATCAACGCCATCGCCAAGCATATCGGCGTGCCTTTGAGCTGCGACGACTGGGAACGGGTCGGGTTCGAGATCCCGCTGCTCGTGGACATGCAGCCTGCCGGCCGCTGGCTCGGCGAGGAGTATTTCCGCGCGGGCGGCCTGCCGGCGGTCTTCGCCGAGCTGATCGAGGCCGGGAAGGTCCACGAGGACGCGCTGACCTGCAACGGCCGGACCGTCGGCGAGAACTACCGCGGGCGGCACAGCTGGAACCGCGACGTGATCCGCGCCTACGGCGAGCCGCTGATGGAGCGCGCGGGCTTCCTGAACCTCAAGGGGAGCCTGTTCGACTCGGCGATCATGAAGACCTGCGTCATCTCCGAGGAGTTCGCCGCCCGCTACCTGCGCAATCCGAATGACCCGATGGCCTTCGAGGGGCGCGTGATCGTGTTCGACGGGCCGGAGGACTACCACACCCGGATCGACGATCCGGCCCTCGACATCGACGAGAACACCATCCTGATCATGCGCGGGGCCGGTCCGATCGGCTATCCCGGCGCCGCCGAGGTGGTGAACATGCAGCCGCCCGGCGCCCTGATCCGGCGCGGCGTCACCTCCCTGCCCTGCATCGGCGACGGCCGGCAATCCGGCACCTCCGGCACGCCCGCCATCCTGAACGCCTCACCCGAGGCGGCCGCGGGGGGCGGGCTGGCGCTGTTGCAGAGCGGCGACCGAATCCGCGTCGACCTCAACCGCCGGAGCGCCGACATCCTGCTCCCGGCCGAGGAACTCGACCGCCGGCGGGCGGATCTGGCGGCGCGCGGCGGCTATCCCTATCCGGCGACCCAGACGCCCTGGCAGGAGATCTACCGCGATCAGGTCGATCAGCTCGACCAGGGCATGGTGCTGAAGGGCGCGGTGAAGTTCCAGAAGGTCGCGCAGACCTCCGGCGTGCCGCGGGACAACCACTGAGGCCCTCACCGGATCTCGCGCGGTTGGCCGGATGCGGCGCCGGCGCGCGGCGCGTCCTCGCCGGGTCGAGACGCGCCGCGCGCCGGGCGAGGATCGCCGCGGGCCTTCGGGGCATGCCGCTGCACAGGGCGCCGTCAGCCGGGTCGACAGCGCGACGCCGCGGCCGGTTTGCTCTGCCGTGAATTTTGAATACATTTCTCCGCGGGTGGGCGCGTCCCATCTCGGGAGGGATCGATCGTGACGGAAGCGAGGGCGGATGCCCCGGCGCCGCGTGCAGCGGCGCGCCTCGAGGCCGGTTTGCCGCGCCGGCTGGCGGAGCAACTCCAGGGTGAGGCGCGCTTCGACGCGTTCACGCGCGGGCGCTACAGCACCGACGCCTCGATCTACCAGATCATGCCCGCCGGCGTGGTGCTGCCGCGCTCCGCCGCCGACATCGCCGCGACCCTGCGCGTCGCCGCCGAGCACGGCGCCCCGGTGATCCTGAGGGGCGGCGGCACCTCGCAGAACGGCCAGCCGATCGGGTCCGGCCTCGTGGTCGACTGCTCGCGGTACTTCAACGGCGTCCTGGCCTACGACGCGGAGGCCGGCACGATCACGGTCGAGCCGGGCATGGTGCTGGAGCGCCTGAACACCCGGGTGAAGGCCGACGGCTGGTTCTTCCCGGTCGAGCCCTCGACGGCGACCCGCTGCACCATCGGCGGCATGGCGGGCAACAATTCCTGCGGGGCCCGCTCCCTGCGCTACGGCAAGATGAGCGACAACGTCCTCGCGATCGAGGCGCTGCTCCACGACGGCGAGGCCTTCGGCTTCGGCGTGACCGGCAACGCCCATTCCGGCGTGACCGGGTCGGATCGGGCCGCCGCGCTGGCCGGGCGGGTGCGCGGCCTCGCCGAGGATCACCGCGCCGAGATCGAGGCCCGCTACCCGAAGGTTCAACGTCGCGTCGGCGGCTACAACCTCGATGCGCTGATCGAGGCGCAACCGAACCTCGCGCACCTGCTCGTCGGGTCCGAGGGCACGCTGGCCGCGACCACCGCGGTGACGCTGAAGCTCTCGCGCCTGCCCACGCACCGGGTGATGGGCGTGTGCCACTTCCCGTCGTTCCGGGCCGCCATGGAGACGACGCGGCACATCGTCGGGCTGGACCCGGTGGCGGTCGAACTCGTCGACAACAACGTCCTCGTGCTCGGCGCGGACATCCCGCTGTTCCGCACGACGCTCGCCGACATCACCAAGGGCAAGCCGAACTGCCTGCTGCTCACCGAGTTCGCCGGGGACGACCTCGCGTCGCTCCGGCGCGACCTGAAGCGCCTCGACGCCTGCATGGCCGATCACGGCTTCCCGGACGCCGTCGTGGAGGTGGTCGAGCCCGCCCGGCAGAGATCGGTCTGGGAGGTCCGCGAGGCCTGCCTCAACATCATGATGTCGATGAAGGGCGACGCCAAACCGGTCTCCTTCATCGAGGATTGCGCCGTCCCGCTGGATCACCTCGCCGACTACACGGACGCGGTGACGGAGGTGTTCACCAAGCACGGCACACGCGGCACGTGGTACGCCCACGCCTCGGTCGGGTGCCTGCATGTCCGCCCGATCCTCGACATGAAGGAGGCCGGCGATGTCCGGCGGATGCGGGCGATCGCGGAGGAGACGTCCGAGCTGGTGCGCCGCTACAAGGGCTCGTATTCCGGCGAGCACGGCGACGGGATCTCCCGCTCGGAATTCGTGGAGCCGCTCTTCGGCGCGACCCTCACCCGCGCCTTCGAGACGGTGAAGGACGCGTTCGACCCGGATAACCGGCTCAACCCCGGCAAGATCGTGCGGGCGCCACGCTTCGACGACCGCGGCCTGTTCCGGTTCAAGCCGGACTACGCGGTCTCGGCGCCGACGACGACTGCCCTCGACTGGTCGGACTGGGGCGGCTTCGGCTCCGCGGTGGAGATGTGCAACAACAACGGCACCTGCCGGAAGCTCGCCGGCGGCGCCATGTGCCCCTCCTACCGGGTGACGAAGGAGGAGCAGCACCTGACCCGCGGCCGGGCCAATTCCCTGCGGCTCGCCATCTCGGGCCAGCTCGGCGAGGACGCCTTCACCAGCCCGGAGATGAAGCGCACCCTCGATCTCTGCGTCTCCTGCAAGGCCTGCCGCCGCGAGTGCCCGACCGGCGTCGACATGGCCAAGATGAAGATCGAGTTCCTGCACCATTACCACGCACGCCACGGGCTGCCCCTGCGGGAGCGCCTCATCGCGACGATGCCGCTCTATGCCGGGGCCGCAGCGCGGCTGGCGCCGCTGCTCAATCTGCGGGACCGATATCCGGCCCTCGCCGCCCTCTCGGAGCGGTTCGCCGGGCTCTCGGCCAAGCGCTCGCTGCCGCGCTGGCGGCGGCCGTGGGGCGAGGAGGGCGAGCCTGCCCACGCGCAGGACGTCGTGGGCGACTTCCGCGACGTGATCCTGTTCGGCGACACCTTCAACCGGGCGTTCGAGCGGGAGAATCTCGAGGCGGCCGAGCGCGTCCTGCGGGCTGCCGGCTACCGGCTGCACCGGGTCTACCCGTCCCGCGGGCGGCGCCCCCTCTGCTGCGGCCGGACTTGGCTCTCCGCCGGCCAGACCGACCGGGCCCGTCAGGAGGCGCGCCGCACCCTCGACGCGCTGCTGCCGTTCCTCCGTGCGGGGGCGCGGGTCGTCGGCCTGGAGCCGTCCTGCCTGCTCACCTTCCGGGACGAGTTCGCGGCGCTTCTGCCCGGCGACGAGGCCGCGCTGCTGGCCAAGCAGTCCTTCCTGTTCGAGGAACTGCTGGCGGCCGACCTGACGGCCGGCCGCATCGCGCTGCCGTTCGCCGACCAGCGTGGCCGGGTCGCGCACCTGCACGGCCACTGCCATCAGAAATCCTTCGGCATCATGGGCTCGGTCGAGACCATGCTTCGGGCGGTGCCGGGACTCGACCTGCGGATCATCGAGTCGAGCTGCTGCGGGATGGCGGGCGCCTTCGGCTACCGGCCGGAATCGATCGAGACGTCCTTCGCCATGGCGGAGCTGTCGCTGTTCCCGGCGCTGCGCGCCGCCGGGCCCGACGATCTCGTCGTGGCCGACGGGACGAGTTGCCGCCA
Organism: Methylobacterium sp. C33D; assembly: GCF_053345825.1. Lineage (NCBI taxonomy): Bacteria > Pseudomonadati > Pseudomonadota > Alphaproteobacteria > Hyphomicrobiales > Methylobacteriaceae > Methylobacterium > Methylobacterium sp. C33D. The sequence continues at coordinate 263,756 of NZ_JBKFAV010000001.1, forward strand.
CCAGATCCACGACGGACTGGGCCTCCGGGCGGAACATGTGGCTCGCGTGCTGGATCGAGCCCTCGTACCTCGACACTCCATTGCCGGGCACCTACACATACACGACAGGTCGCACTGATCTGTGTGTGTCGGGGGACCATGAATAAAATCGAGCCCGGGATCGGCATCAGCCGCCGCTACCTCCACGACGAGGTCGCCGAGCGCATGCGCGAGCTGATCCGGTCCGGCGAGATGGAGCCGAAGGCGCGGATCAACGAGAGCGAGCTGACCGAGCGCTTCGGGATCTCGCGGACGCCGCTGCGCGAGGCGATCAAGATCCTGGCGACGGAAGGTCTGCTGGAGCTGCTCCCGAACCGCGGGGCCCGCGTCGCCAGCATCTCGGATGCCGAACTCGAGGAGATGATGGAGGTGATCGCCGGCCTCGAAGCCACGGCCGGGGATCTGGCCTGCCGAACGATCACCGACGCCGACATCGAAGCCCTGGTGGTCGATCACGCGGCGATGGTCGAGGCCTGGCAGGCGGGGGACGAGGCCGGCTATTTCAGCCACAATCGCCGGATCCACGAGGGGATCATGGCGGCGAGCCGCAACACGATCCTCGCCAACATCTACGAGAGCCTGTCCGGCCGGATCCAGCGCTCGCGCTACTCCGCCCATCAGACGCCCGAACAATGGGCGCGGGCCGTCTCCGAGCACGAGCGGATGATCGAACTGCTGCGTGCCCGCGACGGCGCCGCGCTGGCCGTGCTCATGCGCGAGCACATCCGCGGGAAGAAATCGGTGATCGCCGCCAATTACGGGGCGGCCGAGACCGCCTGAACGTCTCGGTCGTTGGAGACCGCACCCGCGATCAGCCGGGCATCCCGGTCATCTCGAACCAGAACGACGCGCCCGGCGTGCGGGAATCGTTCGCGTAGAGGAACGGGATGTCGGGGCCGGCGCCGCGGGCGGCGAAGACCGTCCTGACCCGGGCGCTCATCTCGGGATCCTGACAGATATACATCACCGGCGCGGTCACCCGGAACGGCGGCGCGCCGCACAGGAGCATCGCCGCCAGCAGATATTGCTCGTTGTACAGCCTGCAGTTCCATGCCGAGGGGTAGTCGTCCGGGATGAAGATGTCGTGGATCTGCACGATGACACCCGGCGCGAGGCGCGGCATCACCTCGAAGAAGAACACCGTCACGTCCGAATTGGCGAAGGAGCGGTGCGACCCGTCGAAGAACAGGATGTCGCCGGCTTTCAGCTCCTCGAAGACCTTCAGGTCGCACGATTCGAGCGGGCTGCGCACGGTCCAGTCGCACAGGGCGTCGATCTCGCGCCGCGGCATCGGATCGATCGAGGTGATCCGCGTCGGCAACTTCAGCGTGTCGATCGTGTGCCGGGCGAAGCAGGTCGAGCAGCCGGACCCGATCTCGTAGAACCGCTCGGGGCGCTTCCAGGCCAGCATCGTCATCAGCGCGGCGCCGTCGAGGGCGGTGAACCACGTGTTGTTCCAGTGGGGCGACGCCCCGCTGGCCGACGGGGCGTCGTGCGGGACGCTGTGCAGCAGGTCGGCCCAAACCTCGAGCTCCGTCAGGAACCGGTCGTAGGCCGCCCGGGACCGGCCGAGCACTGCCTTGAGCTGGCCGTGCGGCGCCCGGCCCGGCGTCCAGCGCGCGGACGGAACGACGGGGTAGTAATCGTGGACCGTGTGGCTCCAGCGGAACGCCTCCCGGCTCGCCCGGAAGATGTCCACGCCCGCCCGGCGGCCCGCGCTCCTGACGACGTCCTTCAGCATGCTCTGTCCCCGGTTGCGGGCGAACAATGCCGGTTATGCAACTTACGGTCGAGTCGCGCGGAACACCTACGCAGTCCGACCTGCCCGTAGGGTTAGGGCACCATGAACGGATCGTCCCGGGCCAGGCCCGGATCCGGCCGGACCGTCGGTATCGGCACCGTCGCGGCGCCTGCCTTCAGGCGGCGCTCTGCGCCCGCAAGCCCGCCACCAGATCGGTGAACCGGTCACCCTGGACGATCACGTGGCTACGCAGCGCGTCCGCGGCGCCGGCCTCGTCGCCCGCGATGATCGCGGCGACGATCGCCTCGTGCTCGGCCAGCGATTGCGGCAGGCGCTGGCGCACGCGCAGCTGCAGCCGGCGATAGGGGGCCAGGCGGCGATGGAGCGACAGCGCCTGCTCCGCCAGGAAGGCGTTCCGGCTCGCCCGGTAGACCACCGTGTGGAACACGTAGTTCTCGGCGTAGTAGGCCTCGGTGTCCTCGGTCGCCAGGGCGGCGCGGCAGCCCTCCAGCGCGGCGCGGAGCGCGGCGGCGTCCTCCGGCACGAGGCGACGCGCCGCGAGGCGGCCGCACGCCGCCTCGATCTCCGCCATGGTCTCGAACATGGCGAGCAGCAGGTGCGGCTCGGGCGCGCTGACGATCGCCCCGCGCCGGGGCTTCGTCTGCACCAGCCCGGTGACCGCGAGCTGCAGCAGCGCCTCGCGGATCGGCGTGCGCGAGACCCCGAAGCGGGCCGCGAGCTGATTCTCGTCGAGCCGCGATCCCAGCGCGAGCTCGCCGGAGACGATCTCATCCTCGATCCGCTGCCGCAGCCGCTGCGCGTGGCTCATGCTGCCGTTCCCTCCCCCGATGAACGGGTCGCACGCCGCTCCGCCCTTGAGGCCGGCGGATGTTCGGCGCGCGCGAACATTATGCTGGAGCATTGACAAAATATACAAGCCGGTTTTCCATGCATACAACGAGGCGCCGCATTATTGCAGCGCACAAAACAACGCCGCGTTGTTTGCGGTGCGGGAGAGCTCCATGACGCCTACTCGTCGCTCGCTGATCGCGGCCACGCTCGCGGCACCGGCCATCCTGCGGTTCGGCCTCAACAGCGCCCAGGCGGCCACGACGCTGAAGCTGTCCCACCAGTTTCCCGGCGGCACCATCGACGAGGGCGATTTCCGCGACCGCATGTGCCGGAAGTTCGCCAAGATGGTCGGCGAGCGTTCGAAGGGCGCCCTGGACGTCCAGGTCTACCCGGGCTCCTCGCTGATGAAGACGAACGCCCAGTTCGGCGCCATGCGCAAGGGCGCGCTCGACATGTCGCTCTACCCGAGCCCCTACGCGGGCGGCGAGATCCCGGAGCTCAATATCGGCCTGATGCCCGCGCTGGTGACGTCCTACGCCCAGGCCGTGGCGTGGAAGGCGGCCCCGGTCGGGCGCAAGCTCACCGAGATCCTGGACGCGAAGGGGATCATCCTGGTCTCCTGGGTCTGGCAGGCCGGCGGCGTCGCGAGCCGGGAGCGCGCCCTCGTGTCGCCGGCCGACGCCAAGGGCATGAAGGTCCGCGGCGGTTCGCGCGAGATGGACATGATGATGAAGGAGGCCGGCGCGGCCACCCTCTCGATCCCGTCGAACGAGTCCTACGCGGCGATGCAGACCGGCGCCTGCGACGCGGTGATCACCTCCTCCACCAGCCTGATCTCCTTCCGCCTGGAGGAGCTGTCTAAGGCCCTGACCTCGGGGCGCGAGCGCTCCTACTGGTTCATGCTCGAGCCGATCATGATGTCGAAGATCGTGTTCTCGGGCCTGCCGAAGGAGCAGCAGGACCTGATCATGGCGGTCGGCACGGAGCTCGAGGCCTTCGGCCAGTCCGGCGCGAAGGAGGATGACACCCGGGTCGAGGAGATCTTCGCCAAGGCCGGCGCCAAGGTCGTCCAGGTCGACGAGAAGTCCCTCGGCCAGTGGCGGGATCTCGCCCGCAGCACCGCCTGGAAGGATTACGCCGCCAAGAACGCGAACTGCGCGGAACTGCTGAAGCTCGCGGAGCAGGTCGCGTGAGCCACGGCTTCGACGCGGCCACGGCCGCACCGGAGGCGCGCGGGGCCGAGGAACCGCGCCTTCCGGGCCTCCTCGGCGCCTTCGACCGGGGCATGCGCCTCCTCAACAGGGTGATCCTGGCCGTGGGCGGCCTCTGCCTGGTAGCGGCCTGCCTCGTCCTCACTCACAGCGTCGTCGTCCGCTACCTCCTGAAGGAGCCGACGGAGTGGCAGGACGAGATGGCGGTGTTCCTGATCATCGGGGCCACCTTCCTGTCGGCGGCCGGCGTGCAGGCCAAGCGCGGGCACGTGGCGATCGAGGCCCTGACCGGCCTCCTCCCGCCCGCTGCGAACCGGGTCCGGCTCCTGCTGGCCGACGTCGTCAGCCTCGCCTTCTGCCTGTTCTTCGCGTGGAAGAGCTGGTCGCTCGATCACGAAGCCTGGGTCGACGGTCAGGTCTCGCAGTCGACTTGGGGGCCTTCCCTCTGGATCCCCTACACCCTCATGTCGGTCGGCATGAGCCTGCTGTGCCTGCAGTTCGTCCTGCAGATCGCCGAGGCCCTCGCCTACGGGCCGCGGGCCGCCGGCTGGGCGCAGCCCAAGATCGGGCTCGGGGCCGACGTCAATCGCGACATGCACGGGGCGGCCGCAGTCGCGCCGCGAGGACCGGATCCGCTGGGTCAGACCGTTTCCGCGAAGGTTGAACGATGAACACGGCCGCGATCGGCTTCCTGTACGCGGGCGCGACCCTCGGGGCGATGCTCTCGGGCATCCCCATCGCCTTCGCGCTGGGCTTCGTGGCGCTCGCCTTCATGGTGGCGTTCATGCCCGGCGCCTCCCTCGATACGGTGGCGCAGAACGTCTACGAGGAGATGGCCTCGATCACCCTGCTGTCGATCCCGCTCTTCATCCTGAAGGGCGCGGCCATCGGACGGTCCAAGGCCGGCCAGGACCTCTACACGGCCATGCATGCCTGGATGCACCGCATCCCGGGCGGCCTGGGCATCGCCAACGTCTTCGCCTGCGCGCTGTTCGCCGCCATGGCGGGCTCCAGCCCGGCCACCTGCTCGGCGATCGGCTCGGCCGGCATCCCGGAGATGCGCAAGCGCGGCTACTCGCCGGGCTTCGCGGCCGGCATCATCGCGGCGGGCGGCACGCTCGGCATCCTCCTGCCGCCCTCGATCACCATGATCCTGTACGCGGTGGCGGCCGAGCAGTCGCTCGGGCGGCTGTTCCTCGCGGGCATCGGGCCGGGGCTGCTCCTGGTCAGCCTGTTCGCCGCGTGGTCGATGGTGCGCTTCCGCTCGGAATACGCCGCCGCGAAGGAGGCCCTGGAGCGCGGCGGGCCGGCCTCGCCGATCCTGGCGGACGAGCAGTACAGCATGGCGCAGCGCTTCTCGACGCTGCCGCGTGTCCTGCCCTTCGTGGTCCTGCTTACCGGCGTGATGGTGGCGCTCTACGGCGGCTACGCGACGCCGTCCGAGACCGCGGGCCTCGGCGGGCTGATGGCCCTGGCGCTGATCGCCGCGATCTACGGGGTCTGGCGCTTCCGCGACGTCACGCCGATCCTGACGGCGACGCTGCGGGAATCGACCATGCTGATGCTGATCATCGGCATGTCGCTGCTCTACGCCTACGTGATGAGCTACCTGCACATCTCGCAATCGGCCGCCGCCGCGATCGTCGCGATGCAGCTCTCGCCGTGGGTGCTTCTGGTGACCATCCTGGCGCTGGTGATCGCGCTGGGATTCTTCCTGCCGCCGGTCTCGATCATCCTGATGACGGCGCCGATCATCCTGCCGCCGCTCAAGGCCGCCGGGTTCGACCTCGTCTGGTTCGGCGTCGTGATGACCATCACCATGGAGATGGGCCTGATCCACCCGCCGGTGGGCCTCAACATCTTCGTCATCAAGAACATCGCCCCGGACATCCCGCTCTCGGACATCATCTGGGGCACCCTGCCCTTCGTGATCCTGATGGCGGTGGCGATCCTGATCCTGTGCCTCGTGCCGGGCATCGCGATGTGGCTGCCGGACCAGCTGCTCACGACGACGCGGTAGGTCGGTTCACCCGGCACACCGGCGCGGCGGGCCCCTCTCCAGCCGGAGAGAGGCCCGCCCGCGTGCCGCGCAGCGCCGGCCCGCGCCGGCGCGCTGGCCGGCGCGCCCGGAGCCGCCTATGGCGGAGCGCGCCGCCCCGATCCCGAATCTCGGACCGAACCATGAGCCTCGCCTCCGTGCGCGCCTTCTTCGCCGAGAAGGCGCCCGACATCGCGGTGATCGTGCTGGAGACCAGCACCGCGACCGTGGCCGAGGCGGCGGAGGGCCACGGCGTCGTCCCGGCCCAGATCGCCAAGACGCTCTCCATCCGGGTCGGCGATCGGGTCGCCCTGGTGGTGACGCGCGGCGACGCGCGGCTCGACAATCGGAAGGCCAAGGCCGCCTTCGGCGGCAAGGTGCGGATGCTCGACCTCGGCGAGGTGGAGGCGCTCACCGGCCATCCGGTGGGCGGCGTCTGCCCCTTCGGGCTGTCGACACCGCTGCCCGTCTACTGTGACGTGTCGCTGCGGGCGTTCGACGAGGTGGTGCCGGCGGCCGGCAGCACCCACAGCTCGGTGCGGATCGCGCCGGCGCGGATGGCCGAGCTGACCGGCGCCGCCTGGGTCGATGTCTGCGCGCTGCCGGGCTGAGCGGCGCGGTGAGCGCCGTTCCCGCTCCGCACGAGGCGCGGGAGAGGGGCAAGGCGCCACTGCCGCGACACCGAAGACGCCTTCCCTTCGGACCGTCGCAACACCCTCCGGTGCGGTTCTAGCGCCCGGTCCAGTTGGGCGGGCGCTTGCCGAGAAAGGCTTCCATGCCCTCGCGGAAGTCCTGGCTCATGTAGCACATGAGGATCAGGTCATCGCCGGGATGCGGCGCGCCCTCGGCGCCGGCCTCCTCCTCGGCGAGGCGCCGCAGCCCCTCCTTGGTCGCCTGCATGGTCAGCGGCGCGTGGTTGGCGAGCAGCTGCGCCAGGGTGTCGACCCGCTCGGTGAGCGCGGCGCGATCGTCCACCATCTCGCCGATCAGCCCGATGGCGAGCGCCTCCTCGGCCCCGACGAGCCGGGCGGTGAAGATGATGTCCTTGACCCGCGCCGGGCCGATCAGGCCGGAGAGCCGCTTGAGGTTGCCCTGGCTCAGGCAGTTGCCGAGGGTGCGGGCGATCGGGAAGCCGAAGCGCGCGTCGCGCGTGGCGATGCGCAGGTCGCAGGCCGCCGCGATGGCCGCGCCGCCGCCCGTGCAGGCCCCGGCGATCGCCGCGATGGTCGGCACGCGCAGCCGCTCCAGCGAGCCTAGCACCCGGTCCATGAAGCGCTCGTAGCCCAGCGCGTCCTCGGCCGTGCTGAAGTCGCGGAACTGGGCGATGTCGGTCCCGGCCGCGAAGGCCTTGTCGCCCGCGCCGGTGATGATCAGCGCCTTGACCGCCGGGTTCCCGGCGATCGCCTCGCAGCAGGTGATCAGCCCCTGATACATCGCGAAGGTGAGCGCGTTGCGCGCCTGCGGACGGTTGAGGACGATGCGGGCGATGCCGGCCTCGTCGGTGGTGAACAGCAGCTCGTCGGTCGCGGGCTTGGCGGTCATGCGCGGCGTCTCCGGGTGGCGGCGTCAGGCCGCGGTCTCGCGGACCACGCCCCGCGCGATCAGCGCGTCGATCTCGGCGGGCGCGTAGCCGGCCTCTGCCAGGATCGCCCGGGAATGCTCGCCGAGCAACGGGGCCGGGCCGTGGACGCGCCCCGGCGTCTCGGAGAACTTCACCGGCAGGCCGAGGGTCTTCATGCGCCCGACCCGCGGGTGATCGACCTCCACCACCATCTCGCGGGCGAGCGCCTGCGGGTCGCGGTGCATCGCGTTCACGTCGAGGACCGGCCCGGCCGGGACGCCGCCGGCCTCGAGCCGGGCGAGCCACGCGGCCGAGCTGTGGGCCCGGAAGACCGGCGCGAGGGTCGCGGCGAGTTCGTGACGGTTGGCCATCCGGTCGCGGTTCAGCGCGAAGCGCGGGTCCTCGGCGAGGTCATCGGCGCCGATGGCCTTGAGCAGGCGCAGCCAGTTGGTCTGGTTGGCCGCGCCGATCGTGATCCAGCCGTCGGCGGTCTCGAAGGCCTCGTAGGGGGCGTTGAGCGGGTGGGCCGAGCCCATCGGGCCGGGCGCGATCCCGGTCGCCATGGCGATGGCCGACTGCCAGTAGGTGTGGGTGATGCCGGCCTCGAACAGCGACGTATCGACCGCTTGGCCCCGGCCGGTCCGGAGCCGGTTCGCGTAGGCCGCGAGGACGCCCATGGCGGCCAGGATGCCGGCGGTGATGTCGGTCACCGGCGGCCCGCACTTCATGGGCGGACGCCCGGGCCCCTCCCCGGTGACCGACATGAGGCCGCTCATGCCCTGCGCCACGAGGTCGAACCCGGCCCGGTCCGCGTAGGGACCGGTGCGGCCGAAGCCGGAGAGCGAGCAGTAGACCAGTTCGGGGAACTCGACCTTCAGGGTCTCGTAGCCGATCCCGAGGCGCTCCATGGTGCCGCCGCGGTAGTTCTCGATCAGCGCGTCCGCGCCCGTGAGCAGGCGGCGCAGGACCGCGACCCCGTCCGGATCCTTGAGGTCGAGGCTGATGCCGCGCTTGCCGCGGTTCATCATCATGTAGGCGGCGCTCTCGCCCTCGAGGGCGGGCGGGACGGTGCGACGGGTGTCGTCGCCCTCCATCTTCTCGACCTTGATCACCTCCGCGCCCATGTCGGCGAGCATCAGCCCGCAGACCGGCCCGGCCATGATGTGGGCGAGCTCGATCACCCGCATCCCGGCGAGCGGACCGGAGCGCTTCATGGTCTCCGCCATCGCGCGCTACTCCCCGGCCGGCACGGCGGCCGCGGGGCCGACCGACGGCGTGGCGGGATCCACGAACTCCCGCTCGGGGTGCATGGTGAAGGCCAGCACGGCGCCGAGCAGGCACAGGCCGATCGAGCCGACGAAGGGCAGCGTCCAGCTCCCGGTCATGTCGACGATGACGCCGAAGACGATCGGCGACACGATCGCCGCCACGGCCGAGCCGGTGTTCATCAGCCCGCTGGCGGTGCCGGCGTATTTCGGTGCGATGTCCATCGGCACGGACCAGATCGGTCCGATCACCAGCTCGGCGAAGAAGAAGCCGGAGGACAGGAGCAGCGCCACGAGGGTCAGGTCCCGCGTCATGAACACGCCGGCGAGGCTGGCGGCGGCGCCGAGGAAGCCGATCACGATCACCGACAGCCGGGCGAGCTTCACGTTGCCGGTGCGGTGCAGGATCGAGTCGCTGAGCAGGCCGCCGACCGTGTCGCCGACGACGCCGGCGAAGAACACGCCCGAGGCGAACAGGGCCGAGTTCTTCAGGTCGAGGCTGTAGTTCTCCTTGAAAAAGCTCGGGAGCCAGCCGAGGAACAGCCACAGGGTCCAGCCGTAGCAGAAATACGTGATCGAGACCGGCAGCATGCGGCGGGTCAGGGCGCCCCACGGCACGCTCTGCTTCGCGCCGACCTTCCGGGGCGGCGGCAGCGTCTCGAGCTCCGCCGCGGTGATCGCCGGATGCTCGGACGGGTCGTCGCGGAAGTACAGCCACCAGATCGCGACCCAGACGAAGCTCACCGCGCCGAGGATCACGAAGCTGGTCCGCCAGCCGAAATGGTAGATCAGGAAGGCGACGATCGGCGGCGCCACCGCGTTGCCGAGCCGCGCGAAGGCGTGGGTGATGCCCTGCGCGAAGCCGCGCCGGCCGGGCGCCGTCCAGTTCTGCATCGCGCGGGTGGCGGTCGGGAAGGTCGCGCCCTCACCGAAGCCGAGCAGGACGCGCGCTAGGAACAGGCTGACGAGCCCGCCGACCATGCCGGTCAGGATGGTCGCCGCGGCCCAGATCACCCCGCAGGCGAGCAGCGTGCGCCGGGCGCCGAACTTGTCGCCGACCGATCCGCCGATGACCTGGAAGATGGCGTAGGGGTAGGCGAAGGCCGACAGGATCAGACCGAAATCGGTCTTCGACATGCCGAAATCGCGCATGATCTCCGCGCCGGCCGTGGCGATGTTCACCCGGTCCAGGTAGGTGATGAAGTACATCACGCACAGCAGGCCGAGCACGCCGTTCGTGGCGCTGAAGCGCTTCGACATCGACCGTTCCTCCCATGGGGCGCCGCCGCTCGCGGGCGCCGGGCGCCTCGGCATCGCGGCCGGGCGCTCTCTCGTAATGCATTATTCAAACGCGTCACGAGGCGGAAGGCAACCGCCGACCTGCATCCGGCACGCGAATTTGTCTTTTGCAGTGCAACCGAAAACGGGGGCCGCCAGGGCCCCCGCTCGCGTCCGCCGTCGCGGGATGGCGGCCCGGCGCCGGTCAGGCCGTCGCGGGCCGGAGCTGTCCCGGCTCGGCCTCGGTCGCGGTACCGAGCGCCTTGCCGCGCGGCCCGACCCAGGTCCCGACCCACTTGCGCTGCCACAGGGCGAGGCAGCCGAGAACGATCGCCGTGAAGACGGCGTAGCCGACGAAGCCCAGCGAGAACGAGCCGGTATACTGCTTGGACAGGCCCATGACGTTCGGCAGGATCGCGCCGCCCAGCGCCCCGATCTCGCCGATCATCGAGCCGGCCACGGCCGTGTTGGTCGGCCAGCGCAGCGGCACCAGCTGGAACAGCGCGCCGTTGCCGGCGCCGAGCGCGGCGAAGCACAGCATGAACAGGAGCGTCGTCAGCGCCAGGGACGGCGTCGCGGTCAGCGACAGCAGGGTCGCGATCGCCGCGAGCAGCACCACCGACAGGACCGCGATGCCGCCCATCCGGTCGGCGAAGTAGCCGCCGACGATCCGGATACCCGATCCCATGAAGGCCGCCAGCATGGTCAGGCGCCCGGCCTCGACCTTCGTCACCGCGAACTGCTCGTAGAAGAAGGTCGGCAGGAAGTTCGACAGTCCAATGAAGCCGCCGAAGGTGATGACGTAGATCAGCGAGAACGCCCAGCCGTCCTTCGTGAACAGGCAGGAGACGTGCTCCTTGAAGGACTGGTGCTCGCAATCCGGCGGCTCCTTGGCGAGCACGATCATGATCGCCAGGGGCAGCAGCATGACGATGCCCGCGAAGGCGTAGGTGGTCTGCCAGCCGTAGGCCTGGGCCAGCGGCGGGGCGAACAGCACGGCCAGCACGGTGCCGGAATTGCCGGCGCCCGCGATGCCCATCGCCAGACCCTTGTGCTCCGGCGGGAACCAGCCCGAGCCGAGGGACAGGGCGACGCCGAAGGAGGCGCCGGCGATGCCGAGCAGGACGCCCATGGCGAGCACGTCGTTGTAGGAGGAGACGAACAGGTAGCCGTAGGCCATCGCCAGCATGATCACGCTCATCTCGGTGATCGCGGCGTTCTTGCGGCCGATATACTGGGCCAGGACGCCGAGCGGGAAGCGCATCAGCGCTCCGGCGAGGATCGGCAGCGAGATCATGAAGCCGGTCTGGGCCGGCGAGAGCTTGAAGGTCTCGGTGATGAACGGGCCCATGGCTCCGTTCAAAACCCAGATGGCGAAGCAGAAATCGAAGTAGAGGAATGCCGCGAACAGCGTCGGGGGGTGACCCGACTTCATCACCGTTTTGAAGCTGGCCATAGCTGGTGCTCGTCGTAAGTGGGCGAACCGTCACGCGGTCGCTCATGCCGGGGATCCGGACTCACACCGTCCGCTGTTTGGAGCGCCGTTGCTCCGCGGCCGCAGCAGGCGCGGCTGCGTGGGCAATGCAGCAAGCGTGCCATATCGCACCCGGCACCCGATGCCGGGATCGCTCGCCACCGGTCATGCCGCGGCCAGGCCGCGCGCCACCGAGTCGCTGCCGCTCGGCGAGGCAGGTCTGCCGACGAAACGGGCGGAGTCCGAAACCCTCACGGTTCGGTGAGCAGCGCGGTCGAGTTCGTTGCTGCACGAGGGCAACACAGGCGCGGAGAAACGACCCCGAAGACCCTGTAAGTTGCCCGTCATCGAGGTCGGCAACTTGGCGGTAAAGCGCGACCTTTGCTAAGCCCCGGGATGAGCTGTGCCGCGACTTCGTGCCGGCCCGCTCGCTTGCGCGTCGCGGCAAGCCCCGGCGACGCCTCCCGAGGAATTCGAACCATGTCCGCCCCGCTCCGTCGCCTTCTCCTGGCCGGCTTCACGGTCCTCGCCCTCGCCTCAACCGCGCATGCCCAGGGCCGCGGCCCGGTGGGCGAGTCCGGGATCGACGGGTTCGGCGACGACGGCCAGCTCTACCAGGACCAGAACGGCGCGCTCTACGTCCGTCGCGGCGGCCGCTATCTGCCCTATACCGGCCGCACCGACTTCGTGCGCCCCGCCCCGCCGCGCCCCGCCGCACAGGCCCCGATCGCACCGCCGCCGCCGGCGACTGCCCTGGAGACGGACGATCCGACGGTTCCGGCCCGCCCGGGCAGCGCGGCTCCGGCCGAGGGCCTGTCGCCCCTGGAGGCCGCCAAGGCCAAGGCCGTCCTCCGCGCGCCGGACAACGAGCCGATCGACTACGCCAAGGTCTACGGCCCGATCGCGGACGACGTGTTCCCGGTCCAGGCGTTCAATTACAAGAAGATGAACCCCGCGTTCCTCCGGCAGGAGATCGCCTATCACGGTCCCTACGAGCCCGGGACCATCATCGTCGACCCGCGGGCCCACCAGCTCACGCTGGTCGAGGCGAACGGCCGGGCCCGGCGCTACGGCGTCGGCGTCGGCAAGCAGGGCTTCTCGTGGTCGGGCACCGCGACGGTGAACTCGAAGCAGGCGTGGCCGGACTGGTACCCGCCGAAGGAGATGATCGCCCGCAGCCCGAAGCTCGCCAGCGAGGTCGACAAGCTGCAGAGCGGCCTCGGCGTCGCCGGCGGCCTGCGCAATCCGCTCGGCGCCCGGGCCATGTACCTCTGGCAGGGCAACAAGGACACGCTGTTCCGCATCCACGGGACGCTGGAGCCCTTCTCGATCGGCAAGAGCGTGTCGTCGGGGTGCATCCGGATGATCAATCAGGACGCGATCGACCTGTTCAGCCGCGTCAACGTCGGCACGAAGGTGGTGGTGCTGAACTGAGGCCGGGCCGAGCCCGAGAACCGAGCGCCGCCGGTCGAGGACCGGCGGCCTGACGGCTCAGGTCAGCCCGCGCCGGTGCTCCCCGAGGATCCGCCGCACCGTCCCGGCCTCGGACCGGTACACCAGGGTCTCGGTCTGGATCCTGTCCGGACGGAAGCGCACGCCGCGCAGCAGTGCCCCGTCGGTGATGCCGGTGGCGGCCACGATGACGTCGCCGCTCGCGAGGTCGGTCAGGTCGTACTTCCGGTCCACGTTCTCGATGCCCATCTCGGCGGCCCGGCGGCGCCGGTCCGGGGTGTCGAGGATCAGGCGTCCCTGCATCTGGCCGCCGATGCAGCGCATCGCGGCGGCCGCCAGCACGCCCTCCGGCGCCGCGCCGGTCCCGAGATACAGGTCGATGCCGGTCTCCTCGGGACTCGCCGTGAAGATGATCCCGGCGATGTCGCCGTCCGAGATCAGGCGCACCGCCGCGCCGGCCGCCCGCACCTCGGCCACGAGCGCCGCGTGGCGCGGCCGGTCGAGGATCAGCGCGGTGATCTGCTTCGGGTCGACGCCCTTCGCCCGGGCCAGCGCCACGATGTTGTCGGTCGGGCTGGCGTCGAGATCGACGAGACCGGGCGGGTAGCCGGGCCCGATGGCGATCTTCTGCATGTAGACGTCGGGCGCGGCGAGGAGCGAGCCGCGCTCGGCCATCGCCATCACGGCGATGGCGCCGGGCATGTCCTTGGCGCAGAGGGTCGTCCCCTCGAGCGGATCGACCGCGATGTCGACCTCGGGCCCTTCACCGAGACCGAGCTGCTCGCCGATGAACAGCATCGGCGCCTGATCGCGCTCCCCCTCCCCGATCACCACGGTGCCGCGGATCGGCAGGGCGTTGAGTTCGTCGCGCATCGCGTCGACCGCCGCCTGGTCGGCCGCCTTCTCGTCGCCCTGCCCGCGCAATCGGGCGGCGGCGATGGCGGCGCGCTCCGTCACGCGGGCCAGTTCGAGGGCGAGCGTGCGCGGGACGCCGCGCGATGCCGACTTGGGGGCCTCAGCCATGGTTTCCTGCCTCTGGCCGGGTCCGATCTTGGGGTCGGATCCCGGATGGATACCGTCGGATGACGGCCGCGCAGCGTATACGCCGGTTCGCTAAGGCCCACTATCCTGCATCAAGCGGTGGGGCGTCACGCTACCGTATGCACTGTTATTCACGCTCGATCCGGATCAGCTGCGGCGGCTCCGCCAGCAGCCCGTCGGCGCCGATGGCATCGAGCGCGTCGCGGATGTTGCCCTCGGTCGCCGCGTAGGTGATCAGCACCAGCGGCACGGGCCGGCCCGAGCGGCCGCGCGGATCGGCCTCCGGCCCCTCGACGCGCCGCTGCAGGATGCTCTCCAGGGAGATGGATCGTTCGGCCATTCGCTGCGCGACGCCGGCCGCGACGCCCGGGCGGTCATGGACGGTGAGGCGGATGTAGTAGCCGCCCTCGTGACGCTGCATCTCCACGCGCTCGCTGGCGCGCATCGCCGCGGCGGGGATGCCGAAAATCGGGCGGATCACGCCGCGCGCCACGTCGGCGATGTCGGCCACCACCGCGGAGGCCGTGGCCTCGCCGCCGGCGCCGGGCCCGATCAGCGTGAGCTCGCCCACCGCGTCCGCGTCGATCGTCACAGCGTTCGTCACACCCATGACTTGCGCGATCGCCGAGGATTTCGGCACCATGGTCGGGTGGACCCGCTGCTCGATGCCGGCCTCGGTCGCCTGCGCGACGCCGAGCAGCTTGATCCGGTAGCCGAGCTCGTCCGCCATGCGCAGATCGAGGGGCTGCACCCGGGAGATGCCCTCCACCGACACGCCGTCCGCGTCGACCGCGGTCCCGAAGGCGAGGCTCGTCAGGATGGCGAGCTTGTGCGCGGTGTCGAACCCCTCGACGTCGAAGGTCGGGTCCGCCTCGGCGTAGCCCAGCGCCTGCGCGTCCTTCAGGCACGCCTCGAAGGTCAGCCCTTCCCGCTCCATGCGGCTGAGGATGTAGTTGCAGGTGCCGTTGAGGATCCCGTAGACGCGGGAGACCGCGTTGCCCGGCAGGCCCTCGCGGAGGGTCTTGATCACCGGGATGCCGCCGGCCACCGCCGCCTCGAAGGCGAGTGCCACGCCCTTCACCTCGGCCTGCGCGGCCAGGGCGGCCCCGTGGCGGGCCAGAAGCGCCTTGTTGGCGGTCACCACCGGCCTGCCCGCCGCGAGCGCCGCCTCGACCACCGCCTTGGCCGGTCCCTCGGCGCCGCCGATCAGCTCGACCACGCAGTCGACGGTTTCCGACCGGGCGAGCGCCACCGGATCGTCGAACCACGCGATGTCGGACAGGTCGAGGCCGCGGTCCCGGCCGCGGTCGCGCGAGGAGACCGCGGTGACGCGGATATCGAGGCCCGCCGCCGCGAAGGCGGCGCGGCGGCGCTCGACCATCCGGACCACGGACGCACCGACGGTCCCGAGTCCGGCGATCCCGAGGCGAAAGCTCACTGTCATGACCCCTTCCGTGCCCGGACGACCGCGATATGCCGGGCGCCCGATGCGGCGCACTTCTGCAAGAATTCCGCCCGGCCCGCAAGGAATTGGCCCTGGACCGCGGCGCGTCTCACCCGGCCGTCTCCCGGTGGCGGATCGCCGTCGCTACGAGGGCGTAGAGGACGGCGGCGTTCAACACGTGCCAGAGCGGGTGCGTGCCGGTCGGCAGCAGCGCGCAGGCGGCGCGGTCGCCGGTCCGCGCGGCGAGCGAGGCCAGGAAGAGCAGGCCGGTGCCGGCGAGCCGCCGCCCGGTCCCGACGAAGCGCTCCTCCGGCCGGCGCGCCGCCGCCCAGGCGACGCCGAACAGCGCCAGGAGGGCGGGCAGGTAGTCGACCGAGCCGTTGGTGAGATGCCCGACATCGAGGCCGGTCAGCCCGTCGAGCAGGGGCGTGAGCGCGAAGCCGAGGAGGGCGAAGCCCCCGGTCGCCGCCGCGACCCGGACCGGCGCCAAGCGCAGGAACCGCGAGAGGGCCAGGGCGAGGTAGGCGTAGATGAACAGCGCGATCGGGACGACGTCCGCGAGCATCGCCCAGTAGACCGCCAGGGTGTGGAACAGGAACGAGCCGACGCCCACCGCGGCGATCAGGGCCGCCAGCCCGAGGCAGGTCCGGTCCGGCGGATCCGCCACGGCGGCGCGGCGCGCCGCGGCGGCGGCGGCCAGCAGGAAGGCCGCGTTCGACAGCGCGTTCGCGGGCTCGGCCCAGAAGTCCGGCCCGCCCCGCTCGCAGTAAGCCGATACCGGCTCGAACCAGTTCATCCGCCGACCCTACTTCCCCGTCCTTGCGCCGGGATGGCCTTGTCAGCGCGACGCGAAGCGCGGATGACGGCCGGGCGGCGACCGGAAGCGAGGCGATGCGGATCACCACCTGGAACGTCAACTCGATCAAGCAGCGGCTCCCGCACCTGCTCGGCTTCCTGGAGGAGGCGCGGCCCGACGTGGTCTGCCTGCAGGAGCTCAAGTGCCAGGACGAGTCCTTCCCGCGCGCCGACATCGAGGCGGCGGGCTACGCGGTCGAGACGCTGGGCCAGAAGGCCTATAACGGCGTGGCACTGCTGGTCCGCGCGCCGCTCGCCATGTCGGAGATCCGGCGCGGGCTGCCGGGCGACGCGGACGACGAGCAGGCCCGCTACATCGAGGCGCTGATCTCCGGCGCGGACACACGCCCGGTGCGCGTGGCGTCGATCTACCTGCCGAACGGCAACCCGGTGGACAGCCCGAAATACCCGTACAAGCTCGCCTTCATGGAGCGGCTGCGGCTCCACGCCCGCGCGTTGCTGGCTGACGAGATCGCGGTGGTCCTGGCGGGCGACTACAACGTCATCCCGGAGGCGGCCGACGCGGCCGATCCGGAGGCGTGGCGCTCGGACGCCCTGTTCCTCGGGGCGACCCGGGCGGCCTTCCGGGCGATCCTCGCCGAGGGCTACACCGACGCCCTGCGCGCCTGCGACCCGCGCGACGGGCTCTACACCTTCTGGGACTATCAGGCGGGGTGCTGGCAGCGGAATGCCGGCATCCGCATCGACCACCTGCTGCTCTCGCCCCAGGCCGGCGACCGCCTGGTCTCGGCCTCGGTCCAGAAGCACCTGCGCGGGCTCGACAAGCCGTCGGACCACGTGCCGGTCACGGCCGAACTGGCGGCGGACTGAAATCCTGCCCTATGTTAGCGGGCCGGCGCCTCTTTCGACGCCGCCCCCGACAGGTATGGAGCCCCGCTTGATCGTCTACGGTACCGGCTACTCGCCCTACGTCCGCAAGGTCCTGGTCTCCCTCGCCGAGAAGGGCGTTGCCTACGAGCACAGGCCGGTGATGTTCCACGCGCCCGACGCGGATTTTCAGGCGTCGAGCCCGCTCGGGAAGATCCCGGCCCTCGAGGATGACGGGTTCCGCCTCGCCGATTCTTCGGCGATCTTCTGGTATCTGGAGCGCAAATACCCGACGCCGGCTCTCGTCCCGGCCGACGCGAAAGGTCTCGGTCGCGCCGTCTGGTTCGACAAGTTCGGCGACACGGAGCTGTTCGCCAAGCTGATCGTGCCGTTCGTCGAGCGCATCCTGAAGCCCAACATGATGAAGCGGCCGACCGACGAGGCCGCGGTCACCGCGGCGCTGGAGACAGATCTGCCGCCGCTCTTCGACTATCTGGAGAGCGAGATCGCGGGCCCGTATCTGGTCGGCGAGGCCTTCAGCGTCGCCGACATCGCCATCGCGACGGGATTCTACAACTTCCATCTGGCGAAGGCGCGGGTCGACGCGGATCGCTGGCCGAAACTCGCGGCCTATATCGACGCGACGCTGGCGCGGCCGTCCTTCCAGGCCGCCCTGGACGCCAGGAAGGGCTGAGGCCGCGCGACGATCCGCAGGCGGGCCTTCAGCGCCGCTTGCGGATCGAGCCCACGGTCTGCAGCTGCGTCTGCGCCTCGGCGCGGTCGTCCTCGCTGGCGGCCGCCCAGTTCTTCTCGTAGAGCGCGACGATCCAGTCGTCCTTGCGGCTCTCGGCGCCTTCCCGGGCGAGGGAGAGCCACATCAGGCCCCGGACGCGCTGGATCGGGATTCCGCCCAGGCCGTTGACCAGCATGTCGCCGAGCAGCGCCTGCGCCGGGTGGTGGCCCTTCTCGGCGGCGAGGTTGAACCAGCGCGCGGCCTGCCGCGGGTCGGCCTCGACGCCGGTGCCGTCGAGGTAGAGCCGGGCGAGATTGTACTGCGCGTTGGGGTCCCCGTAATAGGACGCCGCGTAGTTGAACATGTCGTAGGCGCGCTCGGGATTCGGGCGCACGTAGGTGCCCTTGATCCCCTCCAGGAAGTAGGTGCCCAGAGCCGTGAAGGCGCTGCCCAGGACCGCCGAGTTCTGCGGATCGGGCCCGTCGTCGGTGCTGGCATCGGCGATCCGCGAGAAGAACTCGAACGCCTTCAGGTCGTCGTGCGGGACGCCGTCGCCGTCGGCGTACATCCGGCCGAGCTTCCACAGCGCCAGGGCGTGGCCCTGGCCGGCCGCGTACTCGAGGGCGCGCGCGGCGCCCTGCTTGTCGCCGGCATTGTACTCGCGCATGCCGGCGCGCAGGGCGTCCTTGGCCGAGCGGTAGCCTTTGTCGGCGACCGGGACCTGGACGGGCGTGCGGACATTGGCGTCGAGGGCGCGCGAGGGCGCGGCCGGCAGCGCGAGCAGGGCTAGCGCCCACGCCGCGACCGCGAGCCCGCCAGCGGACCGGAACCGACCGGGATCGGCCCCGGCCGGCTTCCTGCGCCGGCTGAGGTCAGTCCTAGACGTCCGCATAGCTCTGCGTCTCCTTGGCACCTCCCGGATGGGTGACGGCGCCGTACAGGGCCGGGCCGACGCCCTGCGCGTATTTCCAGAGGTAGCCGGAGGTCGCGGTGTTCGGCCGCGCGGTCCAGGCCTTGCGCCGCTCGGCCAGCTCCGCGTCCGACAGGGCGACGCTGAGCGTGCCCTGGATCGCGTCGAGGGTGATCACGTCGCCGTCGCGCAGCAGCCCGATCGGGCCGCCGACGGCGGCCTCGGGTCCGACATGGCCGACGCAGAAGCCCCGGGTCGCGCCGGAGAAGCGCCCGTCGGTGATCAGCGCGACCTTGTCGCCCATGCCCTGACCGTAGAGGGCCGCGGTGGTCGAGAGCATCTCGCGCATGCCGGGGCCGCCGCGCGGGCCCTCGTAGCGGATGACCAGAACCTCACCTTCCTTGTAGCTGCGGGCCTGGACCGCCGCGAAGCAGGCCTCCTCGCCGTCGAACACGCGGGCCGGGCCGGTGAAAACCTGCTTCTCGGCCGGGATGCCGGCGACCTTCACGATCGCGCCCTCGGGGGCGAGGTTGCCCTTCAGGCCGACGACGCCGCCGGTCGGGGTGATCGGCTTGTTGGCCGGGTAGACCACGTCCTGGTCCGGATTCCAGGTCACCCGGTCCATGTTCTCCGCGATGGTGCGGCCGGTGACCGTCAGGCAGTCGCCGTGCATGAAGCCGTGATCGAGGAGCGTCTTCATCAGCAGGGGGATGCCGCCGACCTCGAACATGTCCTTGGCGACGTAGCGCCCGCCGGGCTTCAGGTCGGCGATGTAGGGCGTGCGCCGGAAGATCTCGGCCACGTCGAACAGCGTGAACTCGATGCCGCACTCGTGCGCGATCGCCGGCAAGTGCAGCGCCGCGTTGGTGGAGCCGCCCGAGGCCGCCACCACCGTGGCGGCGTTCTCCAGCGCCTTGCGGGTGACGATGTCGCGCGGGCGGATGCGCTTCTCCAGGAGCTCCATCACCTTCTCGCCGGCGGTGGCGCAGAACTTGTCGCGGATCTCGTAGGGGGCCGGGGCGCCGGCCGAGTACGGCAGCGCCAGGCCGATCGCCTCGGAGACGGTCGCCATGGTGTTGGCGGTGAACTGCGCGCCGCAGGCGCCGGCCGACGGGCAGGCGACCTGCTCCAGCTCGTCGAGATCCTCGAGGCTCATGTCGCCGACGGCGACCTTGCCGACCGCCTCGAACAGGTCCTGGACGGTGACCGGCTTGCCGCGGAACGAGCCGGGCAGGATCGAGCCGCCGTAGATGAAGATCGAGGGCACGTTCAGCCGAACCATCGCCATCATCATGCCGGGCAGCGACTTGTCGCAGCCCGCGAGGCCGACGAGGGCGTCGTAGGCGTGGCCGCGCATGGTCAGCTCGACCGAGTCGGCGATGACCTCGCGCGACGGCAGCGACGCCCGCATGCCGCCATGGCCCATGGCGATGCCGTCGGTGACCGTGATCGTGCAGAACTCGCGCGGCGTCCCGTTGGCGGCGGCGACGCCCTTCTTCACCGCCTGTGCCTGGCGCATCAGCGAGATGTTGCAGGGCGCGGCCTCGTTCCAGCACGAGGCGACACCGACCAGCGGCTGGTGGATCTGCTCGCGGGTCAGGCCCATGGCGTAGAGGTAGGAGCGGTGCGGGGCGCGGTCGGGCCCCTCCGTGACGTGGCGGCTCGGCAGCTTCGACTTGTCGTTCAAACGCGTCACCATGACTTCAGACCAAGCCTTCGCAGCCGACCCCGAGGGTGCGTTGAACCGCGGCGCGTCGCCGTTCGCGAGGCGCCGGGAGATCCGTCCGCGTGCTCGGGAAGTCCTCGTTTCCGAACGGTAAACCGTTGTCGAATTTGCCGTTTACCGCGGATGTTGAGGTGGGCCCGGACTATGGCGGGATCGCGGCGTTTACGGGCAGGTCTCGGGGCGGAGCGGGGATCGTTTTACGGTGTTGCGACCCCGCCACAGCCACGCTTGCGGCCATTTCGGCGGCGACGACAAGATGAAGGACAATGGCGCGCCGCTACCGAGGCGTTCCTGCGCGACGCAACTTGTCTTCGGGCAAGCCGACGATCTCCCGGCCGCGATCCGGGCGGGACGCGGCAATCCGGCACCCGGAAAGTCGCTGTATCACTATCCCTGCGCGGGACCCGCGTCGGCAATACGCCGACCGACGGGCGGAACGACATGTCGCGCCGCCGCCGCGGCGGGCCCGGCGCACCACTCTGCTTGCGCGCCGAGCTGTCCTCAATTGCGCGGAACGGCGGTGCCGGCGCGCGTCCGTGGCGGCGTCTCGGGCCTGATCGGACGGAGCCCGCCTGCCGCTCTTCTCGGCCGAAGCGCCGCTCTCCGCCGACGGAGGCCGGAATCGGGTGGCCTGCACCGGCACCCGCCCCGCCGCCGCGCGGCCGGGATCACGCGATCACAGGATGCCGTGATCCCGGCCGATTCCGTGCTCAGGCCGCTCCCGCGTGCGGCGCCGGGATCTCGGTCGAGATGGCATCCACCGTGCGCGGCATCGGGCTCCCCGATCCGTCCGCCCGCTGGATCCGCACCTGCTGATTGACCGGCTGCATGTTGCCGAACGGCGTCGAGAAGGCGATCTCCGCGGCGTCGCGTCCGACGCCGATCCGCACCAGCCCGTCGAGGTCGGCCTGCCGGGTGGCGTCGAACAGCCACCAGCGGCCGTCGAGATAGGCCTCGAACACCGCGTGGAAGTCGCTCGGGACGAGGCCGTGGGCGTAGCAGCTCACGAACCGCGCCGGGATGCCGAGCGCCCGGCAGAAGGCGGCGCCGATATGCGCGAAGTCGCGGCAGACGCCCGCGCGCTTCAGGAGCGACTCGTGGGCTGTCGTCTCGCCGTCGCTGGAGCCCGGCTGGTAGGCGATGTGATCGTGGATCCAGTTGCAGATCTGGTTCACGCGCGCGTGGCCCTTGGGCAAAGCCCCGAACTCGGCCAGCGCGAACGGCGTCAGCCTGTCCGAGGAGACGAACCGGCTCGGCAGCAGGAACGGCAGGATGTCGAGCGGCAGCTGCGCGATGGGCGTCTCGTTGACGGTCGCCGGGTCGGCCCTGTGCACGGTCAGGTCGACCTCGGCATTGTACTCCAGCGCGAACTGGCCGGTCGGGACGTTGACCGCGAGATAGCGGTTCTGGAGATCGGGGGTCGTGTAGAGATCGCGCTTGAGGTTCGGCGTCAGGACCAGGCTCTCGCTCAGGATCTCGACGCTCTTCAGCTTCGCCACCTCCAGATTGAAGATGAAGGTGGTGTCCGAGAGGATGTTGTAGGACAGGCTGCAACCGAGGGTGTAGCGCATCGGATCTCCTTGCCGGATGACGGCCCATCCGCCGTCCAAGCAAGGGGCGCGCCCGACCGTCAGTTCCGGCTCGATCGGGGAGTTGCGGCCGCGACAGGGGCGCCGCGCGCAGCCGACGGCTCCGCCGTCATCGCGAGCGCAGCGAAGCGACCCAGGGCGGCGCGTACCTAGGTTGCTTCGCTGCGCGGGCAAAGACGGCTGGAGCGATGGAGCCGGTCTCAGCCGCGCTCGGCGGCATCCCTCGGGAGCAGCACCACCGTCAGCGAGCGCACGCCCTGCGCGCCGTGGATGAGGACGCCCTCGATGTCGGCGGTGGCCGACGGGCCGGTATGGAGCACCGCGTAGGCCGAGCGGCCGAATTCCGGCCGGCGGTAGGCCGCCTGCACGTTCGGCACGATGTCGGCCGGGTCGAGCAGCACGACGAGGTGCTGCGCGAGATAGGCGACGGCGTTGACGATCAGCTGGTCCTGCGTGAACAGCACCGAGCCGGTCTCGGCGATGCCGAACACCGCCCGGACCACCGCCACGTCCACGTCCTCGACCTCCTGGGGGGCGCGCACGCCCCGCAGGTCGCGGTTGCCGGTCAGTTCGGGGACCGCCGAGGCGATCACCTTGGCGGCGTCGAGGCGCTCGCGCACGCCCGCGAAGACGTCGCCGGCACCGGGCTCGGCCACGCGGCCGCCCATGCGCTTCAGCCGCTCGCCGAACTCGGCGACCAGATCCTCGCCGACCAGCGGCGCGAACAGCGGCACCTCCGGCAGCGGGAAGTCGCCGGCCGGCCGGTTCCTGCGGATGCCCTCAAGGATCGCGTCGCGGGCGCTCATCGACCCGTGTCCTTCATGCGATTCTGCTTGTACCAGGCGTGGAAGGTCTGGCGCGGCGCGTCGGGCATCTCGCGCTTCTTCCCCCACGTATTAAGTGGGTTGTAGACCGCGAAGCGCGGCAGGACCTTCAGGGCCGAATCCGCCGCGCCGATCGCCGCCCGGTAGGCGGCCGGGCGCGCGAGCACGGCGCCCGCGGCCTTCATCATGCCCTGCTTGAGCGCCGGGATCCGGTGCTCCTCGACCAGCACCTTCCGCCACGCGAAGATCTGCTCGTGGATGTTGATCTTCACCGGGCAGACGTTGGTGCACGAGCCGTTCATCGTCGAGGAGAACGGCAGGGTCGAGTATTTCCGCTTGTTGAAGGTCGGATCGATGATCAGCCCGATCGGCCCCGAATAGGTCGCCCCGTAGGAGAGGCCGCCCGAGCGCCGGTAGACCGGGCAGGTGTTCATGCAGGCGCCGCAGCGGATGCACTTCAGGGAGGTCCAGAACTCCTCCATGCCGAGGCGCTCGGAGCGGCCGTTGTCGACCAGAACCATGTGCATCTCGGTGCCCTTGCGGGGCGCGCGGAAATGCGAGGTGTACTGGGTGATCGGCGAGCCGAGCGCCGAGCGCGACAGCAGGCGGATGAACACCCCGAGATGCTCGACCTTCGGGATGATCTTCTCGATGCCGATGGAGTGGATCTGCAGCGGCGGCACGTTGCCGGACAGGTCGGCGTTGCCCTCGTTCGTGCAGGTCACGACCGAGCCGGTCTCGGCGATCGCGAAGTTGCAGCCTGTCATCCCGGCATCGGCCTTCAGGATGTAGGGCCGGGTGGTCTCGCGCTGGCTCTCGGCGAGGTAGTGCGCGTCGTCGTTGTCCGGATCGGTGCCGAGCGTCTTGGCGAAGACCTCGGCCACGTCCATCCGGGTCTTGTGGACCGCCGGCGCCACGACGTGGCTCGGCTCCTCGTTGTCGAGCTGCTGGATCCGCTCGCCGAGATCCGTCTCGATGACCTCGATGCCGTTGGCCGCCATGTGGTGGCGGAAGCCGCACTCCTCGGTGAGCATCGACTTCGACTTCACCAGCGTCTTCGCGCCGTGGCTCCGCAGGATCTCCAGCACGATCCGATTGTGATCGGCGCCGTCCTTCGCCCAGTGAACGTGGACGCCGTTGGCCTTCGCGGCCGCCTCGAACTGCTCGAGATACCGGTCGAGGTGGCTCAGCGTGTGGGTCTTGATCTGCGAGGCGAGCTCGCGCAGCTCCTCCCATTCCGGGATGCCGTGCGCGGAGGCGTCGCGCTTCTTGCGCAGGTCCCACAGGCGCTCGTCGTGGGCGGCCTGGTGCAGCGGCGCCGCGAGGAAGCGCTCGGCCGCCTCGGACTGGTTGATCGGACGGTCGCCCCGGATCTTCGCGCCGCGGGGCTGCGGCTCCCGCGTCCGCGGGGCGCGGATCGGCTTCGAGGCGGCTTCCGCGTGCTGGAGTCGCCGGCCGTCCGGCGCCCGCTCGCTCTCGTCGTGGCCGGCCCGCACCTCGGGGTGGATGACGCCCTCGCGCTCGCGGGGGTTGAGGTCCTCGGCGCTCATGCGGCGGCTCCGTTCAGCACCTGCGCGATGTGGATGTATTTGAGCGGCAATCCCAGACGCTCGGCGCAGCCCTTCTGGTGCATCAGGCAGGAGGAATCCGCCGAGACGACGTATTCGGCCCCGGCCCGGTTCTGATCGGCGACCTTGTCGTAGCCCATCTTGGCCGAGACGGCGGGCTCGAACACCGAGAAGGTGCCGCCGAAGCCGCAGCACTCGTCCGGCCGGGCGAGATCGACGAGCTCGACGCCCTTCACGAGGCGCAGCAGGTCGAGGGGCTTCGAGTAGTAGGGCTTCACCAGCTCGCTCGGCCGCGCGTGGTGGATGCCCCGCAGGGCGTTGCAGTTGGTGTGATAGGCGACCTTGTGGGGGAAGTTCGCCCAGGGCAGGTCCTCGACCTTCAGAACGTCGTGCAGGAACTCCACCAGCTCGTAGGTGCTGGCGCGGACGTGGCGGACCTCGTCGGTCTGCGGGATCGCCGTCAGGTGCTCGCGCACTTGATGAACGCAGGATCCCGACGGGGCGACGACGTAGTCGAAGCCGGAGAAGTTCTTGACGAACAGCGCCTCGGTCGCCGCGGCCTCGGCGTGGCAGCCGGTGTTGGTCATGGGCTGTCCGCAGCAGGTCTGGTCGAACGGATACTCGACCGTGCAGCCCAGGCGCTCGAGGAGCTCCAGGGTGGCGATCCCGACCTCGGGCTCGAAGGCGTCGACGTAGCACGGCACGAACAGGCCGACCCGCATGGTCCGGCAACTCCCTGGATGGCCCGGCCCGGCGGCCTGGAACGGTTCAAGACTGACCGAGGGTCTACCGGAAGGGGCGGTCCTTGGCGAGGTTGCCCGCTGCGGCACCGTGCCCGCTGTAACCGGTGAGTTTTCCTGGGAAGCGATGCCGCGCGCTTGATTTCCGACGCCTCAGAGTCGAAGGACGTCTGGAAGCGTTCCGAAGAGATCATCACCATGGAAGAACTGCTCGCCCGCGTCACCACCCGCACCGGGCTCGACGCCGCGACCGCTCAGACCGCCATCGGGCACATCCTGGCCTTCCTGCAGAAGGAGGGGCCCGCGGCCGAGGTCGGCCAGCTGCTGGCGGCCCTGCCGGGCTCCGAGGCGCTGATCGCCGAGTCGAACGCCGGCGAGAGCGGCGGCGGCGGCCTGATGGGCATGCTCGGCGGCATGATGGGCGGCGGCGGTGTCATGGCGCTCGGCCAGAAGCTGATGGCCGCCGGCGTGCCGATGGGTCAGATGCAGCCCCTCGGCCAGGAGCTGTTCGCCTTCGGCCGCGAGAAGGTCGGCGAGGACGCGATGGGTCCGATCATCGGCTCGATCCCGGGGCTCAACCAGTTCGTCTGACCGCGGGCCGGTGTGCGCGGCCGCACTGCATTCGGGTGACGCCTGGACGAAAGTAAAAAAGAGGTTGCGGAGCGAAAGCTTGACGGAACCTGTCCACGCGATCCCCGTTATTGGGGATGTGGCCCGGACCGACGCCTTCGGCAGTGTCCGGCACCGCACTCAAGCAGGCCGGCCATGCCCGTCTTCGAAGCCAAGAATCTGGACAGCGAGTTCGAAGGGCAGTCCCTGCTCGCTGCCATCCTGCACCCGACCCGCGCGGCGCAGACCCGGGCCCTGCGGCACGGGCGCCGGCGGGCGGAGCGCGCCGCGGCCCTCGCCGATCCGATGACGATCGAGCCGCGCTTCCCGATCGCGCCGCGCGAGCTGGCGCCGACCGGGATCACGGGCCGCTGAGACGCGCCGCTCTCGCCTACCAGGCCTGCGCCGTGACGAGACCCTGACGGGTCACCACCACCCATTCACGCCCGTGGCGCTCGACGCCCTCGACTCGGCCGACGCCCGGGATGACGTCGCCCGGAGCGACCTCGACGAGGCGGCGCCGGCGGTTCTCCAGGATCGCGGTGCCCTCGTAGACGTCCCGCAGGGCCCAGCCCTCGATCACCGGCGGCTTGTCGGCCGCGGCCGGCTTCGACTTGGGCTCGCTGACCTTGGCGTCCGCGACCTTGACCTCGGGCTTCGCCTCGACGGCGCGGGCGGGCTCCCCGATGCTCCCGGTCTGGGTCGGCTCCGCCTTGGCGGCGGCCGGAGCCGCGGCCGCGCGGCGGTCGAGCTGCGCCGCGAGGCCGCTGAGGCGGGTGTTGTGGTCGCGCTCCGCCTGATCGAGCCGCTCGCCGAGGGCCGTGATCTTTCCGTTCAGAGCCTTGTCGACCTGCGCCAGGCGCTCGCCGAGGGCGGTGCTGCGGCTCGCCGCCTCCTTCCGCGCCACGTCGGTGGAGGCGCGCAGCTCGGCGAGCACGCGGTGGAGCTGCGCGATGTCGGCCGCGAGGCGCACGGTCTCGGTGCGGTTGGCATCGATCGTCGTCTCGAGGGCCGCGAGTGCGTCGGGCCGGACCGAGTTGGGGCGGGTGAGCGCCATCACGCCCCCGCCCAGGAGGACGCCGAGCGCCAGGGTCGCCCCCGGGACCGCGAACCGCTTCGGATCGAGGCGCGACAGCGCGGCCAGCGAGAACGTCCCGCCGGCGGGCGAGGCCGCGGTCTCGATCGCGGCGGCCGCGGCGTCGCTCTTGCCGGTCACCGCGGCCTTGAGCAGGTCGGCCGGCGAGATGCCCTGGGAAACGCCCTGCTTGGCTTCGATCTTCGTCATCGCCCCGAACTCCGCACGCCGCGTCGCGCTGCAAGCGTTCGTTAAGGACGTTTGTTTACGAAACCCTTACCGTACGCCCGTCGCTCAGGCCGCGAGCCCCCGCTTCTTCAGGAGCGGCTCGATGCTCGGCATCCGCCCGCGGAAGGCCGTGTAGGCCTCGCGCGGGTCGCGCAGGTTGCCGGCCCCGTACACGAAGGTCCGCAGCCGCTTCGCCGTCTCCGGATCGAAGATGTCGCCGGCCTCGCGGAACGCGTCGAAGGCGTCCGCGTCCAGCACCTCAGACCAGAGGTAGCTGTAGTAACCGGCGGCGTAGCCGTCCCCCGAGAAGATGTGGGCGAAGTGCGGCGTCCGGTGCCGCATGCCGATCTCGGCCGGCATGCTGATCCGCCGCAGCGCCTCGGCCTCGAAAGCGGGCACGTCGAGGCCGCCCTCGCCCTCCGCCGAGAGGTGCAGCGTCATGTCGACGATCGCCGAGGACGTGTACTCCACCGTGGCGAAACCCTGGTTGAAGGTCCGCGCGGCGAGCAGCTTCTTGAGCAGGGCGTCGGGCATCGGCTCGCCGGTGCGGTGGTGGCGCGCGTGGGCGCGCAGCACCTCCGGCTGCTCGAGCCAGTGCTCGTAGAGCTGCGAGGGCAGCTCGACGAAGTCCCGCGACACGGCCGTCCCGGACAGGAGCGGGTAGGTCACGTCCGAGAGCAGGCCGTGCAGGGCGTGGCCGAACTCGTGGAACAGCGTGCGCGCGTCGTCGAAGGACAGCAGCGTGGCCTCGCCGTCGGGCGCCTTGGCGAAGTTCATGACGTTGACGATGATCGGCGTGACCGTCCCGTTCAGGCGCTCCTGCGAGCGGAACGCGCTCATCCAGGCACCGGACCGCTTCGAGGCGCGGGCGAAGTAGTCGCCCAGGAACAGGCCGACCTCGGACCCGTCGGGATTGCCGACCCGCCAGACCCGGACGTCGGGATGGTAGCGCGGCACGTCGGCGAGTTCCGTGAAGGTCAGGCCGAACAGACGCGAGGCCGTGTCGAACGCCGCCTGGATCATCCGCTCCAGGGGCAGGTACGCCTTGATCTCGCTCTCGTCGAGGTCATGCTCGGCGCGCCGCACCTTCTCGGCGTAGTGCCGCCAATCGTGCGCCTGGAGGGCGAAGTTGTGCCCCTCAGCCTGGATCGTGGCCTGTAGGCGGTCGCGCTCCTCGGCCGCCCGCGCCCGGGCCGGGGTCCACACGTCCCGCAGCAGGCCGGTCGCCGCGTCCGGGCTCGCCGCCATCGTGTCGTCGAGGGCGAAATGCGCGAAGCTCTCGAAGCCGAGGAGCCGCGCCCGCTCGGCGCGCAGGCGGATGATCTCCGCGATGATCGCGCGGTTGTCGGTCGCGCCGCCGTTCTCGCCGCGCCGCGTCCAGGCCGCGTAGGCGCGCTCGCGCAGGTCGCGCCGGGTCGAGCAGACCAGGAACGGCTCGATCAGCGAGCGGGACAGGGTGATGACGTGCCCGTCGAGGCCGCGCTCCTTCGCGGCGCTCTCGGCCGCGGCCCGCAGGAACGGCGGCAGCCCGGCCAGGTCCTCCTCGCCCTGCAGCGGCAGGACGAAGCTGCTCTCGTCGGCCAGGAGGTTCTGGCTGAACGTCGTCCCGAGTTCCGACATGCGCGCGGCGATCTCGGCGATCCGGGCCTTGTCGGCGGACCCGAGATCGGCCCCCGACCGCCGGAAGCGGATCCGATACCGGTCGAGGACCCGGCGCTCCTCCGCATCCAGTCCTTCGGCGTCGATCGCCGAGATCCGGGCCCAGAGCTCGGGGTTGAGGTAGATGGCGCTGCCGTGACGCGCGAGCTTCGGGCCGATCTCCCGCTCGATGGCCTGCAGCTCCGGGTTCGTGTGGCTGCCGGTCAAGTTGTAGAACACGCCGGCGACGCGCTCGAGGGCGAGGCCGGCCCGCTCCATCGCCGCGACGGTGTTGCCGAAGGTGGCCGGCGCGGTCTGGTCCGCGATGGCGCGGATCTCGGAATCGTGCACGGCGAGCGCGGCGTCGAACGCGGGTCCGTAGTGCTCCGGCCGGATCCGCTCGAAAGGCGGCAGGCCGTGCGGGGTGTTCCACTGCCCTTCGCGGAAGGGATTGTCCGGCGACAGGCTCGGGAGCCCGGCATCAGCTGCGTCCGACATACAGTCCTCGAATCGACATCCGCGCGGCCGCGCGTTCGCTCGCGCTGCCGGTGCGCCGACATGGGGTGTGCCGGCGCGATCCGGAAGACAGTGGCCCGATCGGCGCGGCCGTCAACCGGGTCCGGGCGATCCGAATGACGTCTCGCCCGTTGTAGAGGCCAACGCCCACGCTTCGAGGCCCCATGCCGGGACGCTGCCTGTCGACCCTCCGACCCGCGATGCTGCTCGCGGGCGGCGCCCTCGCCGCGGGGCTCGCCGTCCCGGCCGCACCGGTCCGCGCCGTCGAAGCGCCGACGGCCACGGTGCCGACGCCCCCGCCCCTGCCGCCGGAGCGTCCGGAGGCGCTGAAGCCGCCCGCCGCGGAGCCGGCTCCGCCGACACCGCCCGCGCGCCCGCCGGAACTGAAGCCGGCACCCGCGGAGCCGACCAAGGAGCCGGTCCGGGAGCCGCCGAAGGATCCCGGCCGCGAGAAACCTTCGGGCGCCGGGCAGGATGCAGGGAGGGACACCGGCAAGGACACCGGCAAGGACACCGGGAAAGAGGGTGCCAAGCCCGAGTTGCCGTCGCCGCCTCCGGCACCGCCCGAGCGGCCGCCGGAGCTGTCGGGCGCGGCCGCCCTGGCGCTCAAGGTGACGCCTCCGGACGATACCGCCTGCCGGACGCGCCTGAAGCGCCTCGGCGTCGATTTCGAGCCGCTTCCGCCGATCTCCGAAGGCCAGTGCACCGCACCGTTGCCGCTCAAGGTGACGAAGTTCGCCGACGGGGTGGCGCTCCCGCAGGGCGCCACGCTGACCTGCCGGACTGCCGAGGCGCTGGCACGCTGGGTCACGGAGGTGCAGGTCGAGGCCGACCGGACGCTGAAGCATTCGCTGACCGCGCTCGAACTCGGCGGATCCTACGTCTGCCGGGGGCAGAACCACGATGTCGACGCCAAGCTCAGCGAGCACGCCTTCGCCAACGCCGCCGACATCATGGGCTTCGCGTTCGCGGGGCGCGCGAGCATTCCCGTGAAGGCCATGCCGGAGGGGTCGGAGGAGGCACAGTTCCTCGGCGCGGTGCGCGCCAAGGCGTGCGGCTTCTTCCGCACGGTCCTCGGGCCGGGCTCGAACGCCGCCCACGCCAACCACTTCCACCTCGACGAGCGCGAGCGGAACGCCGGCCATCGCCTGTGCCAGTAGAACAGTGTGGAACGTTCCCGCAGGTCCGGCATTTCTCGGCTCTGGAGCGCGTCCGCTCCCCGGAACGACGACGGCGATGACCCCGAAACCTTGGCGGCCGATCTGCGCGGCACTCCTGGCCAGTTGTCTGGCCGCGCACGGCGCGGCGGCGCGCAGCGGCAAGGCTCAGAAGGCCGAGAAGGCTCCGCCGGCACTCACCGCCGAGACGGTGAACGCGGCGACCCTGGACCAGCCGGGCGCCGGCAAGACCGAGGGTGCGAAGCCTGACGCGAAGAAGCGGCGGTCCAAGTCGTCGGAGGAGAGGCCCGACCCGCTGATCGTCAAGGCTCAGGTGCTGCTCGACCGGGCGCATTTCTATCCCGGCGCGATCGATGGCCGGAACGGCGACAATTACCGGCACGCGCTGTCGGCCTTCGCGGTGGCGCAGGGTTTGCCCGCCAGCGAGGACCTGACGCCCGAGGTCTGGGACAAGCTCCAGGCGACCAGCGACAAGCCGGCCGTCACGGATTACACGCTCACCGAGGCCGACGCCGCCGGCCCCTACGTCGAGCGGATCCCGCCCAAGATGGAGGCGCAGGCCGAGCTCAAGACGCTGGGTTACACCAACCCGCGCGAGATGCTGGCCGAGCGCTTCCACATGAGCCGCGACCTCGTCAGCGCGCTCAATCCCGGCAAGCCCCTCGACAAGGCCGGCACGACGATCGCGGTCGCGGCGGTCGACCCGATGGGCACGGACAAGCCGAAGGGGAAGGACCTGCCCCAGGAGCCGAAGGTCGAGCGCATCGAGGTCGACAAGACGAGCCGCGACGTCCGCGCCTACGGCGCCGACGGCAAGCTCGTGGCCTACTATCCGGCGTCGATCGGAAGTGCGGAGAAGCCGGCCCCGAGCGGCGAGACCAAGGTGAAGGGCGTCGCGTTCGACCCCGACTACACCTACAACCCGAAATACGCGTTCAAGGGCGTGAAGGCGCAGCACAAATTCACCATCCAGTCGGGCCCCAACAACCCGGTCGGACTGGTCTGGATCGACTTGGCGATCCCCAGCTACGGGATCCACGGGACGCCCGAGCCCGAGAAGGTCGGGAAGACCGAGTCCCACGGCTGCATCCGCCTGACGAACTGGAATGCCCGCGACCTCGCCGCGCATGTGACACGGGGTGCCAAGGTCAGTTTCAAGGACGACTGAGCGGGCGTCCGCGGATGCCCCGGCTGCCCTCGCGAAGCCGTCAGCACAAAAATGTATCATCGGTTAACATAGTGCCCGGTCTGGGTGCCGGAACGGGCCGGGAATGCTTGACACATTGCGCATTACGGGCGACGCCTCAGGTTGTCTCGCGGGCTGACCCTCGGGCCGCGTTCACCCGTCCGGACGCTGCTCACGCGGTGCGCAAGGCTTGACCAGCCGCATGGCAAGATCCCCGGCGACGGGGGCATTCGAAGGGAAGACGGCCCGGCGTGATTGCTGACCCCAACGACGACGTCCTCAACGGCGTCCGTGTTCTCGTCGTCGAGGACGAGGCCGCGATCTCGATGCTGCTGGAGGACATGCTGCTCGATTTCGGCTGTGCCGTGGTCGGGCCGGCCGCGCGTCTGTCCTCGGCGCTCGAGATGGCGTCGCAGGAGGCGTTCGAGGTCGCCATTCTCGACGTGAACGTGGCGGGGGAGCCGATCTACCCGGTGGCCGAGGCGATCGCGAAGCGCGACCTGCCGCTGGTGTTCTCGACCGGCTACGGCGGCGCCGGCATCCGCGAGCCGTTCCGCGACAGGCCGGTCGTGCAGAAGCCGTTCAGCCAGGCCGACCTGAAGCGCACGCTGATCGGGGCGATCCGCGCAGCCCGCGCCTGAGGCCGGCAGAACGCGCGCCCACGGGATCCCCCCGTCGGTCACAGCCCCTCGATGGTGAAGGCCCGCTCGACATGCGCGGGCCAGCCGCGGGATCCGACGAACACGGCATCGGCCCGGAAGGTCGCCCCGGCGCACCAAGCATTCCGCCCGATCCAGGCGCGGACCGCGCGGGAGAAGCGCCGCCTCTTGGCGGCGTCGATCGCCTCACGCGCGTCGTCGCGCTTGGCCCGAGCCTTCACCTCCACGAAGACGACGGTGTTCCAGCGCTGGACGACGAGGTCGATCTCGCCGCCGGCGACGCTGACGCGCCGCCCGATCGGCCAGTATCCCTTGAGCATCAGCGCGGCGAGCGCCAGCCACTCGGCCCGGTGGCCGAGCCGATAGGCGGCCCGGCGCCGGCCAGCCCGGTCCGGCGAAGCGCCGTTCATTTCTGGTCCCGCGCCAGCGCCAGCGCCCGCGCGTAGACGAGGCGGCGCGGCTGCCCGGTCTCGTCGGAAACGAGGCTGGCGGCATCCTTGATCGAGTGCCGCTCCAGCGCCGCGAGGATCAGGGCGTCGAGGGCGGCATCCGTATCCGCGCTGCGCTCCGGCGCCGTCGCCGCACCGATGATCACCACGATCTCCCCCTTCGGCGGTCCCTCCTGGGCGAAGCGCGCGCTCAGGCTGCCCAACGTATCGCGCCGGATGGTTTCGTAGAGCTTGGTGAGTTCGCGGGTCACGGCGGCCGGCCGGTTCGGGCCCAGCACCGCGGCGGAATCCGCCAGCATGTCGGGCAGGCGATGGGGCGACTCGAACAGGACCAGGGTGCCGGGAACCTGGACCAGCGCCTCCAGGCGGTTGCGCCGCGCTCCGGCCTTCTGCGGCAGGAAGCCCTCGAAGAAGAAGCGGTCGGTCGGCAGGCCGGCCGCGACCAGCGCGGTCATGACCGCGGACGGCCCCGGGACGGGCGTGATGGCGATCCCGGCCTCGATCGCGGCCTGGACCAGCTTGTAGCCGGGATCCGAGACCAGTGGCGTCCCGGCATCCGAGACCAGCGCCAGGGCCTCGCCGGCGGTGAGCCGCGCCACCATCCGCTCGCGCACCGCGTCGTTGGAATGCTCGTGATAGGCGAGCAGCGGCGTCGTGATCCCGTAATGCGCCAGCAGGTTCCGGGTGACGCGGGTGTCCTCGGCCAGGACCGCGTCGGCCGCCGCCAGGGTCGCCAGCGCCCGGATGGTGATGTCGCGCAGGTTCCCGATCGGCGTCGCCACGATGTGCAGGCCGGGCGACAGGGGCTCGGTCTCGCTCGCGAGGCCGAAGGCCGTGAAGGTCGTGCTGCGCGGTCGGTCGGGGGCGAGCTTCTGGGACGGAGCTCGGGTCGGGGCGGCGGGCCCCGGGTCGTCGAATCTGCGGGTCATCGCCGGCGATCTTGCCACACTGGTCGCCTCTCGTCGCGGCGAGGCCGCGTGGCCGGGGGGCAAGTCCCCGCCGCCGCGTTTACATTTGAGATTCTGCCGGTCAGGCTGCGGAGCCTGCCCGAAGGAGTACGCGCCATGGCGCGCCCGACAAGCGCGCGGGACCGTCTCGTGCGTGTCACCGCCCAGACCGCCGCGCTCTGCGCGATCCTGCTCTCGCTCGGCGGTTGCGTCGGCAGCGACCTCGCGCGACGCGCGACCGGGCCGCAGGCCGAGCTGTCACCGCCGGCCGCGGTGCCGGATGCGCCGGGCGCCGCGCCCGCGGCGGCGCCTATGCCGGCCGCGGGCGGCGGTCGCATCGGCGCGGGATCGGTGAAGGTCGCCCTGGTGATGCCGCTGACCGGCCAGGGATCGACCGTGGGGGCCGCCATGCGCAACGCGGCGCAGCTCGCCTACGACGAGGCCCAGCAGCCCGACCTGACGCTCCTCGTCGAGGACGACCGGGGCAGCCCGGACGGCGCCCGGGAGGCGACCCAGGAGGCGCTGAGGCAGGGCGCCGAGATCGTGCTCGGCCCGCTCTTCGCCGGCAGCGTCCAGGCCGCCGCGGCCGTCGCCAGGACCGCCGGCAAGCCGGTGATCGGCTTCTCGACGGACGCGACCGTGGCGAACCCGGGTGTCTACCTGCTGAGCTTCCTGCCGCAGCCGGAGGTGGACCGCGTGGTCGAGGACGCGGTCGCGGGCGGGAAACGATCCTTCGCGGCGCTGATCCCCGAGACCGCCTACGGCAACGCCGTCGAGGCGGCGTTCCGGGAGGTCGTCGCCCGGAAGGGCGCGCGCGTCGCCGCCGTGGAGCGCTACCCGGCCGGCGCGCCCGGCCCGGCGGTGGAGCGGCTGGCGCGGGTGATCGGCGGGCCCGGCGCCATCGCCGACGCGCTGTTCATCCCCGAGACCGCGGACGCGATGCCCGCCGTGGCGGCCGCGCTGACGAAGGCGGGCTTCTCGCCGGCCCGGGTGCGCCCCCTCGGCACCGCCCTCTGGAACGAGCCGTCGCTGTTCGCGCTGCCGGCCCTGCAGGGCGGCCGCTTCGCCGCGCCGGACCGCGTCGGCTTCTCGAACTTCAGCGCGCGCTACCAGGCCCGGTTCGGCGCCGTCCCGCCGCGGGTGGCCTCGCTCGCCTACGACGCGGTGCTGCTCGCCGCGGCCCTGTCGCGGCGCTACGGCTCGCAGCGCTTCGCCGAGACCACCCTGACCAACGGTCTGGGCTTCGCCGGCGTCGACGGGACGTTCCGGTTCCGGCCCGACGGTCAGAGCGAGCGGTCCCTCGCGGTCTACGAGATCCGCAACAACGCCGCGACGCCCGTCAGCCCGGCGCCCCGGGTCCTCGCGAAGCCCGCGATCTGATCAGGCGGCGAGCTCGGCGACCAGGGCGTTCAGCACTGGCGCGCCCCGCGCCGTGGCGGCGATGCGGCCGCCGGGCAGGCGCGCCAGCAGGCCATCGCCGATCAGCATGCCGATCCGGTTGCCGTTCAGCGGCCGGCCCTTGAGCGCCGCGTAGCGGTCGGGATCGATTCCCTCGCGCAGGCGCAGGCCCATCACCAGGAACTCGTCGGCCTGGTCGGCGGACGAGAGGCTCTCGGTCTCGACGATCCCGTGGCCCCCGGCCTCGACGCGGGCGAGCCACGCCTCGGGAGACCGCTCCGTGACGGTCCCGATCCGGCCGCCGGGCGTCACGAGCCGCCCGTGGGCGCCCGGACCGATCCCGGCATACTCGCCGTAGCGCCAGTAGAGCAGGTTGTGCCGCGATTCCGCGCCGGGCCGCGCGTGGTTCGAGATCTCGTAGGCCGGGAGGCCGGCCTTGGCGCATAGATCCTGGGTGACGTCGTAGAGGGCGCGGCCGACCTCGTCGTCCGGCGTCACCAGCTTGCCGGCGGCGGCGAGCCCGTGGAACGGCGTCCCGGGCTCGATGGTCAACTGGTAGAGCGAGAGGTGCTCCGCGGCCCGCGCGAGCGCGTCGCTCAGCTCCGCCCGCCACAGGTCCGGCGTCTGCCCGGGCCGGGCGTAGATCAGGTCGAAGGAGGTCCGCGCGAAGGCGGACTGCGCCAGGGCGATGGCGTCCAGGGCCTGCGCCGTGTCGTGCAGGCGCCCGAGCGTCTTCAGCGCGTCGTCGTCGAGGGCCTGGATGCCGAGCGACACCCGGTTGACCCCGGCAGCACGGTAGCCGTGGAACCGGCCGGCCTCGACGCTCGACGGGTTGGCCTCGAGGGTGACTTCCGCGTCCGGCGCGACCGCCCAGTGGGCCGCGACCGCGTCGAGCAGGCCGGCCACGGTCGCGGGCCGCATCAGCGAGGGCGTGCCCCCGCCGAGGAAGATGCTGGTCACGGTCCGGCCCGGCGTGCGGGCGGCGCTGTGGGCGATCTCGGCTCGGAAAGCCGCCAGGAAGCGCGGCTCGTCCACGCCCGCGCGGCGGACGTGGCTGTTGAAGTCGCAGTACGGGCACTTGGCGGCGCAGAAGGGCCAGTGCAGGTAGATCCCGAAGCCCGCGTCGCGGGTCGGATGGTCCGGGCCGGTCGATGACATGATGGCGGGCATGTGAGCGCCCGCGCGCCGTTTGGCAATCAGGCGCCGGGCGCGAGGCAGGCGCGGCTCAGCTCGACGAAGGCCCGCGCCCGGTGCGACAGGCCCCGCCCCTTCTGCCAGTCGACCCCGTGCTTCTCCTCGGCGCTCATCTCGCCGAAGGTGCGCTCGTGGCCGTCGGGCCGGAAGATCGGATCGTAGCCGAAGCCCGCGGAGCCCTTCGCGGCGACGAGGTCGCCGAACACCCGCCCCTCGAACAGCTCGGTGTGCCCGTCCGGCCAAGCCAGCACGAGGGCGGACACGAAGTGCGCCCGGCGCTCGGCGGCGCCGCGCCGGTCGAGTTCGGCGAAGATCCGCGCCATCGCGCCGGTGAAGTCCTTGGCCGGCCCGGCCCAGCGGGCCGAGAAGATGCCCGGCGCGCCGTCGAGGGCGTCGACGCACAGGCCGGAATCGTCCGCGAAGGCCGGCAGCCCGGTCGCGTCGGCCGCCGCCCGCGCCTTGATCGCCGCGTTCTCGGCGAACATCGTGCCGGTCTCGTCGGGCTCGGGCAGGCCGAGCTCGCCCGCCGACACCGCCTCGATCCCGAAGGGCGCGAGCAGGTCGCGCATCTCGGCGAGCTTGCCGGCATTGTGCGTGGCGATCACCACCTTGCCGGTGAGACGGCGGCTCACGCGATGGCCTCCTTCTGCAGGGCGACCAGCCGCTCGGTGCCGGCGCGGGCGAGGCCGAGGAGTTCGATGAGCTGCTCCTGCGTGAAGGGCTCCATCTCGGCGGTGCCCTGCACCTCGACGATGCCGCCCCGCCCGGTGAGCACGAAGTTGGCGTCGGTCTCGGCCGCCGAATCCTCGGCGTAGTCGAGGTCGAGGACCGGCATGCCCTTGTACAGGCCGCACGAGACGGCGGCGACGTGGTCGCGCAGCGGGTCGACGGAGATGATCGAGCGGGTCCGCATCCAGGCGAAGCAATCGTGCAGCGCTACCCAGGCGCCCGTGATCGCGGCGGTGCGGGTGCCGCCGTCGGCCTGGATCACGTCGCAATCGATCGTGATCTGGCGCTCGCCCATGGCCGGGAGGTTGGTGACGGCGCGCAGCGACCGGCCGATCAGCCGCTGGATCTCCTGGGTCCGCCCCGACGGCTTCCCGGAACCGACCTCGCGGCGGGTGCGTTCGTGCGTCGCACGCGGCAGCATGGCGTACTCGGCCGTGACCCAGCCCTTGCCGGAACCGCGCAGCCACGGGGGGGCGCGCTCTTCCAGCGAGGCGGTGCAGAGCACCCGGGTGTTGCCGAAGCTGACGAGGCAGGAGCCCTCGGCGTAGCGCGAGACCGCGCGCTCCAGGCTCACGGGCCGCAACTCGTCGGCGGCACGCTTGGAAGGCCGCATCGCGGGCCCCTTCTGTCGAGAGTGTCGAGGGCCGGGCTCTTAGGCCGCCGCGCCACCGCGGGCAAGCATCGCCGTACGGATTGATCCGCGCGGGACGGTTGGACATGATCGGACCACAGGATGACCCCGTGACAAACCCCAGTCCCAACTTCTCGAACGGCCAAGCGATGCAGGCGCTCGCCGCCCTCAACGAGCGTGCCCGGGAGATCTTCCGGCAGATCGTCGAGAGCTACCTCACGACCGGCGAGCCGGTCGGCTCACGGAATCTCGCGCGCATCCTCCCGATGGCGCTGTCGCCGGCCTCGATCCGCAACGTCATGGCGGATCTGGAGCATTCCGGCCTGATCTTCGCGCCGCACACGTCCGCCGGCCGCCTGCCCACCGAACTCGGCCTGCGCTTCTTCGTGGACGCGATGCTCGAACTCGGCGACGTCAGCCAGGACGAGCAGGCGCGCATCGAGGCGCAGATGCGCGCCGCCGCCTCGGGCCACACCTTCGACTCGGCCCTGGCCGAGGCGTCGACCATGCTGTCGGGCGTCTCCCGGGGCGCCGGGGTCGTCCTGACCACCAAGGCCAACGTCAACCTGAAGCACATCGAGTTCGTGCGCCTCGATCCGGCGCGCGCCCTCGTCATCCTCGTCTCGGATGACGGCTCCGTGGAGAACCGCCTCGTGGACCTGCCGGCGGGCCTGCCGGCGGGCGCGCTCCAGGAGGCGACCAACTTCCTGAACGCGCGGCTGCAGGGCCGCACCCTGGGCACGTTGCGCGCCGAGATCGAGGCCGGCCGCAAGGCGATGAAGCGGGAACTCGACGCGATCACCGAGCGCCTCGTCGATGCCGGGCTGGCCACCCCGGTCGGCCCGACGGAGGCGCGCCAGCTGATCGTGCGCGGTCAGGCCAACCTGCTCGACGACCTGCGCGCAGTCGAGGACCTCGAACGCATCCGCCTGCTGTTCAACGACCTGGAGACCCAGAAGGACGTGATCGATCTCCTGTCCCGCGCCGAGGGCGGCGAGGGCGTGCGGATCTTCATCGGGTCGGAGAACAAGCTGTTCTCGCTGTCGGGGTCCTCGCTGATCGCGGCGCCGTTCCGCGACGGCTCGCAGAAGATCGTGGGTGTCGTCGGGGTGATCGGTCCGACCCGGCTCAACTACGCGCGGATCGTGCCGATGGTCGACTACACGGCGCGCGTGGTGTCGAAGCTCCTGGACGGCGGACGCTAGAGCGCGCCGGGCAGAGGATCCGCCCGGCGCGCCGACCTTGTCGGGACGGCCCGCTCAGGCCGGGATCACGTCCACGATCTCGTAGGTGTCGGGATCGATGATCACGATGTCGTCGCGCACCAGGATGAAGTCGTAGCCCTCGTATTCCGGCACCAGCTCAATGATCGCCGGCGGGAGCCGGTGCAGGCTGACCGAGCGCGGGATCGCCGTGCCCACCGCGAGACCGAAGGCCACGTCCCGGAGCGGCGAGACGCCCAGACGCGTGATCGAGCTGCGGAACTCGGTCCGCTGGCGGGTGTCGAGGCGGCCGACTGCCCCGCGGACGGCACCGCGGTCGCGGGCGCCGGCACGGCCACCCCGCTCGCCGGCCGGACCGCGACCGCCGCGCTCGGGACCGGCCGCATCGCGGTTGCCCCGCTCGGGTCCGGCGCGCGGCTCGCGCCCACCCCGCTCGCCGCGGTCACCGCGGTCGCCGGCATCGCGGTCACCGGCCCCGGGCTTCGCGGCCGGTCCGCCCCGGTCCGCCGGTCCGTTGCGCTCGGCCGCGCCCCCCGGACGACCCGGTCCCTCCGCGCCGCGACCCGCCGGCCCGCCGGGCTCAG